>CAMDDX010000071.1 GCA_945893075.1 Planctomyces sp. SH-PL62 | reverse complement strand
GCGTCAGCCCCCCGGTGCGTTCGTCGCTGGACCGGGGGGCTGACGCCGCCCCGCTCGCCTGTTCCATTTGTGCCCTTGCGCGGAATGGCCACGCCGTGTTCCGCAAAAAAAACAACGCCGGAGTTCGGTGGCCGCCACGTCCGATCTTTGATATCGCAATTTGCGATATCAAAGATCCGATTGACAGCACCGAAGGTGCGAAACTCGATAGCCCAGGCCAACGGCCTGGGTTTACGGACCATGACGACTCTCAGCCCCAGCGGGGCGCAACTCGACCTCACAATTCCGAGTCGCGCCCCGTTGGGGCTGACTGCGTGTTTTCGCGACGTGTACCCAGGGCGATGCCCTGGGCTTTCGAGTGTCGCACCGTTGGTGCGAAGACAGCAGCCCCTCGCGCCTTTCGAGGTGAGCGAGCACTGTCCTTCTTTCTTTGCCATGAATTGTTCCTTGGGGGCGGAATCCCAAACTTGATATCGCAAATTGCGATATCAAGATTGCAATCCCTTTCCGCGTAAGCCGAAACGTGTCATCCCAACACCACCGATTGATCTCCACCAAACTCGAAGAAGACCTGCTGCATTCCGCGACGGACGCCGAGGATGTCCCACGGTGGCACGCCGATCTCCGACAACATTCGATCGTTAATCCCTTCGCGGCCGTCGAGCGAATGAAACAAGTGCGGTACGCGCGGCTCGTTGCACTTTGGGCAACGGCCTTGCTGCTCGGTGATCTTGCCCAGCGATGCAAACGAGGGCTCGGTCGTCAGGCAGCGTGGGCATTCGAGCGATTTGAGCACGTCGTGATTCAGTTCGATGATCGCCCCCTCGCCGACTTCGGCTCGCGCGTGTTCCAGCAACTCACCAACTGTCATCGTCGCGACCGACCACGGCTTCACGACGATCGGTTCATAAGCCTCGTGAGTCGGGCAGTCGTCGCGGCGCGTGTAGTTGACGACGTAGCTTTGATGCGACGTCCCCTCGAAGACGAAGCCGCGGCCGGCCAGAGTCTCCAAGCCGTGCAAGTGCTTGACCGCCTCTTGGCATTGAATGCCGGCGATCACCGACGCGGTCGTCGGTGTGGTCGGCACCTTGCCTTGTTCCATCTCTTGCCGAGTCAGCAGCGCACAACTTCGCCGAGCCTCCAGCATCTTCCAATCGGTTTCGCTCATCGTGCATTCGTAGCACGGGCCGAGCGCGGGATCGAACACACGTGCAACGCCGTCCAAGCGTTCGATCGCGCCGTCGATCCAGATGCGGCCGACTCGCGCCGCCGCTTGGTTGATCGCCACACGAGCCTCGCGGTTGTCCAACCCCCCGAGAATCACGTCGGCCCAGCGATAGGCTCCGAGGCCCAGGTCGTAGACGATGTTGCCGACAAACGACGAGGCTTTGATCCCCGGATAGATCTCTTTCGCGCGAGCCGCCGCGACTTCGGCCTTCGGACGCCCGATATCCGACTCGCGATACAGCACCGACCGCGACAAGTTCGAGTTCTCGACCCGATCCAAGTCCGCGATGAAAACGTTGCCGATACCCAGCAACGCGAGGTTCTTGACCAACTCATTACCGATCGCACCGGCTCCGATGACCAGCACTTTCGACGCGGCCAAGCGTTCTTGATCCCACCAGCCGATCAACTCGAACCGCGAGAACCGGCCGTTCTGAGACTCTTCAACGTCCGTGAGACGCAAGACGTCCGTCATGGTTGCCACGCTTTGGAGTGCGGTGTGTCAGCACCGCTTTGGATCGAACACACGACGGAAAGATCCAAAGGCAGATCCAATGCGGCGATGACTCGCCGCACTCCAAAGGAACCGGCCGTGATCTCCGGTTGCAGTCGCAGGATGTCGCCGTCTTTCACGCTCGCGCTGGCCAGCGTCTCGGTATCGAGCAACTGCCGGCCACTGGCTCGATGATGAAACTTGTAGCTCATCATCTGGCCGTCCGGGCTGTTGCGCGGCAGGTTGAGCTTATCCACCAGCACGGCAATCAGCCGATTCACCGCCGCATCCGACGGGACTTCGACGACTTGTTTCTTGTTTCCGGTCGCATCCCAAACTTCGATGGTCATCGCACTCATTGAGGGTTCCTTTGGAAGGGACGATTACTGTGTCGAAGTTGCCGATGCGATTCAAGTAGCCGCGTTCGCCAGAACGCGGGTCGAACGTCGTAGAACGCCCGCATTCTGGCGAATGCGGCTACGCCAAGTTCTTCATCGTGTCGCCGCTCGCCAGTTTCGTTCAATGATGCACCAGCGGAAACAGGCACAACCCGACAATCGCCGCACCCAAAATGATCACCGGCTCCGGCAGTTTCTTGAACTTCAGCAACAGGCCGAGCGTGACGATGAGAATCACGACTTTGGGAATCTCCGGCGACCAGCCGTCACCAAAAATCGTGCGGCGGCCGAGAACCAGGACTGCTCCGGCGATCGCGCCCACGGCGGCGGCCGTCACGCCATCGACGAAGGCGACGATGCCGGGACGTTTGCCATGCTTCTTAAAGTACGGAGCCGGAATGATCGTCAGCAGATAACACGGCAGGAACGTGGCCAGAGCGGCCACCGTCGCAGCCTCGAAGCCGCCGACGGTTCCTCCCTCCTTCGCTCCCACGATGTATCCGATGAAGCCCACCGTGATGACCACCGGACCGGGAGTGATCATGGCTACGGCGACCGCGTCGAGGAATTGCTGCTCGGTGAGCCATTCGTATTCCTTCACGACACCGCTGTAGAGAAACGGCACGATCGCCAAGCCGCTGCCGAACACGAACGCTCCGGCCTTCGTGAAGAACAAGGCGATCTTCAGGAGCGTTTCATTCGTTACCACCGCGACCACGGCCAACGGCGAGACCAGAATGCGAGCAGTCGTCGATCCTGGAGAGCCTGACTCTGTCACTTCAACAGTCTTTTCGTGGCGAGGTGTTCGCGGCGTCCTGAGAAACCACGTCAGGGCTCCCGCTGCCAAGAACATCCCAATCCATTCGGACTCGGTGACGACGGTGACCAGCCCGCTGACGAGGTAAATCCCCCACAACAGTTTGTCCTTGCCGATCGTCTTCTGAGTCAGCTTGTACGCGCTGACCAGAATGATCGCGATGACGCTTGCCCCAACTCCGTAGAAGACGGACTGCATCCACGACAGCCCCTCGTATTCCACGTAGGCCCAGCCGAGCGCCACGACCATCACGAACGACGGCAGCACAAAGCCGACTCCCACCAACGTTGCGCCGAGCACTCCGTAATGCACATAACCCAGATAGATCGCGAGCTGCGCCGCCAACGGACCCGGCATCAACTGAGCCAACGTCAGCCCTTCTTTGTAGTCCGCATCGGAGATCCATTTCCGCTGCTCGACGAGGTCGCGGTGCATGTACCCGACCAGCGCGACCGGACCACCGAATCCCAGCGTTCCCAGCCGCAAGGCATACGCGGTGATTTGCCACAACGAGTACGTCGGATCGACGGCAGGCTGTTCGGGGGGAGCTGATTGCTTGGCAGCGTGTGACATTAGAAATCGACTTGAATGCGGCTGACGAAGAGGTCGGCGGTGCTAAAGCCATTCGCGGTGTTGTCCAACATGGCATGGATCCAGTTGACTTGCACTTTCGTGTGCCTGTTCAAGAACCAGGTGAGTCCAAGCGTCGTATCAGTCAGGAGTCCGTTGCCCGCCTTATTGGTCCCCGTAAACGTGTTGGCCGCGGAGTCGTAATAATGGCCGTCGAGCTTTGCCGGATTCCTCAAATCGACGACCGAACAACGTGCGCACAGCGCGAACGCTCCCCAACCGCGAATGCCGTCCCCCTTGAGCGGAATGAAGTCGGTGCAGGGGATCGGATTCTTGAACGCTGCGAGCTTCTTATTGTAGACGCGATGTTCGCCGGTCAAACGCCACTCCGCTTGCGCGTAGCCCCCCTGGTAGAACACTGGCCCGACCACACTGTCCACCAAGGTGGCCATGTACTCGGCCTGAAAGCTCACCGGACCGTTTTGGTAAACGGTCTCCAGACCGAAGAGGTTGAAATGGTTGGCCTCGTAACGCCCGGTGTCGGCGAAGAGCGGCGTTCCGTTGACGGCACTGCCGAAGCTAGAACCCAAGTCCGACAAACCGAGAGGGCCGAACTCGGCACTCGTGCGGGCCTGATAGAACGGTCGCGGACTCCCCGCGTTGCCCGTGGTGCCGCTGCCGACGGCATCGTTCGCGCCGAGTTGGCTGAAGTCATACGAACCCCCAACGTGCCAGAGGCAACGGTCTCCTTCGAGTTCGTCGTAATGCAGCAAATGCGTGACGCGCGTGGAGAACGAATAGCCGCCGGAATCTCCAAAGTCGGTGGCGAATCGGGAGTCTCCCAACGGAGCGTTGTTGAACCCACCGGTGCGGAACACGCTGTAGGCCCAATGGGTGAGTTCATCCTCGGTCCTGTTGGAAGCCATGATGCCGGTGCGGCGGAACGGCACAAACGCCAGAAAGGGCAATGAGCGTTCGAGGAACGGGAGGCTGCGGAATCCGCTCATGGCATCGACGCTGAAGGGTTGCAGGAAATGACCCGCTCGAACTTCACCAAAGAACGGGAGGTTTCCCTGCTCGACGTAGTTGTCAAAAAAGCTGGGACGTCCGGCCGTCGCGAAATCCATCTCGATTTGATAGTTCGTGAACTCCGCCACCTTGCCATTCACGGCGAACCGCGCGCGACGAAAGCCGGTCCCGTCTTGGGCATCGCCGACGGTGACGCGGTTCTTCTCGCTCTGCGAGTAATAAGCCGTATCCAGTTGCAGGAAGCCCGTGATCTTGTGAGTCGGAAACTGGCCGGCCTTCATCTTGTCAGCGTCGTCTCGCTGCTGGAGTTGATTCTCAACGGCGGCGAGGCGGTTCCGTAAGTCGTTCAAAACGGACATCTCGCTGGCGGTGTCGTTGGGCAAGAAGATCCGATCGGGATCGCCGACCGTTACGACAGCGTCAGAGTTCTCGGCGAGCGCGAGCGTTCCGTCGGTCCAAGCCAGTGCGGCGATGATGACCGCCAGCATCCAGATTGCTCTGACCGAAACCATGACGCCCTCCCTGGCGACCTGTGTTTCCTCGACGGACCCAAACGAAAACGGAGGCTTACGGAAAAAGCCTTCAGCCTCCGTGAGCCTCCGGTGGTCCGGTCAGCATTTGTTCGATGTCCCTTGAGATCGGCTACTCGCCGTCACAACTTCAATGATCGTCAAACTTCACGCAATTGGCAGAGTGGCGGCCGCTGCTTGAACAACGGGTTGGGAGTCTGATGGCTCTCCGCCATTCGTGTTGATTGTTGGGTGAATCAGCCGCAGGGCGCTAGCCCCGGTTCAGATTTAACCTAACCGGGGCTAGCGCCCTGCGGCTGATTCACGTCGACCCGCAACTATTGCCAGAAGAGAAGCTTTCAAGAAAGTGACATGCCAATTGAGGCACTCTCTGCCGAACGCGCGTTGACGCATCGCGGCGGCCTCTCGTACCACCCCGTTCCATTCCCACCGGTCTCAAAAGTCTCGCGAGACCACATCCCTCCAAGCTTCGCTGTTCGTCGCTCCCGCCCTTCCTTCCGAGGTGTCTTATGACCATGCGCTGCGCTGGGTGCGTCGCGATTTTGGGGATCGCACTCTTCGTTGGCTCGACACCCCTGACGGTGTTCGGGCAGGCGGAGTTGCCTTGGACCCTCCGCAGCATTGCCTCAGCAAACGCTCAGCCAGAAAGCGACGTGCTCGTCGCTCAATCGGATGTGGTCGCGGTCAATAACGAGATGGCCGCTCCACCGGCCGAGATTCCGTTAGAGCAGCAACTCCAGATGTTGCGGCAAGAATTCAACGCGATGAAAGACGGCTTATCGAAGCCCAAGTTTCCGTCGGTTGAAGTGCATGGCGTGTTTCAAGTGGACTCGGCCTGGTTCCATCAGTCGGACAACAACATCGCGGCGATCAACGATCTCGACGGAGCCGGCAACGGCAACATTCGGGACGGAGCGGCGTTTCGCCGAGCACGGCTTTCGGCCAACGGAGCGGTGTTGCCGAATATGAATTACTTCCTGCAAATGGACTTCGCGTTCTTCGGCCGGCCGACGTTCACCGACGTGTGGATGGAGTTCACGAAAGTCCCGGTGCTGGGCAACGTCCGCGTCGGTCAATGGAAGCAGCCGTTCTCTTTGGAAGTGGTGTCGAGCTTCCGCTACACGACCTTCGCCGAACGCTCCGTGTTGTTTCAGGCATTCACGCCGTTCCGGCACATTGGCGTCGGCTTCTGGAATTACTCAGAGGATGAGCGGATGACGTGGGCCGCGTCGGCATACCGGCCGGGACAAGATCAATATGGCGGATCATTGTCGGACACCGGTGGGTATGCCGGAGTCGGTCGCATCACGGCGCTGCCGTGGTGGGAATGCGACGGAGCCAACTATCTGCATGTCGGAGCGGCGTACAACTACGTCTCGCCGAAAGACGAGTCGATGAGGTTCCGCACGATTCCCGAATACTTCGTCGGCGAGCAGGGAGGAACGACTCCGGCCGGAACGTCAGGCGTCGCGGCTCCCGGCGCGTTCAATGGAACGCCGTTCTTCGTCGATACGAAGACGCAAAGCATCGAGCATTATCATCTCGTCGGTTCCGAGTTGCTGTGGGTCAACGGCCCGCTCTCCGTGCAGTCTGAAGCGATGTGGCTGTTCGGAACGCGAACGACCGGTCAGAGCATGTACTTCCCCGGCGCGTATGCTCAAGTCGGCTACTTCTTGACCGGCGAGCATCGGCCGTACAACCGCAAGCTGGGTGGCATCGACCGCATCCAAGTGAAGCGTCCGTTTGGCTTCTATCGCGGCGACGACTGCGAGTGGGGCTGGGGCGGTTGGGAAGTCGCGGCGCGGTACTCGTACATCGACCTTAACAGTAAAGACATCACCGGCGGGCGGCTCAAAGACATGACGCTCGGTTTGAACTGGTACGTCAACAACTACAGCAAGATCCAATTCAATTACGTCCGCGCGTTCCTGGACAACAAGGCCCACGGCGACAGCACCGCCGACATCTTCGGCCTGCGCGCTCAGTTGGATTTCTGAGCCGCACGGCGCTAGCCCCGGTTCATGCCGTGTAACCGGGGCTAGCGCCGCGCGGCTAATTCCTGTGACACGGATTAGAAGTCGTGGGCCAGTCTCATGCCGAAGCCGTGGATGAGGCCGTCGTTGACGCGTGCTCCCGCTTCGGGAGCGATCACTTTGTCGAAATTGCGTTGCGTCAAAACGTAGTTCCATTGAATCTTCATGTTCGGATTCAGGAACCAGTTCAAGCCCACCGTGTACTCGTTCAAGTAGCCACCTTTGATTCCGTTGTCGTTGAGGTCCGCGAAGCCATAACGGAAACCGGCTTGCCAAGCTCCGGGTTCGTAACAGCCTCCCTTCCAGCGGGCATTGCGCTTCGGAGTGACACGGCCGAACGCAGCGGCCTTGCGGTCATACTCGCGCACTTCACCCGTCAAGAAATACTGCACCTCGCAGTAGCCACCTTGCGACATGTAGGTGCCATGCGGAGTCCCGGCAGCTCCGGCCGCATTCGTGCCGCCACCGGGAAAGCCCGCCGGAGGAGTGAAGTTCGACGTATCCGTGCTCCACGAACGAATCCATTCCGACTGAAAATTCCATGAGCCTGACACGCCCACCAGTTCGATGCCGGCGAGGTACTGTTTGTCGGCGTTGAAGGTGCCGGTATCTCCGTAAACGGTCGCCAAGTTTCCGGGACCGTTTCGCAACGAGCGTGTGCGAAAGCGAATCAGATTGCCGTCCGGATCACGCATGCTGCCGGAGGCTCCCACATGCAGCAACTGATTGCACTCCTTGTCGTCAATCAGCAAATACGTCAGCCGCCCCGTCATCGAGTAAGTGCCGTTCCCCAAGCCGAACGCAAACGGATTGGACGTATTGGTGTTCTTGAACATGCCGATAGCCCACAAGCCGCGGTCGCCGTCGTAGTTATTGAACAGCGAGACGCCGGGTGAAAAGCCGTTGTTGTTCGGTCCCGTGAACAGGTCTTGCAAGTAAGACCGCTCCATGAAGTTCAAGAAGCGGCTGCTGGTGAGATGCTCGAAGCCGATCGCCTCTTTCTGAAGTCCGACTCGAAAGTTGCCGAACCACGGAATCTCTTTGAACGTCCAATAGGCATCCGTCGGCGCGGGAATGTTGGCCGTGTTCGCCGTCGATGTCGGAGCATCCACGCGCAGGGAATTCACGAAATCGTATTCCACCACATATTCGATCGTCTCAAAGATCGTGCCATCCGCACGCAGACGAGCGCGTCGAAACACGACCGCATCATCGTCGTGGTTTGGGCTGCCCGTGCCGACTCCGGCCGGAAATCCGGAGCCGCCTCCGGCCCCCGCCAACGCACCGCTCTCAGCGTTCAGGCCGACAAAATCCAATTGAGTTCGCCCGCCGATGTGAACCTTGAACGCTTTGTCGGGCGAGACCCATTCAATGCCGTTATTCCAACCGGTTTTCCAATCGCCCTTGCCGTCCTTCGCCGCCGCGCAGACGGGGCACTGACAGGCCGGTGGACAAGCTGTGTCAGCGTTCCACATCTCGGCGTTGGCCGGCGTGACTCTCTGGCTCAAACCGCCTTGCGATTGGAGCATCGACTGCCGGAGTTGTCCGTTCTCTGCTTCGAGCCGATCGAGCCGCTGCTGCAATTGCTCGATCCGCTGCGTGACGTCACTGGCTTCGGTAGGGAATTGAGCCGCAAGCGGAGCCGGCAATTCCGCGCTCAGCAGCGAATTGCAAAGCAGTGCCACCCAGCACACGCCGGCGAAGAGTCGTTTCCATCTGCCCATTTTGAGTTTCCGTGCCTTGATGTCGGATCGTCGAGTCTTCCCAAGGAATCGGACGTGCCGTTTGTTCCGACGAATGAAACCCTGCCGGCTAACGAGAATTTAAGGGTTGTGACGCCTTGCAATCGTCATAACCGTCAAGGTTTAACGTCGTGGTGGATGCTGTCAGCATCCACCGCCGATGCCGGCAGCGTCGGCTACGGCCTACGCGAAGACCTCACAATGCCTTCATGGAAAACTCACAAAGCGACCCATAATCCGCGAACGTGAAGTCCGGTTGATGTTCGGGGACGTTGCACGCGCGACGACACAACGACCGGCCTTCCACAACGCAGCAGGGGCTTTGTGATGAAACAAGGATGGCGAAGTGTCCGGAGCGGGTTCGCGGTGCTGGGAGTGGTCTGCGGAGCGATCGTCTGCTCGGCCGCTGAGCCGACCAAGATGACCGACGAGGCGCTCACGTTGCACCGGCAGTCGTTTGTGTTCGACGGGCACAACAACCTCGCGATGCAACTTCGCAAGCGGGCAGACCTGACGGCGGATTCGGTCGATCTCAACGCACCGCAGTCAAAGTTGCATACGGATATCCCGCGATTGCGTCGGGGTGGCGTCGGAGCGGAGTTCTTTGCGACTTACGTCTCCGCCGAAAGCGTGAAGAAAGGGACCGCCGTCCGCGAGACGCTGGAGCAGATCGACCAGATCGCTCGGCTGGTGCGACGGCACGCGGACGCTGTGGAATGGGCCGGTTCGACCGCCGATCTCGACCGGAATCACAAGGCGGAAAAAATCTCCGCACTGATTTCCATCGAAGGGGGCAACGCGATCGAAAATTCGCTGGTCGTGCTGCGGACGTACTATCAAGCCGGAGCACGCGGGCTGGCCCTGACTCACGACGACACCACCGACTGGGCCGACGCCGCGCTCGACAAAGCCAAGCACAAAGGACTGTCAAAGTTCGGCGAACAAGTTGTCGCGGAGATGAATCGGCTCGGCATGGTGATCGACCTGTCGCACGCTTCGGAAGAAACGTCGCTGGACGCGATGACGATCAGTCACGCCCCCGTGATCTTCTCACACACCGGAGCACACAAGCTGGCTCCGCATCCGCGCAATGTTTCGGACGCCGTGCTGAAGGCGGTCGCGAAGAACGGTGGAGTCGTGATGGTCAACTTCTATTCGGGCTTCCTCACCGCCGAGACCGTCAAAGCCTATGAGCAGCGAACGAAAGCCGCCGCCGATCTCCGCAAGTCGTTCAAGACCGACGAGCAATTCCAAGTCGCTCTGGTGGCGTGGCTGAAGGAGCATCCGCTGCCGACGACCGGCGTGAAGGATGTCGTTGATCACATCGACCACATCGGCAAAGTTGCCGGCTTCGATCACGTTGGTCTCGGCTCGAACTTCGATGGCGTCGTGAGCCTCCCGCAAAACCTGGAAGACGTGTCCTGCTTCCCGCACCTCACGCAGGAGATGCTGAATCGCGGCTACTCGCGCGAGCAGATTCAGAAGGTGCTCGGCGGCAATGCTCGGCGAGTGTTCCGTGAAGTCGAAGCTGTGGCGAAGAGCGGTGCCCCCGCAGAGCGGCAGACTGCCGCCTCCGGTGACGAGTAGTTTTTCGAGTCGATGTTGCCTCCGCACCAACGGTGCGACACTCGAAAGCCCAGGGCATCGCCCTGGGTGCTCGTTGCAAAAAAACGCTGCCAGCCCCAACGGGGCGCGACTTGGAATCGTGAGTTCGAGTTGCGCCCCGTTGGGGCTGAGAGTCGCCTTGGTCAGCAAACCCAGGCCGTTGGCCTGGGCTGTCGAGTTTCGCACCTTTGGTGCTGATAATCAGTCGGCGTCCGCGAGAAATGCCGCCCTGACGCTCGCAAACTTGCGTCAGTAATTGATCTGAAACTGCAGCCGAATCGCTTGGCCGTCGAACTGAGTGTAAGAGGTTCCTGTGGCGTTAGCGGTCGTGTTGGTGCGATCGGTGATCAAGTAAGAGGCGGTCAACTCCGCAGCGGGATTGATCTGCCATTCGGTCCCGAACTCCCACTCGTCGATGTTGGAGAAGGGAGCGTTGCGTTCCGACTTGTACCCCCCTTTGAAGTACGAGTAGCGCACGAAAGGAAAGAGCGTTCCCCAGCATTCGGTGTCGAGCTTGTAAAGTGCCATGGCGTAACCGCCATACAAGGCTCGGTCTTCGACGGCTGTTTGGGTGGCGTTCAGCGCCGGCCCACGGCCGATGGTCCATTCCGTTTGGAATCCAAAGGGCTGCGGATACCAGACGAACGTTCCCGCCAGTCGTTCATCGTTCCAGCCATCACGGTCGGCGGCCGCGGACAACTCGCCTGCGGCGCTGGCCCCGACCCCCGACGCCGAGACGGTCCCATCCGGGATGCGTGGCGTGGCACCGACGCCGGTGCCAAGCGGATCAATCGTCGAGCCAATCACGGCATACTCCCCAAAGTATCCTTGAACCCCCACTTCCATGTGCTGGCCGTTCTCAAACGTGAGCGGCAACGTGAGTCTCGCGAAAGCATGCACGTCGTCGTTGATCTCGTTGAACGAGCCGCCTTGGCCGTTGTAAACACCGGCGCTGAGCAAGCCGTAGTTGCCCGAGCCTTTGAGGCCCTTCTCCAGCACGTCCTTGAAAAAGTCCTGAGCCCAGGTCGGTGTGTAAAAGAAGTACACACCCAAATCACGCTCATTCCGGACGGCACTGTTGAGAGCATCGGCTCGGTCCAGCGGAATTCGGTTCGAGCTGGACTGCATGTTTTCCCAGCCATAGGGAACCTTCGACTGACCGACTCGAATACGCAGTTCTTTTTGCTCATCCAGATAAAAGTCGCCGTACCAGTCACGAATCTGCACGAACTGGTTGTTTGGATCAGCGGAGGAACCGGGAGATGACGCGAAGTCCGGTTGCAAATACACATACAGCCGCTCGTGAACGTCACCAGAAATTATGACGCGAGCACGGCGGATCAGAAAATTCTGGTTGTCCGCGAGAGACCGGTCGCCCACAGTGTGAGCCGGCGCGGAACCGTCCTCGCGATGCGTTTCCTCGTTGAGGCGGAACTGGGCGTAACCGCGGATGCTGAGTTTCTCGAACCACTTCTTGGGCTTGGGAGCTTCCGTCGATGTTGACGTCGAACTGGTCTGCTCGCGGACGATGCCGATTTCCGGATCGTGAGCGAAAAACAGCGGAGCCAGATGCAGCGGATTGAAGCCGACTTGTTGGATCGGCGACTGTGATTCGCGCAGCGTTTGATTCTGCGACTGCAACTCGGCGATCTGCGCTTCGGCACGCTCCAGCCGCCGCCAATAGTCGGCTGGATCAATCGGGCGAATACCCAAAGCCGGAACTTCCGACTCGGCCTGAAGCCGCGCCGGTTCTTGATCAGATTTTGTTTGAGCCGAAACGACCGGCTCGTCACTCCAAGCCGCAGTTCCAAACCACAAGCTGGCCGAGCATAGCCAGGCCAGATGTTTGCGCAGGTAGATCATGTCGCGAGTCCTTTCGCACCGGTCGTTTTTGCCACCGCGAATCCATTCGCGGCTTGAGTCAAATTGCCGAGCAATCGGCAAGACAGCTCATCGCAGTTGCGATGGCCTCAACGACCTCACAGGAGCAACAATCGGGAGGATCGGTTTCCCCGGCAGAACCGGCCCGGTTGAGTCTGGCGGTTCTTAACAATGTTAAGGCGAGTCTTCGTTACGACCGTCAAGGTTTGCCAAGCGTGGCGGCAGACTCTGCCGATCAAGACCGAGTTGTCCCATGCGGCCGTGTGTAGCCCGACCCCTCGTGGGTCGGTCGGTTCCTTCTTGAGAGCGAATCATCCAGGCCACAAGGGCCTGGGCTACGGGATTCTTTGGCAACTTGGAGTCGCTTCTCCGACTCGCTACTTTCCGCCGACTCATTCGACTCTCGCATGGATGCCTTTTTGGAGCTTGCCGATGTCCCTCGATTCTCCCGCCATCTTGCTGAACCCCGAAGACAATGTCGCCTACGTCCGCCGTACGATCCCAGCCGGCTTGGCCTTTCGCATCGGCCCCTACGACATCAGGGCGAAAGAGGTCGTGGAACTCGGCCACAAGATCGCGCTGATCCCAATCACGCCGAAACAGCCGATCCGGCGATACGGCCAGGTCATCGGCTACGCGACGGAAAACATCGAACCGGGCGAGTGGGTCCATCGACACAACATGGAACCGGGCGAGTTGCAACTCGATCACTCGATCGGGACCGACATTCCGCCCGATCCGACGCCGATTCTCGGCCGCACGTTTCAAGGCTTTCGCCGGCTCGATGGCCGAGCGGCGACGCGCAACTACATTGGGATCGTCAGCACCGTGAACTGCTCGGCCGCGACCTCGAAGATGATCGCCGAACGGTTTAATAAGGACTTGCTGCGCGATTTCCCGAACATCGACGGCGTCGTGCCGCTGGTCCACAAGGGAGGCTGCGCGTTTGAATACGACGGCGACGAACACCGCTTGATGGCTCGAACGTTGGCCGGCTTCTGCAAGCATCCCAACATCGGCGCGTACTTGATCGTGGGACTCGGCTGCGAGACGTCTCAAGGAGCGTACCTGCAAGACAAATACAATCTGACTCAATTGCGAGTGCCGGGTGATCCGGAGCCGGCTCGACCGCTGGTCATCAACATGCAGGAGCAAGGGGGCATCGCCAAGACGGTCCGCTACGCGAGCGACCTCCTGAAAGACATGCTCCCGCAGGTGAATCAGGTTCGCCGTGAGCCGATCCCGGTTTCAGAGATCATCCTCGGCACGAACTGCGGCGGCAGCGACGGCAGCAGCGGAGTCACCTGCAACCCGGCCCTCGGCATCGCCAGCGACATGCTGGTCGCTCACGGCGGGACGACGATCTTGGCGGAGACACCAGAAATTTACGGGGGCGAACACCTGCTGCTTCGCCGCGCTCGGACTCGTGAAGTCGGCGAAAAGCTCATCCGGCAAATCCGCTGGTGGGAAGAGTACGTCGCGAAGTTCGGCGGCGCGATCGACAACAATCCGTCCGTCGGGAACAAGAAGGGCGGACTCACCACTATCTACGAGAAGTCGCTGGGAGCGATCGCGAAGGCCGGTCATTCGGCACTTAATGCCGTTTACGATTTCGCAGAGCCGGTCACGGCCAAAGGCTTCGTCTTCATGGACACACCCGGCTTCGATCCCATTTCGGTGACGGGCCTCGTGGCTGGCGGAGCAAACGTCGTGGTCTTCACGACGGGCCGAGGAAGTTGCTTTGGCTGCAAGCCGACACCGAGCATCAAGATCGCCTCCAACACTCCGATGTATGACCGCATGATCGACGACATGGACATCAACGCCGGCGGCATCCTGGAAGGGACGTCGGTTGAGCAAGTTGGGCAAGAGATCTTCGAGAAGATCATCTCCGTCGCCAGCGGTGAGAAGACCAAGAGCGAAGCCCAAGGCATCGGCGACGACGAGTTTGCCCCGTGGATCATCGGGCCGGTCCTGTAATCGTAGCCGCACTCGCCAGAGTGCGGGGCGTCGCCGGACACCGCAGCTTCTCGCTGAATCCCGCGTTCTGGCGAACGCGGCTACGGTGTGAAAACTCTGCGAGTCTTCCGCGACCGCGAAAACCGGCACGATTGGAATAACCGCTACAGTTTGCCTAGTTGCCGGGACGATAAAAACCGCAGGTCTCCCTGCCGCGCGCCATTTGGGATGCGCGGAGGGTGTCAACAAACTCCGAAGACGGTCAGTCCAAGGAAGTTCTGATGCGGTTCAAGCACTGGCTCACAACGTTATTTGGTAGCTCGCTCATTGCGGCGAGCACACTCACGGCCCAGGCCCAGTCGCCGAGGGAGACAGCTCCCGGCATGGCCTACGACGGCTATGGAGGTGTGCCAACGCCCGGCTACGGTCCACCGGGGATGTACTCGCAGTGGCCGGAAACCTCGCCGTATCAGAATTCCTATAGCCAACAAATCAATGACGGCGGCACCTGGAAGGAGTCCGAAAACCAATTGGCTCGGCGCTATCGTCTCCGAGTCGACTTCCTGACTGGCCGTACTCGCGTTTCCGATTCGCTCGTGGGAAACACGCAGGCTCAGAACTACCCGGACACCATTCGCAGCGAAATCGGAACTCAACAAGGTCAAGGTGGTGGCGGTGGCGGCCAGCAGGGCCAACAGGCCAGCGTCCTGACCCCCTTCACGACGAGCGAAGCGCAGGGACGGGTCGGATTCCCCTTGTTCGGAGCGCTCAATCTCAAAATGGTCCAACGCGGTATCCACAACCAGGGAGCGCGGGTGGACTGGGGCTGGGACAATGCCGACGACAGCGGTCTACGGCTGGAGTTTCTCACCAACCAAGGAGACTTCAACTACAACGCCCGCGACTATCAAAACGCGACACGTGACACGCAGCGTGACTTCGCCCTCTTCGCGATCACGCAGTTGCACAAGATCAATGAGCTGAACAGCCAGGGAAACGTGGCGGCGGCGACACAGCTTCAATCCGAGTTGACCCAACTCGGCTCCACGCAACCGACCACAGTGGGCCGTTTCAACAATGTCAACCAGGTGTTGCAGAACAACATCGATAACCTGGGCGGCATACCCTTGAATGACGGCACGATTCGGACCTTCGCGGATGGGACGACATTCGGCGGCGTCACCGTACCGTATGACTTGGAGTTCCAAGTCAGCCTGAAATCAGAGCTATACGGCGGCAAAGTCGAATCGGTCATGTCGCCAATCGCGAACCTGGGACCGTTTCGAGTTCGGCCAACCGTGGGCGTGCGATACTTCTATCTCAACGAACGCTTCCGCTTCTATGGCCAAGACAGCGGTCTGGCCTACAACAGCGGCGGAGGACAGCAAGGTGGTGGAGGTGGTGGTGGCGGTGCTCAGTCTCTGAGTCCGGACATCAAGATCCATTCGCCTCCCGACGGCGTCGACGAAGACGCCGATGGGATTGTTGACAACGCCGGCCGGACCGAGTCGGGCGGCGGTCAGCAGCAAGGTGGCCAAGGACAACAAAACCAGCAGATCTTCTTCTCGTTCCACGATCACTTTCGCTATCCGATCGAGTCGTATCTCAACAACTCATCGGAGCAAAACCTGGGCGGTGCCGAGGTCGGCTTGACGTACGATTTCGGCGGACAGTCGCTGATGTTGAGCGGTTCTTCGAAGTTCGGACTGCTGGCGAATTACGCCCAGTTAAAGATGAACGGCGACAACATCGCGATGCACACCCGCGATTCCAATTTGCTGTTGCTAGACGTCAACAATGCGACACCCAATGCCTTCAGCGACAAACAATTTCACACGCACGTGTCGCCCATGTTCGAGCAGCAGTTCAACGCGGAAGCCTCGCTGTTTCAGTACGTGCCCGTCTTGCGACGGTTGAGCATCTTTGAGAAGGCTCGCTTCCGAGCCGGTTACTCGATTCTGCTGATCGGACAAGTGACGGACACCGCGGGCAGCATCTCGTGGCAGGGTAATCCGTCGGTGGGCTTGTTCCCGACGATTCGAGAAAGACGCAACACTTACGCGACTTACAATTACAACCTCGGCGTGAGCTGGGAGTTCTAACGGAGCCAGCAGAGATCTCCGCCGAAGGTGCGGACAACACTAGCCCGACGCGCCAGCGAGGGATGAACCGATCATCGTCGGAACACCGATGATCGCGATCCCTCGCTGGCGCGTCGGGCTAGTCTCTTTGCTCACGAGGTTCAGCGTTTGACCGTCACCGCGTTCACCAGCAGGACGGAGTACAAATCGTCGCGGACACATTGCACCTCGCGCTCGCCAGATTCGCCCCGTTGGACCGCCATCACGGCCGCCGACAGCGAGTGCGTGCAACCACGCAGCAAGTACCGCATCTCGGACGTCAGCTTGGCGTCGCCATTGCGCAACAAGTTCAGCAGGTCTTCGAAATCGCAGGTGAAGGCTTCGAGTTCCGGCGCGTCGGCGTTTCGCAGCGCCCCGCGGATCGCGGTGACAGCGCGGTGCATTGGCGACAAAACCTTCTCACCGATATCCGCCTGCTTCATCGCCGAAAACGCGGCATCCAGGAATTTCAACTGCCCGTTAATCTTGGCCAGCCAGCGGTCACGGTCGATCTGCAATTGAGTCGTCATCATCGTTCTTCCGCTTCGTGAATACTTTGAAGGTTGGGCGGCCCAAGTCACGTGGCCGCGTTGGACCAAAGTAGGTCGAGCCCGCACGCCCTCAAAATCCTTTGAGGCCAAACGCCGGTTTCAGTCACCATTCCCGGTCTGTCGCAGCAGAAATGCGCAACAGGCCCGCTCTGACGGAATGGTGAGAAATCGCAGCAACGACCGACGGGCGAATGTGGGGCAACACGAGAATTCACGGCCCGCGCACACTTGGCTCAAAGCCATTCGCCACTCCGGTGTGGTGATTCGGCAACACGAGACTCAGCGTTTGACCGTCACCGCGTTCACCAGCAGGATGGAGAACAGTTCGTCGCGGACACATTGCACCTCGCGCTCACCAGTTTCGCCGCGTTGGAGCGCACTCACGGCCGCCGCCAGCGAGCGTGTGCAACTGCGCAACACGCCCCGAATCTCGGACGTCAGCCAGAGGTCACCATTGTGCAAACGGTCGAACAAGTCTTCGAGATCGCAAATGAAGGCTTCGAGCTCCGGTGCTTCGGCGTTTCGCAGCGCCCCGCGGATCGCGGTGACAGCACGGTGCATGTGCGACAGAACCTTCTCACCGATATCCGCCTGCTTGAGCGCCGCAAACGCGGCTTCCAAAAAGGCGAGTTGTCCGTTGATCTTGACCAGCCAGCGGTCACGGTCCAAATGGGATTGAGTTATCATCATGGTTGTTCGCTTCCTGAATACGTTGAAGGATGGGCCCAGGTCACGTGGCATCGTTGGATCAAACTAGGTCGAGCCCGTGCGCCGTCAAAAACCTTTGCGGACAAACGCCGATTTAAGAGACCAGACGCCGCCTGTCGCAGCAGAGATGCGCAACACACTTGCTCTGACGGAATGTTGAGAAATCGAAGCAGCGGCCGATGGGCGAACCTGAGTTGCACCACGAGAATTCACGGCCAACATGCACCCTGGGCCGAAAAGCAACAGCCCTCAAAGCGTGGTCATTCGGCAACGCGCCGCCGGAAAACAGGCATTCTTGGCATTCGCCGGAACGCTGACGATTACGGGCGAATCACGACTTCGGTGGCGAGATCCAGTAAGTCGTAGACTTCAGCCACGTCGGCATTGAGCAACCGGACGCAGCCGCGCGATTCGGCTTTGCCAATCGAGTCCGGCTCAATGGTCCCGTGAATGCCGTAGCTCTCTCCCAAGTCGATCCAATACATCCCCAACGGATTCTTCGGATCGCCGCTGGCAAAGACTTTGCCGTTCGGATCGGTGTACTGCGGATTCGTAACTTTGTTGAGCACCTTGAACTTCCCAACCGGCGTCGAGTTGTTCTTGCCGATGCAGCAGGGATAACTCCGCACGTATTGCCCGCCGTGATGCAGCGTCAGTTCAAAATCGCTGAGCGTCACGACCGCTCCGAACGGGCCGTCGATGACTTTCAGTTTCTGGCCTTCGCGCAGCCGCTTGGGGTCAACGCGATTGAGCCGCGACAAGTATTGCCACGGAACATGATGCTTAGTGGCGATCTTGCGAAGCTGATCGCCGGCCTGCACGACGTAAGGTTCTTGCACGTGCGGTTGCGGTGAGAAATAGATGGCCTTGGCCGTGAGGTCGATCCGTTCTTGCACGCTGGAGCGCAGGTCGGGCTGTTGCCAGAACAGCTTCGACAAGGCTTTGTGAGCTTCGACGACTTGTCCCGCTTTGATCTGGCGATCGATCTCGCTGAAGTCGAACGTCGGTTGCTGGTCCTTGGTCCGTTTCGCAATGCGAACGGGCGGTTCCGTGTTTGTCTCGCTGGTGTTTTCGGCCTCGGTGGCGGGAGTCTCCGCTTTCTTCGCGACGGCCGGTTCCTCCAAAGCGACTAACTGGATTTGTCCGCGACTACGGATCGCCTCCGGTTCCTCCAACGGGTCGGGTTGGTCTGCCAGATTTTTGAACGACGTGCCACCGACCTCCAGCAGCGATGAGTCGTCGTCGGCGAACTCCGGCGGTGAATCGATTACGGGCTCCGGCGTATCCACCTCAAGGAGCGAACCCGTGGCGGCACCACCAAGTTCGAGGGGAACCCAGCCGCTGCGATACACGGTGAACCCAGCGAGGCTCAGCACGACGGCCAGAAACAAAGTCGAGTTCGAGATCCGAGGCATGAGTGATCCTGCAATGTTTCAGCCGCGAAGCCCAACCGGACGCTAGCCTGGATTATTCATGGCTCCACACTAACCCGACGCGCAAGCGAGGCTATCGCGACGGGATGGCCTCGCTTGCGCGTCGGGTTAGTGTGCGGCAGTCTGTTTCCTCTCACGGGAGGCCATGAATCATCTCGGCTAGCGCGTTCCGGCTGATGGATTAGGGCGGGACCATAGCAGTGTGCCTGAAAAACGGCCAAGAGGATTCTCGGTTGGGCAGACTTGGCAGTTTGGGAAGACCTCGAACTTTACAAAGTGTCCGACCTGGGAAGCTGGTGAAGAGTTACCGGCGACGGGTGGGTCCGGTCCCGGAGAGTGCCGCGACTTTGCCGTTTGTATTGAATCGAACGGTCCCGAAAGGCTGATGAAGATTGACGATCACACGAGGTTTGTGCCGCGGGTGTTGGCTCTTTGTCCGGCAAGGCAAATGGGCGAACGCGGCACAACAGGGATGCCGGATTCACACATTCTCCCAAGGATGGAGCTATGCGATTTCTGTCGTGGTTAGAAACGATGCGTGGACGGATTACCGAGCGAGACACCACCGCTCGGCGACGCAGAACCAAGGTTCCGGTCGCCGGCCAGCTTGAGCAACTCGAAGGCAAAGCGTTGCTTTCGGTGTCGGCGCTGTTCGTGAACGGCGAGCTGAACGTCGTCTCGGATGCAAACGACAACATCACCGTGGGCTCGACCGGAACCGGCACGTCGACGAGGGTGCAAGTGCTGGCGAACGGCAACTTGGTCACGTCCGTCGGGAGTGTGCCGAGCAGTTCGGTCACCTCGATCGTGATTCAAGGGGGCAACCTCGAGAACACCATCGACCTGACCGCGGTGAGCATCACGAACTATCCCAACTTGACCGGGATCAACGTCGATGCCGGACATGGCAGCGACACGATTCTGGGCAGCAACGGCATCGCGGAGACGCTGCTGGGCAATCACGGCGACGACCTCATTACTGGTCTCAACGGCGCTTCGTCGATCAACGGCAATGACGGCAACGACACGATCGTGGCGGGCGGCGGCAACGACAGCATCAATGGAGAAGACGGCGACGACAGCATCGACGGCGGTGCCGGTGACGACACGATCATCGGCCATGACGGCAACGACTCGATCGATGCCGGCACAGGCAACGACAACGTGACGGGCGGCGACGGCGACGACTCGATCCTGGGCGGGACCGGCAACGACGCACTCAACGGCATGATGGGAGCCGACTCGATCGACGGCGGTGACGGCAGTGATTCGCTGTTGGGGGGCGGGGGAGCCGACTCATTGATTGGCGGTCTCGGCGACGACTCGCTGTTGGGGAACGAAGGCCGGGACATGCTGCTTGGTGGCGATGACAACGACTCTCTGGACGGCGGCGCGGATGCCGACACGTTGATCGGTGGGGCTGGCAACGATCAGATGGATGGCCTGTCCGGCAACGACTCGCTGCAAGGGGGCATTGGCGACGACACCCTTCGGGGTGGAGCCGGCCGAGACACTCTCGAAGGCCAAGCCGGCAACGACTCGCTGCAAGGTCAGGCGGGCAACGACACGATCTTTGGTGGCGACGGCTTCGATCGACTCGACGGCGGTGCCGGTAACGATTTCGAGGATGCCGGCGAGGTGCCGACAACCCCGGTTGCTCCTACGCCGCCACGGGCGAGGTTGTTCGCGATCCCTGCCGACAACCGGAATCTGAATCTGATTGTCGAATTGGATCCGCAGACAGGTGCCGAGCTGAATCGTTTCGCCGCTCCGGAACCGACGAATGCGAACGGCGACGGTTTGGCGTTTGACGGCACGAGTCTGTACTACATCAACGGCTTTGGCACGAGCACGCTGTATCAACTCGAACCGAACACCGGAGCGATCATCCACAGCACCGACATTCCGCGTCCGACCACTCAGCGTTACGACGGCTTGGCGGCGTTGAACGGGTTCATCTACATCATGGACGCGATCAATGATGACATCCTGGTGTTCGATCCGGCCCTCGGTGGCGTCGGCACGGTCTTGGACATCAATGCCGTGAATCCAGGAACGAATCTCATCGGCGGACTCGCGGGAGCCAAGAATCCCGACCGCTTGGTTGCGACAGTTGCGAACGGTCGCACGATCGTGGAGATCAATCCGTCGACCGGCCTGATCGTCCCACTGGCGGACCTAACCCCCGGCTTCAGCCCGACGACGGCTTCGGCGGGAACCTACAACGGGCTGGGGGTGGTCGAGGACTTGCTCTACCTGGGCAGCACTCGTCTTTCGACCGCGAACGCGCTCTCCGTCACGTCGTCTCTGGATGTCTTCGACCGTAGCGGTCTGCTGCTACGGACCCTCACGCTGCCGTATGGCATCTCGGCCTTCGGAGCCGACGATATCGGGACGCTGGGGCTGCCACCCGGTGCTCCGAGCCAATTCGACATCGTCGTGAATCTGCCGGCGGGACTGAGTGTGAACAACACCCAAGCGTTCGACCTGGCGGAACTGAAATGGGAGTCGATTATCCGCGGCGACTTGCCCGATGTCGTCGTCGCGAATGTGGGGACGATCGACGATCTGGTGATCAACGTGACGATCGCGTCGATCGACGGTCCAGGCGGAGTGCTCGGCACGACGGACATCGACATCGTACGCACCGGAACATTCTTGCCGGCGCTGGCCACGATCACGATTGACTCGGCGGATTTGGCCTCGCTGTCCGTGGATGGTGTTTTGACGGACGTCGCGCTGCACGAGATCGCACACGCGCTCGGCTTCGGTATGGTGTGGTCGGATCAACGCTTGATCGCCGGCGCGGGGACCACCAATCCCCGCTTCACCGGCCGGCAGGCGACCGCCGAATACAACCGCGCGTTCCGAAATTCCGAACCGAATGTGCCCGTCGAAAATGTGGGTGGAGCCGGCTCGGCCGACGCCCATTGGCGCGACAGCCTCTTCGGCAACGAGTTAATGAGCAGCATCATCAACTCGAACGGCAATCCGCTCAGCCGAGTCACCGTCGCCGCGCTGGCGGACATGGGTTATCAAGTCGATCTGAACCTCGCCGATCCCTACACCCCCCCCACAACGCCGTCGACCAGTTCTGGTTCGACGACCAACAACGTCGGCACTGCGGTGACGCAAGGGAGCTGGGCACTTTCGAGCCGGTCCGCACAGCTCGTTCAGCCGCTGTTGCTGGGACATGCCCGACCGTGGGCGTTCGCGGGAGGCAGCGCCACGAGCAGCACTGCCCCGGCGAGCTTCAACGGGGCCACGATCCTCAACTTCAACGAAGTGCCGGAGACCGTTGCGAATGGATTCTCGTTGCAGGGAGTCACGTTCGGCTTCAAAGTCGCCGGGCTGGATTCCGCCGACGCGACGTTCGGTGCTTCGATTGCTCCCACCGGTACGTTCCAGAATCTCTCGTCTCCCGTGTTGGAGGGGAACGCCGCGGGCATCTTGAACATCGACTTCGAATCCCCGGCGACCAATCTGTCGTTCGCGGTCGCTCGATTCGCGACCACCGACGTGCTCAACGGAGTCCGCGTGTCGTTGTTCGACAGCTCGCTGAACCTCATCTCCACCTCGACCGTGAATCTGCTGATCACGCAAATTGGTCCCGAAGGATTATTCAGCTACACCGGCACCACGGGCGTACGTCGAGTCCGGTTGGACTTCACCACGGTTTCAGCCGCGGTGGGTGGCAATCGCTTCGCCATCGACAATCTGGCCTACACGCTGGGCAGCCCCAGTAATCCGATCGCGTTTGGAGGCGACACGCTGCTGGGTGGTGCCGACAACGACACGCTGCTGGGCCGCGACGGAAACGATCTGCTCAACGGCGGCGCGGGGAACGACTCGCTCGATGGCGGTGCCGGAAACGACAGCCTCGCCGGTGCGGCCGGTGATGATTCGGTCTTCGGTGGACTCGGCAACGACACCTTGAGAGGCGGCGCGGGCCAGGACACGCTGCTCGGCGGCGATGGCGACGATTCGATCATCGCGTCGCTCGGAGACGGCGTCGATTCGATCTCTGGCGGAGAAGGGGGCGATACCTTTGAGTTCATCGGCAACAGCGCCGCGAACACGTTCAATGTCGGTCAGGCAACCGGTCGACTGACCATCTCGAACGACACGACCACGCAGACGATCGCCAGCGATATCGAACTCGTGCAAATCACCGCACTCGGCGGGACGGACCGTGTCACCGTCGCAGACCTGACGGGGGTCGGACTCACCGAAGTGCGGCTCAACCTGGGGGCCGGCAACGATCGACTGCTGTCTGATCCCGGAGCCAAGCTCGGCAGCGTCCAACTGCGAGTCTTCGGTGAAGCCGGCAATGATTTGCTCATCGGCACCGACAGCGCCGACTTCTTGAGCGGCGGCGATGGCAATGACACGCTCATCGGCAACGACGGCAACGATACGCTCAATGGAGATGCCGGACTCGATTCGATCGACGGCGGAGCCGGCAGCGACGTCATCGACGGCGGCACGGGGTTCGCCACTCTCGAAGGTGGCGACGGAAACGACAGTCTCACGGGCAGCATTCTCAACGACGTCATCAACGGCGGAGCGGGCAACGACACGCTCTCCGGATTGAATGGCAACGACCTGCTCAACGGCATGGATGGCAACGACAGTTTGGTCGGCGGCTCCGGCGACGACAGCCTGCTCGGTGGCGCGGGAGACGACACGCTCGATGGCGGCACGGACAACGACACCATCAATGGCAATGACGGCAACGATCTGATCAACGGCTTCCACGGCAACGACCTGATCCTCGGCGGACTGGGTGACGACACCATCAGCGGCGATGACGGCAACGACACGATCTACGGCGAAGCCGGCAACGACCTGATCGGCGGCGGCGATGGCAACGACTTGATTCAAGGCAACGACGGTGAAGATACGGTGCTCGGCGGCGATGGCAACGACACGCTGCGAGGCGGCTCCGGCAAAGACATCGTCCTCGGCGGCGATGGCAACGACTACATCGACGGACAAGGGGGCATCGACACGCTGGCCGGCAATCAGGGAGACGACACGCTGATCGGAGCCTCCAGCGAATTCAACGAACTCTTCAGGCTCGATCCCGCCATCAAGGCGAAGTTGCTGTAACCGTCCCCGTTCCCGCGCGGACGGCGACAGCAATTTCGAGAAAGCCTGAGCAACAAAACTGCTCAGGCTTTTTTCGTTTTCGCAATTTCGTTCCCATGTCGAGCGTGGGAACGAGATTAAAGGTGAAAAATTGTTGGGTGAAACATGGAAGAAGTGAAAAGAGACTTTTTGGACTGAGCATTCGCCAAAGTTGTTGTGAGCGATTGTGACTGAAATTTTTCACCCAACAATTTTTCACCTTCTTGGGTTGCGGGCGCAGCCAGCGTTAGGAGTGGGACGACGGATGCTTGCGTTGCCCTTGGGGCACTCCCAAACTCCGCCGCCATGAAATCCAAATCACCGCTGCTGATCATCTTCATCACCGTCTTCATCGACCTTCTGGGCTTCGGCATCGTGCTGCCGCTGCTGCCGAGATATGGCGAATACTTCGGCCTCGACCGCTTGCTCGGCCCGTTGATGGCGTCGTTTTCGGCGATGCAGTTCTTGTTCGCGCCGCTGTGGGGACGGCTCTCCGATCGGATCGGCCGCCGACCGGTGCTGCTGGTCGGACTCGCGGGTTCGACGGTGTTCTACGGACTGTTCGGCTTCGCGACTTCGCTGGGCAACGCAGACCAATTCCTCGGCTTATCGGTGATCCCGTGGCTGTTCATCACGCGCATCGGAGCCGGCATCGCGGGTGCGACAATCCCCACGGCTCAAGCCTACATCGCTGACTCGACAACCGCCGAAGGTCGCGGCAAAGGCATGGCCTTGATCGGAGCGGCGTTTGGAATCGGTTTCACATTCGGCCCGCTACTGGGATCGGTGTTCGTGTCGGGCAAAGTCGACGGCCCGCCAAGTCCGATGGCCGGATATGTGGCGAGTGGCTTATCGGCATTCGCGTTCTTGTGGGCCGTCGCTCGGTTGCCAGAGTCGCTGAAGCCAGGCAACGTCGCGCCTCGTCGCAGTTGGCTGAACGTCGGCGCGATGGGCCGAGCCTTCTCGCATCGCGGCACCGCGTTGCTGATGCTCACCATCTTTCTGACGACGTTGGCCTTCGCACAGTTTGAGGTCACGCTGTCGTTGCTGACGAAGTTCTTCGGCATGGCTGACAAAAACAACTTCTACATCTATGCCTACGTCGGCTTGGTTCTGGCGCTGAGCCAAGGCCTGCTCGTGCGGCGGCTGTCACCCAGGCTGGGTGATTTCCGCATGAGTCTGATCGGCACGGTCTTGATGACTTTGGGCCTGGTGCTGATCGCGATCACCTGCAAGGACAGGTCGCTGTATGTGTTGTTCGCGATCGTGCCGATCAACGTGCTGGGTTACTCGGCGCTTACGCCGTCCCTGCAAGCGATGTTGTCGCTACGAACCTCCGCCGACGAACAAGGTGAAATCCTCGGCGTGGGTCAAAGCATGTCGGCGTTGGCTCGCATCGCCGGCCCATTGCTGGGCGTGTGGCTATTCAAGCTCGATAAACAAGAACCCGCCAACAGCGTCGTCTTGCCGTACTGGGTCGGAGCCGGTTTGATGCTTCTGGGTGTAATGCTGGTGTTGTCGCTGCGCAGCCAACCGGCAAAGAATTCGTAGGGTGGGTCGAGTCATCGAGACCCACCAAAATGCTCGCAGTTCGTGGTGGGTCTCGATGACTCGACCCACCCTACGTTTTGGCCAACGCGAGGAATCATGAGCATCGACGTCATCGTTCGCACCGATTTCTCGAAACACAAGTTGCTCGAAAGCGACTTGGCCGCTGATCCGTTCGCGCAGCTTCAGCGATGGCTCGACGAGGTACAGGCCGCGAACGTCAGCGACTGGCAAGCGATGTCGCTGGCAACGGCGACTCGCAATGGTCGGCCGTCGGTGCGCGTCGTCTACCTGCGCGGTTCTGATGAGCGCGGCTTCCTCTTCTACACAAACTACGACAGCCGGAAGGGACACGAACTCACCGACAATCCGCAGGCCGCCGCCGTGCTGTACTGGAAAGAGTTCGAACGGCAAGTCCGCATCGAAGGCACCGTCGTCCGCGCGAGCGATTCCGAATCCGACGCCTACTTCGCCAGCCGGCCCAGAGAAAGCTGCATCGGCGCGTGGGCCTCGGCCCAGAGCCAACCGCTCGCCGATCGAGCGACGCTTGAACGGCTCACGGCCGAGTTCGAAGCGAAGTTCGCCGGCAATCCAATTCCGCGACCGCCCAACTGGGGCGGCTTTCGACTGATCCCCGACAGCGTCGAGTTCTGGCAGGGAGGCGTTGCACGCCTGCACGATCGGCTGATCTATCGCAAGCAGCCGAGCGGAACATGGAGCATCGAGCGGTTATTCCCATAATCCGGCTTGTCCGTCGATGAAGGTGCGTAGGTTGGGACTCCGTCCCGACCGGTCGGGATGGAATCCCAACCTACAAAACACGCTCGCGAAAAACACACATGTTTCGGAAGAAGACTTCAGCGGCTTCGATGCACCCCGCGGATTCAGGCACGACCGCGGATGAAGACGAAAGTCTCGTTGGTCTGAGACGAAGCCTCGGATCGTCAAACGTGGCAATCAGAAGATGGGAGTTAGTAGAGCGACCTCTGGTGGGTTGGTGAGCGACCGTCCGCTCACAGTCCAAGTCGCAGCGGATCGACTGGCCTGCGGAAGCGAATGGTGATTGTTCAATCTGAGACGCGGCCGCCCCCGCTCGCCAGAATGTCTCCGGAATGGCCGAGCGAGGTATTGTCAGGCGTGTGCGATTGGCTGGCGGTGGTGAACAAGTCGTTGAATAATATTCGGCGTCTTGTTCGTTTCTGCCGGGAGTGCAGCGCATGTCCGACGTCCGCGTCATCCGAGTCTTCATCGCCTCGCCGAGTGATTTGGCGGTGGAACGCCGAGCCTTCAAGGAGGCGATTGATGAGCTCAACGTTGGCTTCGGCGACGGTGCGGGGGTGCGGTTCGAGGCGCTCACCTGGGAGCAGACGCTGGCGATAATGACCAGGCGATCGCAGGGCTTGATCAATCAAGAGCTCGACCGCTGCGATGTCTTTGTGCTCGCGCTGTATGGTCGTTGGGGTCAGGCAGCGGCGCACGGCCAGCGCGCATAGCTGGGTAGTGTGGGCGAGCTGGCGCGATTGCTGTTTGTATGGTATTCCTCTCCTGGAATTCGTCTGCGTGAGTTTGCTGGTCGTGTGACTGCGGACCGGAGCGCAGGAAACCAGACCAGGAGGTGTCG
>CAMDDX010000070.1 GCA_945893075.1 Planctomyces sp. SH-PL62 | reverse complement strand
CCGCGAATGCTGGAGCAGGCACGGAACTCCAGTCGGCCTATCGGCCTCCTTCCGTTCCGTGCCTGCTCCAGCATTCCTTGAAAGAACCATGCGCCACTGACCTAAAGGTCGTGTCACTCAACTGACCTAAAGGTGGTGTCACTTCTCTTTCGTTCCTAATGCCCGTTACTTCTTGGAATTCTTCGCGGCCGCTTGTTCGTCCATCGCCGCTTGATCGAAAGCCGCCTTCTGATTCGGCGACAGCAGGCCATCGAGCTTACTGTGAAAGTCGGACGAGAGTCGCTCGTGAATTTCTTTGCGGAACCGTTCTTGAGCCTGATCGTCCCCCTTCGACGCCGTGACCTTCGGCTGAAACTCTTCGTGGACCGCTTTCCCGACTTCCTGATGCACCGCGTTGATCCGCTCGATCAGCGCGCGTTGCTCGGCCGTGAGGATATTGGAGACCTTGATCCGCAGGCTCGCCTGAGCGTCGCTGACCAACTTGTGAGCCGCCTCGCGCTGCGCTTCGGTCAAGTTCGGATCTTTGCGAGTCGCCGCGCGGAGCGTCTCGTTGTCGATGGTCTCGCGCCGCGCCGCATGAAGCTGCTCGATCTGTTCCGCCGACAACAGCAAGGCGGCATTCAAGCCCGGCACGAACTGATCGGCATACTCTCGTTTGGGAGCCGACCAAAACGGAAAGTTCCCAATCGCCGGCTTCTTCTCGACAGCCAACGCGGACGCGGCCAGAGCGAACACAACGATCAAACTCAGAAATCGAGCCATGACAGTCCCTCCAGAAAAAGGATGTGAGCCAACGCCGCTCACGTTACTTGGCAAAGAACGCGAATGCCATCACCGCCTGCCTCGCTCAATTCGCAATCACTCGAGCGGCATCGCGACCGCAGTCCCGATCCCCGTCGTTCCGTAGCCGTTGCCACAGTAGAAGAGCCGCAGGTGGTCTCCCTCGCGGACGATGTGAGGGTACTCGGTCATCTTGCTTTCCCAACCTTTGCCAGTCGGCGGCAACGCGAGGTTTTCTCCGGGAACGCCGCGCTGCCAAGTGACGCCATCGGAACTGGCGGCTTCGCAGATGGAGTACGCTCCGAACTTCGTGCCGATTCCGGCGTAGATGGCGCGATAGCCGGATTTCGTCTTCCACACGTTGAGCGCGATCGTCGCGGCGTTCTCATAGTCCGCCTCGCGGCGCGGCTGCATCTCGACTCGCTTGTCGAACCACGTCAGGCCATCGAACGAATGCGCGACGACCGACTGCTTCGCCTGATCGACCAGCAGATCCTTGCTCGGTGTGCCGGTCGGGAGCGTGTAGTGCATGCGGTACAGCGTGCGACCGTCGGCCTGCGGCAGTTCTTCAATCGGACCCCCTCCCGCGATGCCGCGATTCTTCGGCCAGTCAGCGAAACCATCGCCCGTCAGAATCGGATCGGACGAGTGCTTCGTCCAATGCAGCAAGTCGTCGCTGGTGGCGAGTCCCATCCCCCAGAAACCTTGCAGCCCCGCACCGCTCTGAGCACTCCGGCCGGTGTAATACAGATGCCACTTGTCTCCGATACGATGCACGCACGGCAGCACGCACCATGTTTCGTCGAAGCTCCCTTTGCCGCCAAGATCAAACAGCGGTCCGCGCCGTTCCCACTTGGTGACATCGCTAATCGGGCAAGTCGCGAGGCAGATTCGCCGCCGTCCCTTGGTATCGCCTCCGGCATAGAACAGCCAATACTCCCCTTCGCGAGTCACGACGAACGGGTTCATGCAGCAGGACTTGTCGAACTCACCGCCACCGGGAGTAAACACAGGATTGCGAGCATCGCGTTGCCAAGCATGAACTCGAAACGGCGGCGACTTTGCGGCGTCGTCTGCCAGGCTCACACGCGGCAGCGACCAGGCAGATGCTGCCATTGTCACCAGAAACGCTCGCCGAGAGTTGGGATTGTCGAGCATCACACGAGCACCATTCTTTGATGAAGTACGAGGTGACAGGGCAACGAGTTCTACATGCTCATCGAGCGTTGAAATTCGGCACGAACGGTTCGGGCGAGGCGGAATCAGTGAGCCAGCTTGCTGGAATGCGAGCGAAGTGTAGCTCTGGTCGATACGTCTGCCCTGCGCGCGATAGCTCGTACAACAAACCGATCTGGCCGTCCGGCAACCACGCCAGACAGGAGTACTCCGTCGGGCCGGCATCAATCAACTTCGCGATCGTCCAGGTTTGCCCCTCATCGCGGCTCAGACGCAGCGTCAGATTGCGGCGCGTCGCGCCCGGTGGATTGCAGAACAACCAGTAGGATGGGTTTCCAACCCGTCCGTCTTTGCCATTGTCCGCTGCGAACAACGCCGCCTGACACGCCGGCTCCGGCAGATTCCGATCGAGTTGCGGCTCGCTCCAAGATTGCCCGCCATCGCGGCTCATCGCGATCGACCGAAAGAATTGCTTGTTCGTCCCGCGCATGTTGAGCAGGACCGCTCCGTCGCGCCGCTCAATCGCCTGACACTCGGCCGTGTGTTCGCCGACGGTCTCGCCGAGTTTCCACGTCGCACCGTGATCGTCGCTGAAGATCGCATGGCTGCGGTACATCCCCGAACCGGGTTCGGTGTGATAGCTCGGAATCAGCAGCCGTCCGTTGGCGAGCTGAATGCCGATCCCCGGCCCCGTGCCATACCAGCCCCACTTCTCCTGCCGAGTGGTCGCCGAGATGTCGCGCGGTTCGGACCACGTCGCCCCCTCGTCGTCGCTGCGTGTCAACCACACGGTCGTCGGCCCGCTGCTCTGACCTGCGACGATTTGTGTTTCATTGAACTTGCCGGGACTGCGTGTGAACGGCAGCCAGATCGTACCGGTCTCGCGATCCACGACCGGACACGGATTGCCGAGCGTGTCGTCGCCGAGGTCCGCGATCTTCTGCAACGGTTGCCAAGTGATGCCCGCATCCAAACTGCGCCGCAGAACGAGGTCGATGTTTCCCGTCAGTCCGCCCCCATCGACGCGCCCTTCGCAGATCGCCAGAAGCGTTCCCGCCTTGGTCACCAGCAACGACGGGATGCGATACCGTTTGAAGCTGCCGTCATGGGAAACAAACAATGCCTGCGTTGAGCGCGTGCCCGCCAACGCCGGATCGCGCGGAGTCGCATTGGCGAGCTCGCGTTTGAGCAGGGCGAACCACATCTCCGCCGCGCGGCGCTGGCCGATCCCGCTGAAGTGCCGGCGCGATTTCGCATCGCCACGGTTCTCTCCGGTGAGCGTGTCGGTATCGGGACCGGCTCGAAAGCCCGGCAGTTTGACCAGGTCGTCGATCGCGCCCCGAATGCGGCCCTCGCCGGCCGGGTCGTTGTAGACCGTGGGATGCAGCGTCGATTTCGCCAGCAACCACGGCGGCTCGAAGCCCCACGCTCGCGCAGCCGTCTCGCGGATCGTCTTGAGGTTCGCGACATACGTCTCCGCCGTTGTCTTGGCGATCACGTCCGACTCTCCTTGCTGCCAGAGGACCGCACGGAATCGTCCGAGCGTCTTTCCTGTTTGGACCAATCGCGGATGTAACGCTCCCTCCGGCATCCATTGCATGGAGGACGTCCCTCCAACCGCGACGTTCGCGAAACCGATCGGCACCTGAAACTCTTTCAGCAGCGCATCCCCCAACGGTGGCCAGATCGAACCGCCATCGCTGCCATCCGGAGCCGGCTGCGGATCATTCGCAACTCCCCACGATTCTTTCGCCGAATCGAACGCGACGACTCGGCCGAGTGGATCGGCCACCTTGAACCGTTCGTCGTTGCAGTTGGTCGCATACGACTGCCCGGCCACGACGAACACTTCGCCGACACCGATCGGTTCAACCGCGCCGCTGGCCACCACGTCGTCGTTTGCTCGGCTACGAATCTCCAACCGATACCATCCGCCTGCGTGTACTCGCGCGGTCGCTTCAAACTTCGCGTCCGTCGCGTGAATCTCCAGCTTGCCCCAGTCCGTCCCGCGCCCGGTCGTTTCGTTCGAGGCGACGACACGATACTCCCACGTCGCACGCTCGGTCCCCTTCGGCAAGTTGCCGCGCACCGCGACATCCGCGAATCCGAACGCGGCTTCTCCAGGCTTCGGCTGCGCGGCGGGATCGAAGCCGACTCGCTGCACAACTTGGTTTGCCTTGGGAGAGATCAGCGTGATCGTGGCTGGTTCAGCGCCAACTCCGGTCAGACCGAACGTCGCAAAGTATGCGATTGCGAAAATGACGCTGACGATCCAAGAGTGGTGGAAGTGTTTCATCATGGAGATCCCGACAATGGCGATTGGGCATACGGGCGAGAAGTCTCGATTGTTTGCAGGAGCACCAAAGGTGCGTCACTCGATAGCCCAGGCCAACGGCCTGGGTCAACGGTTCGATAACACTCGCTCAGCCCCAACGGGGCGTGACTCGAATTCAGGACACAGAGTTTCGTCCCGTTGGGGCTGCAAGTCGTCTGAGTTCGCGGACCCAGGCCGTTGGCCTGGGCTATCGAGTCACACACCTTCGGTGCTGAAACAGTTCAGTCGGCTTCAGCGAGAAGCGTTGGAAAACCCGACTCAGAAAGTCAGGCTACGTTTTGAAATTGGCATTCACGCCAATATCCCGTCGATCACATCTCCATGCACGTTGGTCAGTCGGCGTTGGATGCCGTTGTGATAGAACGTCATCCGTAGGTGGTCGATGCCGAGCAGATGCAGAACCGTCGCGTGGAAGTCGTGCCACGAGACGCGGTTCTCGACCGCCTTCCAACCGACCTCATCCGTTGAACCAAACGCGAAGCCGGGTTTGAGGCCGGCTCCGCACATCCACACGCTGAAGCCGTATTGGTTGTGATCGCGACCGGCTCCGATGACCCCGGCCGCCGACTGCGAGAACGGCGTGCGGCCGAACTCGGACGTGAACAGCACCAGCGTGTCATCCAACATCCCGCGCTGCTTGAGATCCCGAATCAGCGCGGCGATGGGTTGGTCGATGCGGCCCGCTTCGCGAGCGTGATTCTCACGCATGTCTTCATGGCCATCCCAATTGATGCGCGGCGAGCCGAACGCGCCACCGGACATCATCTGAATGAATCGCACACCTCGTTCGAGCAGTCGTCGCGCGAGCAAACAGCCGCGGCCGAAGTCGGCCGTCGTCTTGTCGTTCAAACCGTAGGCGTCTTGAGTCGCGGCAGTCTCGGCCGCGAGGTCCGCGACCTCCGGGACGGTGAGCTGCATCTTCGCGGCCAACTCATAACTGCGAATCCGCGCGACGAGCGCATCGTGGCCGGGGACTTTGGCTAACTCTTCTTCCGCGACATCACTGAGTCCGACTGGTGCCGTCCGCCGCAGATGTTTTTCGTTGAGTTGCCGCAGCAATGCTCGCGTTGCCAATTCCGTGCGTGCATCAATCGGCCGAGCCGGCTGCAAGTCGTCGATGGGGGTGCCTCGGCTGCGAATGACGACCCCTTGATGGCGTGCCGGCAGGAAGCCATTTGACCAATTGATCGACCCACCCGCCGGCAACCCGCGCGTGTCCGGAATCACCACATAGGTCGGCAAGTTATCGGTGTCGTTGCCAAGGCCGTATGACAGCCACGCTCCCATCGTCGGGAAGCCGTTCAGACGGAACCCGGATTGCTCCTGAAACGTCGCCGGCGTGTGATTGCTGGTCTCGGCCCACATCGAGCGAACCACCGTCAGCTCATCCGCAACCGTCGCGAGGTGCGGCAACAACTCCGAAACCCACAAGCCGCTCGCGCCGCGCTGCCGAAACTCCCAATCGTTCTTTCGCAGCAAGCCAACCTGACCGAAGAACACATCCGGCCGCTCATTGCCGCCAAGCGTTTGACCGTGCCGCTTGGCCAACTCCGGCTTGTAATCCAGCGTGTCGATCTGACTCACTCCACCGCACGCCACGAGGTGAATCACTCGCTTCGCTTTCGCCGCAAAATGTGGAGGCGGGTCGCTCGCCTCACCCGGCACGACCGCCGCGCGGACATCGCCGCTTCGCAGCAACAAACTCGCCAACGCCGCGCCGCCGAGGCCGGTCTTGGTCCATGAAAAAAAGCCGCGACGATTAAGCAGCGCCGAGCTGTCGGAAGCGGTCGTCATAAAACTTCTCGCTGAACCAAGAATCGGTTCGTCGATTTTCTCCACTGCGTCCTCATCCGTGCTCCGGCCTTGCCATCCGTGCGGAAACAATCAGAAAGACAATGACCGCATCCGCCGCGGCGGAGCAGAGCCGGAGCACGGATGAAAGCCGACAGCAGGATGTCGAGATCCGTTCGTTCGCTGATCACTTTGACGTGTGAGCGACAATTACACCGTAAACTTGACCGGATTTGCTTTCCATCGCAAGGGCGGGGCGTTCGCATCGAGCAATCGAGCCGGGATGTTGTCGTCCGTCAGTTGGCGATAGCCCAGATAGCTGCTCGTCAGTCGCGGATTGATTTCGATCAGCGTCGGTTCTGGGAGTGAGGCATCGGGCAGCACGATGTCGCAGCCGACGTACCCCGTCAGCCCTGGCATCGCTCGGCAAGCCCGCTCGGCCAGTTGTTGCACCGCGAGCGTCGCCTCCGGGGAGATGTCGGCGGGAATGCGACCGCCCTGATATTTGAAATGGTCATCGTCACTCAGATGCTGCTCGGCCACGGGAAAGACTTCCAGAACTGTCCCGTCCTCGGAGATCAGCAGCGCGACGGACAGCGCTTTTCCGGAGATAAAAGGTTGTTGGATGAACGTCTCAGGTTCGTTCAAGCGGCCTAACTCGTGGCGAGCGTCCCATAGGTCGTAACCGTCGCGCACCAAAAACATATCTTGCGAGCCGGCTCCGTCGCGCCGCTTGATGATGGTCGGTTCGGGCCAGCGCACGGCTTGCCGGTCCGCTGGATTGAACGGCAGGGTTTCCGGCGTCGGGATCGATCGCTCTTGCAGCCACGTCGCCAGAGGCAGCTTGTCCGAGGCCAGAAGGATCGCTCGGTCGGATGCTCCCAGGAATCGGCGGGGCGAGGATCGGGGTGGCTCGGTGTCATTCACGAGCCGCACCTGCAACGCCCGCTTCAGCAATTCGCCGTTCGTCTCCGGCGCGATGATCCACACGGCATCGCTGTCACGGATCAGTTCGCGAAACAACGACAACTCATCCGAGGCCGAGTCAACGACCCGCACTTCGCAATCTCGCAACGGACATTCCCCCAGCCGAGTATCCCAAGTTGTCACCACTTTGCAGCCGGGAACCTGCGCGATGTCTTCCGTCAGCGCGGTCAACATCGCTCGGCCTTCGCGAGCCAGTGATGTCTCAAGCTGCTTCTGCGGCCATGCTCCACCGCAGACGTATTCGGAAACGAAAACTCGCATGGGATTCTCTCGGAGGGGGACGCACGCGAGCCGCGTGCGCTACGGCTCTTTCACGCGATGCTCGTGGTTGCGGAGGTGCTGTGAGCAATACTCGAATGTGCCGGCATCGCATTTGGAGCAAATCCGGAAATCTTCATTTGGCTCGTCATGCTCGGTCAGGCCGCAGATGACGCAGTTGTGAAACGGCTTGTCTCCGATCGCCACTTTGCGAATCGCCGCCTCCATTTGCAATTTGTTGGATCGCATTCGTCGCCAAATGTCGCTGCCAAAGAAGAGGAGGAAGTTAAGGACCGACGCCAAAACGTAAGCGCGAGCAGACCAACCTCCCGTAACGAGGATCAACGCATAGCTCAGCCAGGTCAGCAGAGCGAACCACTTAATCCGAACCGGCAAGATGAAGTAAATCGAGAGCGTGAAATTCGGAAACAAGTACGCGAACGCCAGAAAGACGGACGAGTCAATAAACATGTTCGTCGCCGGCCCGCCATTCGGCAGCAAGAACGCCGCGACAATCGTCGCGAGCACGGCAATCAACACATAAAAGTTGTACCTTAGCGTCCCCCACTGACCTTCGAGCGCGGTGCCCATCAGCCAGAACAAATAGATGCCGAAGATCGCCAAGATGCCGAAGCCCGGCGGCAAGAACACAAACGTCACCAGCCGCCAAACTTCGCCTTCCATCACTTTCGCGGGGTCCAAGAGGAATCCATCGAGAACCAGTCCAACCCCTTGCTGAGCCGGCATGAGCATCGACAGCACCCACAGGGCCGCTTGAAACCCCGCGAGATATCCCGTGAGGTTCGGGATCGCAAACCGCCGCAAGCGTCGTTCGAGTTGATCTAGCAACTTCATATCGATTGGTCTTTCACTCCAGCGAGCCGATGCACGGCTTGCCATTCCGCCGCAGTCACCGGCTGAATCGACAGTCTCGCACCCCGACGCAGCAGCATCATGTCGCTCAGCGCGGAGCAGTCCTTGAGTTCATCGCGCGTCACTGGCTTCGGGAAGACTTGCAGCAGCTTGATATCCACCATGAACCACGTCGGCTGATCGGGTTTGCTCTTCGGATCGTAGTGGTGATCGTGAGGGTCGAACGCCGTGTGATCGGGATAGCCGGTCTGCACGACTTCCGCCGTGCCGACAATCGCCATCGGCTCGGCATTGCTGTGATAGAACAACACTCGGTCGCCGAGTTGGATTGTGTCGCGCAGCAAGTTGCGAGCTTGATAATTGCGGACTCCGTCCCAGAACGTCCTCTTCGTCGGCTCGCGCGCCAGATCGGCAATCGAATACGCCTCTGGTTCGGACTTGAAGAGCCAGTACTGTCGAAAGGTCGGAGCGGTTTTCTTCTTGGTTGCCATGAATGATTTCCTTCGCCGAGATTCTGGCGGCGTCAATGAGTTTGCTCTAGCGACAATTCAATATCCGTACCGCGACCGTCAGGGAGCGGCCACACTCACGTGACAATCGGCCGCTTCCTGACGGTCGCGGTACGGTGGTTTCTCGGAGCATTCGGCCGGGCCACCGAACTGCCAACTTCCTGCGTCGCTGATATGCTTCGCCCGCCTCGGTTCCCCAACTTCTCAGGAGAGTTCGCTCATGCCCAAGGTTCTGCTCGTCATCGGCGATGCGACCGAAGTCCTCGACACGATGTATCCGTTTTTCCGACTCCCCGAAGATGGCTTTGAGGTCGTCGTCGCCGGGCCGGAGAAGAAGCTGTATCACATGGTGTTGCACGAGATCCCGCCCGGCTCGACGTGGGACATCACGCAAGAGACCGCCGGCTATCACCTGCAAGCCGACATCGCCTTCCGCGATGTGAATCCGGACGACTACGCCGGCCTGTTCCTCTCCGGCGGCCGAGCCCCCGAATACCTGCGCTACGATCAAGACCTGCTGAAGATCACGCGGCACTTCTTCGAGAAGAACAAGCCGGTCGCGTCCGTTTGCCACGGCATCGAGATCGCCGCCGCCGCCGATTGCCTCAAGGGTCGCACAGCCACGACCGTCGCGAAGTGCGCGCTCGACATCACTCAAGTCGGCGGCAAGTACGTCAATCAGCAAGTCGTGGTCGATGGCAATTTCGTGACGGCTCGCGTCTGGATGGACAACACGCCGTTCGTCAAAGAATTCATCAAACTGCTGAAGGCAGCTCAATAATTGTGGGGCAGGTTTTCAACCTGCCCGAATTGGCCCTGGCAGGTTGAAAACCTGCCCCACGAACAACGGAGTCCTCTCGTGCGCATTCAATTCTTCGCAGCGTTGTGCTTCTTCGTCTTCTCGACAAACACTCTTCCGGCAGGCGACTGGCCGCAAATCCTCGGCCCCAACCGCGACGGCCGAGCCGCCGCAGACGAAAAACTCGCCGACTCGTGGCCGAAGGACGGCCCGCCTGTCCTGTGGCAGCGCGAGGTTGGCGGAGGATTCTCCGGCTTGGCGGTCGCCGGCAACACCGCCGTCTTGTTTCATCGCGTGGATGACGAAGAGGTCGTCGAAGCGCTCGACACGATGACTGGCAAACCGAATTGGAAAGACGGCAGTCCGACCAAATTTGCCAGCGGCTTCTCCGACGACCAAGGCCCGCGCTGCGTGCCGGTGATTCAGGGCGATCGAGTCTTCGTGTTCGGTGCTCAAGGGACGCTGCGCTGTCTCGATTTGAAATCGGGGAAACGAATCTGGAAGCGGGACACGCACACCGAGTTCAAAGCTCCGGAAGGCTACTTCGGCGCGGGCAGCACGCCGATCGCGATTGGCGACAAACTGCTGGTCAACGTCGGAGCCGGCCGAGCCGGCGCGGGTGTCGTCGCGTTCGAGATGACGACCGGAAACACCATTTGGAAATCCGTCGACGACGACGCCAGCTATTCGTCACCGGTTCTCGCAACCGTGGCAGGCACCAAGCATGCGATCTTTGTCACGCGGTCGAAGACCGTGTCGCTCGATCCCGATACCGGCAAGGTTCGTTTCGAGTTCCCGTTCGGCAAGCGTGGTCCGACTGTCAACGGAGCCTCGCCGATCGTGCTCGATGGAAACCTGTTTGTCTCGGCCCACTACGGAGTCGGAGCGGTCTTCGCCAAGATCGGTGCGACATCGGCCGACCAAACATGGAACAGCGACGAGCTGATCTCCAGCCAGTACATGACGCCGCTGGTCCACGAAGGATTGATCTTTGGCATCCACGGCCAAGAGCGAGTCGAGGATTCCGAGTTGCGTTGTCTCGACCCGCGCTCGCAGAAAGTGCTGTGGTCGAAGCCCAGCTTCGGCTTCGGAACACTAATCGCGGCGGACGGCAAGATGCTGATGCAGACGACCGACGGCGAATTGATTCTGTGGAAACCCGACTCGCGCAGCTACCAGGAACTCGCCCGCGCCCGCGTGTTTCGCTCGACGACCCGCGCGCTCCCCGCGCTGTCTAACGGACGGCTCTACGTCCGCGACTCGCGCACGCTCAAGTGTCTGCAAGTCGGAAAGTAGCCCGCTCTCGCCGAGAGCGGACGCGGCGAGCGAAGCTCGCCGCACGGACGGCTCTCGGCGAGAGCGGGCTACATTTCGGCTGCGCCGCGCTAACCGTTCGGCTCGCTGACCTTGCCGATCGCTTTGAACGTGACGGGAGCCGGACGGCCGTTGACTGTCACAGTGAACTCTTCCGAAAGATTGCCCGGCTTATCCGGCGCGGTGATCGTCATCGGCAGCACATGCACCTGCGCGGCGTTCTGCGGCAGACGGACCTTGAACAGTCCGGTGTCCGAATCGCACTCGATCTTGTCGATCTGGAACGGCTGCCGACCCTTGATGACGATGTTGAATTGCTTCGCCTCGCCCGGCTTCATCACCCCCAGCGACACGATGGCAGGGGTCACGACCACGTCCGCTTCCACATTCGCTTCGACCAACAGTGGGACATGCGGGCTGGTCTGGTCGTCGGTGACGATCGTCAGTTGCTCGCGGATGGTGCTCGGCGGAGTGTTCGGAGCCAGCGTCACGATGATGTCATAATCTACTCGGCCATTACCGCGAGTGGTTTCGACCGCCTTGGCCACGACGGACTCAGTGCGGCTCTTGATCTCTTTGATTTGCCAATCATTGCGGCCGGCATATTGCAGCTTGATCGTCCGAGACGCCTCTTTGCCGTAATCAACCGCGCCGAAGTTCACCGAACCGGGATCGAAGACCACGTCGGTCCGAATGTAGGCGGTGATTGGGATGCGGACCTCAGCGGCCCACGGCGTATCAAACGTGATGATGACGTTCGAGTCCTTCCGGCGCGTGAACTTCTTGGTGTCCATCGTCACTTCGATATAGCCTTCCTCCAGGCTTTCCAGCGATGTCTTGGTCGGCTTGCCAGCCGAGCAACCGCACGTCGTCTTGACGTCGGCGATATGGATCGCGCGATTCCATTTGTTCGTGATCTTCACGCGAGCGACCGCGTCCGAGCCACGGGCCACGACACCGAAGTCGATATTTCGCTGATCGAACATCTGCTCGGCCCAGCTCAATTGCTGTTGCTGAGCCGACGCGGAAGCGGCGTAACACAAACCGACGATCACGGTGAGACAAACTGGAAGCAGACGAGAATTCAACATAATGGTCACTCGCTCTAGCGTGTGCGGCGTGGTCCAACCCAACACCGCGCAGCGAATTCGGCTCACGCAATCTCCTGGTGAGCCAGGAACGACGACCCTCGCACGAGGGAGAGACGACACAAAACCCAAAAGGGAGGGTGGGGGTGCATCGCCAACGGCGGCCGGCTGGAATCGGTTCCAGGCACGGACGTCTTCGATGCCTGTCCCATCGGCAGATCTTGCCGCGCGAGGTTAGTTGTGCTTTTCCGAAATGTCAACGAGCGGTTTTCTGCACCGCTCAACCCTTGCGCGACCCGCAAGGTCGCCTCAATCGGATGGGTCCGATTCAAGAATCGGCTCATCCGCCGGCCAGCATTCTGCGGGACTGGTCGCTCCAATCCGGTTGAGGATGTCGCCACGGATGACCAGAAGGATCGCCGTCGTGAGCAGAGTAATTCCCATGCCCGCAACAACCGCGACAAGCACTGCTGACTTTTGGTTGTTGCCGATCTGCCTCGGGAGCATCACTTTCACCCCAACAAGCACCAGCGCCATTCCCGGCAAAAACAAGAACAGAAACAAACCCGCGCCCGTTCCAATCAACCATGCCTTCAACAAATTGCTTGGGGCTAGACGTCCCGGAAGAGGTCGCGGAGGCCATTCATTCAATCGGCGTGACTTCCAGATTGCTCCCGAAATCCACACCTTGATACGACTTCGCCAAGCAAACAAAACCGCCAGCAGCGTAAGCATCGTCGCGGCCGCGTAGCTCGCCAGGCACATCACCAGGCAAGTTATCATTTCTGGAGCAAGCGGCGGACCGGCATTGAGGCGACGAGCAGCACGAACTTGCGGGGCCTCCGTCACGGCGAGAACGGGGATCGCGATCAGGATCAGTGCGAAGCTCCACAGAAACACACGCCACAAACCGCTCGACAAATAGAACCACGAACACACGGCACCACGACGTCGATTTGGGTCGCGACGTTGCAGCCACAACGCCGTCCGAAAATCGTCCCAGCCAAACTTTAAGCACAGCACCCCCACGCCAATCGCTGGATGCGCGGTCAACTCCGTCACGACGAACGCCACCGTCAAAATCAGCCACCACGGAAGATGTGCGAACAACCCGCCGGAGTCGGAAGACTCCATGTCAAACACTTCATCAGTACGAGAATCGTCATTCACGATCACGTCTTCGCATAGGACGCATTTGCTGCCGCGACGCTGGCCCCGGCCGACAGCTTGTAGCCACGATCCGAAAGACAGCGCTCCAGCGCAGCAAGGAACAGCAGCACGTTGCGCGGCGAACTGGCTTCGCCCATCAGGCCGATGCGCCACGTCTTGCCCTTCATCGGGCCGAGGCCGCCACCAATTTCGATGCCGAACTCGTTGAGCAATTGGCCGCGCACCGCCGCGTCGTCGATGCCGTCCGGGATCAAGACGGCGTTGAGCATCGGCAACTGCTGGCCCTCGGCGACGGCGTACTTGATGCCGATCGCGGCCAGGCCCGCCTTCAAGGCTTGATGATTTCGCAGGTGTCGAGCATGTCGCGCTTCCAAGCCCTCTTCCAACACGAGCCGCAGAGCTTCGTGCAATCCGTAATTCATGTTGATCGGCGCGGTGTGATGGTACGCGCGCGATTGGCCCCAGTAGTTACGAACCAGCGTCAGGTCGAGATACCAACTGGCGACCTTGGTCTTGCGAGCTTCAATCGCCGCAACCGCTCGCGGGCTGAACGTCACGGGAGCAAGACCTGGCGGGCAGCTCAAGCACTTCTGTGTGCCGCTGTAGACGGCGTCGAGTCCCCACTGATCGACCTCCAGCGGCACGCCCCCCAGTGATGTCACGCAATCGACGAGCAGCAACGCTCCGGCGTCATGCACGATCTTGGAAATCTCTTCCAGCGGTTGCCACGCTCCGGTCGAAGTCTCGGCGTGAACGATGCCGACCACTTTCGGCTGCACTCGCTTTACGACCTCGGCGATCTCGGCCGAAGAAAACACTTCGCCGAACGGCCGCTCGATGGTCGTCACCTGCGCACCGCAGCGACCGGCGACATCGGCCATGCGCCCGCCGAAGACGCCGTTGACGCATACGACCATCTTGTCACCCGGCTCAATCAGGTTGACCACGCAGGTCTCCATGCCCGCGCTGCCAGTGCCGCTGACAGCGAGAGTCAACTCGTTGGTGGTGCGGAAGACTTGCCGCAGCATGGCCTGCATCTCGTTCATGATTTGCAGGAAGTACGGATCGAGATGCCCGACTGTCGGCGCGGCCAGCGCGGCCCAGACACGCGGATGAATGTCGCTGGGGCCGGGGCCCATCAGGATGCGTCGAGGCGGATTCACGGCGGCGGGGATGGCTGTCGTCATGGCATTCAGTTTTCGTTGGAGAGGACGTGTCAAAGTCGCGCGGCATTGCAGCGAACGTGGGGCAGGTTTTCAACCTGCCTCTTTGGAGTGCGGTGTGTCAGCACCGCTTTGGATCGAAGCACGTTCGATGTCGCAACAATCCAAAGCGGTGCTGACACACCGCACTCCAAAGTTAAAACAGCGTCCCTTGGCTCGAAGGATCTGGGAGATCTGGAATAACGATGCCCAGGTGAGCCAGCGCGGCGGCGGTGACGACTCGACCGCGTGGCGTCCGTTGCAGGAATCCGGCGCGGAGCAGAAACGGTTCGATCTCGTCTTCGAGTGTGTCGGAAGGACAACTCATGCTATGCGCGATCGCGGTCAAACCTGCCGGGCCGCCCGCGAACACGTTGATCAGCGTGAGCAGGTATTTGCGGTCGAGTTCATCGAGGCCGATGTGATCGACCTCAATCATTTCGAGAGCCAGCTTGGCAACGTCGGCGGTAATGCGGCCTGTCGCGCGGCAGTCGGCGTAGTCGCGGCACCAATACAGCAGGTTGTTGGCTTTGCGTGGCGTGCCGCGGCTCCGTTTGGCAATCTCGGCGGAGGCGGCTGGTTCGATCTCGCTCCGCAGTTTGCGAGCATTGCGGTTCACGATCTCGGCGAGGTCATCGTCATCGTAAAAATCGAGGTGCAGCCGATTGACGAATCGGTCACGCAACGGAGCGGTCAGCAAACCGCTGCGCGTGGTCGCTCCGATGACCGTGAATTTCTTGAGCGGCATGTTGATCGTGCGCGCGTTCATCCCTTCGCCGAGCGCGATATCGACTCGGAAGTCTTCCATGACCGGATAGAGGAACTCCTCGACGGCTGGCGGCAGACGATGGATCTCATCGAGGAACAACACCGAGCCGAAGCCGGCGTTCGTCAGATAGGGCAACACATCTTTCGGAGCCGTCAGCGCGGGAGCGGACGCGATTTGAAAATCGACGCCGAGTTCCTTGGGAATCACGGTCGCAAACGTCGTCTTGCCGAGTCCCGGCGGCCCATCAAACAGCAAATGTCCGAGCGGTTCGTTGCGCTTCTTGGCGGCGTCGAGCATGATCCGCAACCGCTCGACCGCCTTGCGCTGGCCCACGACATCGTCCAGCTTTTGCGGACGAAGTTCTTCGTCGTGCTTTTCGTCATCCGGCCGGAACTCAATTCCTGGCGGCTTGAGCGGCAAATCGACTTTCGGCTTCTTGTCGTCGTCGCCGTTGATGATTCGTTGCCGAGCCATGTGTCTTCCAATTCACCGCCCCCACCGAGCTTGTCTCGGTGGCTCGCGGGCTTCTGCACTACGCGAGGAATCAACGACTAACTCAGCAACTCATCCGGCAGATTCACGTTGGTGGTGACGGTCTGCACGTCGTCCTGGTCTTCGAGGGCTTCGATGAATTCCATCACGAGCTTGCCCGTCTCGACATCGACGTCCACCGTATTGCTGGGGATGCGTTGGATCTCGGCGACGTCGGTTGGAATCTTCGCGGCTTCCAGAGCTTCGTTGATCTGTTGGAAGAGGCTCGGATCGCAGGTGATCTCGAACGACTCGCCCACCTTCTGCACATCTTCGCCGCCCGCTTCGAGGACGATCTCGAACAGCCGGTCTTCCTCGACGTGTTGGGCTGGAACCAGGAACACTCCTTTGCGAGTAAACAAGTACGCGACACAGCCGGTGCTGCCGAGATTGCCGCCGTGAACTTTGAAGACCTCACGGACCTCGCCTGCCGTGCGATTACGGTTCTCGGTCAGGATGTCGCAGAGCACCGCCACGCCACCGGGAGCGTATCCCTCGTAGACCATGTCTTCGTATTGCTCGTCGCCCGCCTCGCCCGTGCCCTTCTTGACGGCGCGTTCGATGTTCTCCTTGGGCATGCTGCTCTTGCGAGCCTTGTCGAGCGCATATCGCAGCGCGAGGTTGCTCGAAGGGTCGCCACCGCCGGTGCGAGCGGCCACGATGATCGCGCGGCTGAGCTTGCCGAAGAGCCGGCCCCTCTTCTTGTCCTGAGCGCCCTTCCGGATGGCGATGTTCGCCGAATGAGAATGTCCTGCCATGTGTCGTGAATCGTCTTCGTATTCTTCGTAGGGTGGGTCGAGTCATCGAGACCCACCAGAATGGAATGTGTTGGTGATGGTGGGTCTCGATGACTCGACCCACCCTACGTCTACGTCATTTCTGCTTCAGCTTCTCTTCGATCTTCTCGATCAACTTGAGATCCGGCGTCTTGTCCGCCTTCGCATCCTTGAGCGCTTTCTGCCAGTTCTCGATTGCTTTGTCTTTTTGGCCGACGGCCTGCTGGCAATCGCCGAGATGATCGAAGATCGTCGCGTCGCTGCCGCGCGGAGTTTGCACGGCTTTCTCCAGGAACGGGATCGCCTCGGCCGGCTTGCCGAGCTTGAACAAGACCCAGCCCATGCTGTCCTGATACGCGGCGTTGTCCGGTTCGGCTTTGAGAGCCTTCTCGATCATGCCGCGAGCTTTTTCCAGGTTCTTGCCTTGGTCGGCGTAGAGATAGCCCAGGTCGTTGTTGACCGACGGATCGTCCGGTTCTTTCGCGAACACCTTTTCCAGAATCTCTTCGCCCTTGCGGATGTCCCCCTTTTGGACATGGATGTTGGAGAGGCTGAAATAGCACTGCCGTGCCAGCCGGTTGTCGGGATTCTTCTCAATGAACCTCTCGAACAGCGGCACGGCTTTGTCGAACTGTTGCGCGTGGTAGTGAATCCACGCCTCTTGGAAGAGGAACAACGGATTGTCCTCACCGGCGAGCTTGCGGCCTTCGGTGACGGCCGTTAAAGCGCCGTCGGTGTTGCCGGCCATTTCTTGCGCCTGCGATTGGAGGAACCAAAACGAGGCGCGGCTGTTTTTATTGTTCTTCAGCGACGGTTCATTGAGAGCGTCGTCGATCACCTTGACCGCTGCGGCGAACTTGCGAGCTTCCAACAGCATCCGCGCGAGTTCGTCGAACAAGCCGGCCGCTCGATCGCGACGCAGCTTGATTCCCAGGCGATAGAACTTTTCAGCCGGGTCGTACTGCTTGTTCTGCGCGGCGATCTTCGCCAGCAAGATGCTGCCAGCGAAATCGAGCTTGGGAGAGTCTCCCTCCGACTGCTGCGTCCCGACTTCGATCAATCCGGTGACGAGCTTCTCGTCCGCGCCGATCGCTTGCAGTTCGCGTTCGAGGTCTTCTGCCGCCTTCTCCAATTCCGACTCGCGTGCGAAGGCTTGCGAGAGCGCTTGCAGTAACTCGGCCGGGCGGTTCTGGCGGCGGTAGAGCGCCGTGAGACCGATGTAGCCGTCGATCGACTTCTCCGTTTCAAGCGTCTTCTTGAAGCGGGCCTCGGCTTCATCCAGCCGATTGGCATCGACGTACTGCCGCGCCAGGAAGAATTGCAGCGTCTGATTGTGCTGATCCTTTTCGGCGAGCTGTTCCAAACGAGAGATCAAATCGGCCGACTTCCCTTGAGCCTTCAGAATCTCCGCCAGCAGTTGATACGCGGCCTTTCCCTTCGATTGCAGTTGCGCGTCGAAATAGGTCTGCAAATGTTCGAGCGCTTTGTCGGGCCGCTCGGTCATCACGTACGCCTGGGCCAAACTGAAGCTGACGTTTCCCGGTTTCGTTTTCTTGGCTTTCGCCGCTCGTTCCAGTGCGATGATCGCTCGGTCCGGCCGCTTGGCTTCCAAGAAGACTTGGCCGATCGCTTCGTAGGTCGTGCGCTGATGCTTTTCCAACTCCGACTTCATCTGGAAGTCGAGGTGATATTTTTCCGGGTTGGTCTTGGCGTCGAGGATGACCTCATAAGCGTCGGCCCCTTTGTCAATTTGGCCGGAGATGAGGTACAGCGTGGCGAGATCGCGCATGATCGCGACGTATTGACCGGAGAGCTTATCCAGCTTGGTCGATTGAGACGCCCGCTCCATCAGCTTGAGGGCTTCGGGGAGCTTGTCCTTGGTCGCCATCAGAATGGCGATGCGTTGCAGCAACGGAGCATCGTCCGGAGTCAGTTCAATCGCCTTCAGCGCGTGATTGAGCACCTTGTCCGACTCATTCAATCCGAGCGCCAGTGGGATCAGCGCGCGATAGACCTCGACTGCGCTGGGGTCGATCTGCACCGCTTTCTCGTACGCTTCGAGGGCCGCTTTGAACTCCTCACGCTGTTCGAGGAAGCGGCCTTTCATGAACCAGGCCATCGCGTCGATTCGCCGCTGGGCGTCGGCATCGCGGCCACGCAGCGGTTGCAGCTTTTCAGGCCGTTCCGGCGGTTCCGCGACATCGAGCCGGAAGTCGCCACGAATGAGCAGGCGATGAGCCGGATCGGCCGGTGCGGTTTCCTGAGCCAGCCGTCGTGAGGCCCACGCAGGCGCGGTCGAGAAAATCAGTCCGCCGAGAGTAACGATCAACAAGTAGCCGATCCTGCGAGGCGACTGCGTCATGACCCTGTCTTCCTTGGATTGGCGAGAAAACGGCGAACCTCGCTCCAGCAAAAGCTCGCGCGGCGGATGATAGCGAGGGAGCGGATTCCGACCAAACCTTGTTTGCCAGCCGCGAGAAGACGCTTCACGCTGTAGCCGAACTCGTGAGAGTTCGGACCGAAGTCTCACGACTTCGGCTACGGAACTGATTGCGACCCCGTTCCTTGCTCAATCGTTAGCGCGGCTTCTTTTTCGCGGGGCCAGCCTTGGCCTTCGAAGGTTTCGCCTTGGGGGCCGGCTTGGATTTGGCCGCAGGTTTTTCCGGCTTCGCCTTGTGAGCCTTATGGGCTTTGTTGGCGTTGTTGAGCAGGTCCGTGGCACGAGCCAACATCTGGTCGAGATCGAAACCTTCTTCCGGTGGTTTCGTCTTGGCGAAGGTAGGAATCAGACGAGGATCGGTCGCGAAGCAACGCACGTAGTCACAGAACGTCGCGGTATCGGCTTTCATGACCGCCGACTTCAAAGCATCGGCCGCCTCGGCCGTCGAGCAACCCGGAGAAGCAAGACCCAGCCAAATGGCTGCGTCATGGATCCGATCGTCCACAGGGACCGTGTGCGTGCCGAGTGACTTTTGCAGCGTGTGCAGTTGGATGAAGGAGCTCAAAAAGCGAATCTTCTGCAATTGCTTTTCGGCGAGTTCCAACGTCTTGCGGCGCAGCGACTCGAAGTCGAAATCGAAGTTGATTTCAAAGACGTACTGCAGGATGGCTCGCACGCGAGCGGCACGAGCGTCGGGATCAGACATTCCCTCAAAGCAGGCCGTCAATTCGCCAAATGTGCTGACGCGGATTTCGTTGAAGTCATGAAAAGACTTGTGCAGCAATTCGGAGGAAGCGTCCGCCTGTTCCTGCGTGGCGTTCTCCAAGCAGACGGCGTAGAGCATCGTTTCCAGCACCGGCTTGTCTTTCTTCTGGCCGGCGGGCGAATAATGCTTCTTCAAAAGTACGACGAGCTTCTTGCTGAGAGAGTGCAGGTCGGACGCTTTGGTCTTCTTCACGACGGCCATGAGCAACGTGCCTGTAAATGTGCGGGGTGGGTTGGAAAGGTCGGAGGAATTCGTCGGGTCGGCGATCAGAAATTATTTGGTCGGTTTGTCGTCTTCTTCGTCTTCGTCTTCGTCTTCGTCTTCTTCGTCTTCGTCTTCATCGTCTTCTTCATCGTCTTCGTCGTCTTCTTCATCTTCGAGATTGGCGTCTTCGGAATCGGGTTCACCCTCGGCCGCTTCGGCCAAGTCCGCATCCGTTGTGATGGCGGTCTCGGCGGCTTCTTGGAAGCCTTGCGAGGTGGCGCTCAGGTGATCGAGCCAATTGGGTTCCAGAATAAACTTGAGGATCGGAGTGGACTTGGTTTGCAGGCGTTCTGCGATTTTCGATTGCAGAAATCCACGCGACGAATCGAGGCCATGTAGCGTGAGTGACTGCACCTTCGCGTCGCCACGCACGCCGACTCGCACTTTGCTCTCCTTGATGTCTCCGGTCGTCTCGACATTGAGGATTGTCACGTTCTTCACACGCGGATCGCGCAGCTCAAACAGGATCGCTGAGCTGAGCGTTTCCAGAATGGCACGGTTCACTTTTTCGATACGGCGTGATGGCATGGTGGGAAAATCCGAAACTCGAAATCCGAAACCCGAAGAGGAAGCACTCGAAGCCTAAATTCGGGTTTCGAGTTTCGGGCTTCGGATTTCATCAATCAATGGTTCGTTTCACTTCCTCGATGCGATACGCCTCCAACAGGTCTCCTTCTTTGACGTCGTTAAAGTTGTCCAGACGGATGCCGCATTCCATGCCTTCGCGGACTTCCTTGGCGTCGTCTTTGACGCGCTTCAGTGACGCGAGCCCATAATCGTTGAGAATCTTCTGATCGCGAATCAGCCGCACGCGGCTGTTGCGTTCGATACTGCCGCTCAAGACGCGACAGCCGGCGACCGTGCCCACGCGGCTGATCGAGAACGTTTGCAGGACAATCGCGCGGCCGGTCGAGACTTGCCGTTTCTCCGGCGTGAGCAGTCCTTCCAGCGCCAATTTGATCTCGTCGGTGACCTCGTAAATGATCTGATACCGGCGGATATCGACCCCTTCTTTTTCGGCGAGTTGCAAGGCTCGATCTTCGGCGATGACGTGGAAGGCGACGATGATCGCTCCCGACGCGCTGGCCAGGTACACGTCGCTTTCGTTGACGCCGCCGACGAGCGCGTGCAGCAAGTTGATCTTCACTTCCGGGTGATCGAATTTCCCAAGCTCATACTTCAGCGCCTCGATCGAACCCGGCGTATCGGCCTTGATGATGATCGGTAGCTCTTTAACCTCTCCACCCTGAACCGCGATGAGGATATCTTCCATCGTGCGTTTGCGGCCGCGGGACGAGAGGGTCAGCGTACGTCCGCGTTGGCGGCGGATTTCGGCGATCTCACGCGCGGCATCAAGGTCATCCATCACGAAGAATTGATCGCCTGCGTTGGGGACCACATCGAGTCCGGCGACACGGATTGGAGTGGACGGCAGGGCTTCCGTGACTTCCTCGTCGCGGTCGTTGTACATCGCGCGAATGTTTCCGTGCGAACCGCCGCAGAGCAGGATGTCTCCGACTCGCAACGTGCCGTTTTGAACCATCGTCAACGCGATCACGCCGCGGCCTTCGTCGCGAAACGCTTCGATGCAGACGCCGACGGCCGAGCGTTCCGGATTCGCCTTGAGTTCGTGGACTTCGGCGGTCAGCAGCAGCAGTTCGAGCAGGTCAGCAATGCCTTCTCCCGTCAGGCCCGACGTGCGGACCATTTCGACCTCGCCACCCCATTCCTGCACGAGCACGCCTTGGGTTGCGAGATCGCTGAGCACGCGCTGTTCGTTGCGGTCCGGAAGGTCAATCTTGTTGAGGGCGACGATGATCGTCGCGTTGGCAGCCTTCGCGTGAGCAATGCACTCGATGGTTTGCGGCATGACACCGTCATTGGCGGCGACGACCAACACAATGATGTCGGTGCAGTTGGCTCCGCGAGCGCGCATCTCGCCGAAGGCCGCATGGCCGGGCGTGTCCACGAACGTGATTTTGTGGCCGTTGTGGTCGATCTGATAGGCGCGCACGTGCTGCGTGATGCCACCCGCCTCGCCCGCCGCGACATTGGTCGAGCGAATCTTGTCGAGCAGAGTCGTCTTGCCGTGGTCGACGTGGCCCAGGATCGTGACGATCGGCGGACGAGTGACCAGGCTTTCGACCGGATCGGCAGCGAGCAACGTATCCTGCAACTCCTCTTCGAGGTCTTTCTCGCGGAGGATGGTCAGTTCGACGCCGACTTCCATCGCCAGGTCCAGAGCGAGTTCTTCGTCGATTGTGTCGTTGATTTGGATCATCCTGCCCTGCTTGAACAAGATGCTCATGAACGCTTTGACCGGCCGGCCCACCGCTTCAGAAAGCGTGCGCAACGAGATCGGCGCTTCGACCTCGGCGTGCGTTTTCAGTTCGGGCTGACCGGCAAACTTCGAGCGGTGCATCTTGACGGATCGGCGACGGCGCGCGCCTTCATCCTCTTCGCCGACGACCTCCACTCGCGAATGCCGTTGCTTCCGGCGTTCGTCGCGAGATTCCATCAAGCCACCAGCATGCGCCTTACCTCCCTTGCCGGGAATCACTTTCTTGTCGCCATCGTCGTCGATGAGTGGGCCGCGTTTTTTCGGACCGCCAGCGACCGGATGTGCCTTGTCCCCTTTCACCACCTGACTGACTCGGCCAGCCAATGGGCCAGAAGCGCCGAAGTTTTCAGCCGTAATCTTGATATCAGGACGCTGAGCCTTGCCTTCATCCTTCTTCGGCTTGGCGACCGGAGCATCCGGAATGGCGGCCAACTGTGGGAGATTCGGTTTGTTTTTACGAACCGCCCCAATGGCGCGCATGTCACCGGTCGAACCGATGGGCCGCATCTCACGCGTCCGCGGCGTCGAACCATGCGGACTGATGTAGTCTTCCCGACGGATTCCGGACGTGGTGGCGTCCGGCGATTCGGTCTCGTCAGCCTTCGGCGATTCCATCACCACCGGTGGTTCGAGCGGCGCATCTGCCTCTGGAACTGCGGCCTCTATTGGGGAGACCTCCGCAACAACGGCGGGAATCGGTTCAGCAGGCAGCACTGGCTGTGGCGCCGCCGCAGCAGGTTCGGACGGCTCGGCCTCTTTCACGGGGCGCGGCGGGCGAGCGATCGGAGCCATCGACCGAACCGGCATCGCTTTGATCTGCCGCGCCTTTGCGGTCAAGTCAGTGGCGACGTCATCGCGCGTGATCGACTTTTTATCGGGAGCGGGCTTGGCGGGCTTACTCTTGAGATATTCCAACACCACGTCGCGCTCCGCGGGCGAGATGCTCGCCAGCGCCGACGCTTTCACGGGGACGCCAGCATCGTTTGCATGCTGGATCAGGACTTTGCTGTCCATCCCCAATTCTTTCGCCAAGGCGAAGATTCGCACCTTGAGCGTTTTGTCCTCGGCCAGTTGTTCGGTCAAAGGCACCCTCTGTGTTGGAAAGACGAATGATGCGGAGCCAACCGCGAGACGTCTCTCGCGAGTGGCGGCGATCACACAGGTTGTGCTCAGGTCGCGTCATTATTCAACGACCTGAGCGGGATGTTCGGAGTCGGCGCTTGTGAGTTGTTCGGTTTCCGCGACCGGCGACGCAGACTCGGCTGCAACGGACGACTCCGCCACAACGTCCTCAGTCACCGCAGAGACTTCGGCTTCGGCCGGCGGTGCGTCCTCTTTCGGGGTTGCGTCTTCCGTTGCGGGCGCATCTGCTTTCACGGGCGCAGATGCGGCACGTGCGTCAATTTCTCGTTGCAGCTTCAATTCCGCCTTACGGCGGTTGTCTTCGATTTCTTGTTTGTCGCTTTCAATGTCGGCATACGCGACGACCTCTTCAATTTGCTCAGGAGTGCAACCACTCATCTCTTGCAGTTGATCGGGCTCGATCACCGACAAGTCGTAGAAGCTGAAGAAGCCTTGCGACACGAGACTCTCAGCCAGCTCTTCGGTGATGTGCGGAACCTGCGAGAATGCCGCGACCGACTTCTCCAATTGCTCGTTCAACTCATCGCGAGTCATCACCTCGATGTCCCAGCCGACGAGTTTCGACGCCAGCCGCACGTTCTGTCCGCGCTTGCCGATCGCCAGCGAGAGCTGATCTTCGCGCACCAGCACGATCACGCGGCCGAGCATCGGGCAGAGGATCACGTCCTCGACCTCGGACGGCTGCATGGCGTTCGGCACGAGCACTTGCAGCGAGTCGTTCCAGCGCACGATGTCGATCCGCTCGCCCGCCAGCTCATCGACGATGTTTTTGATCCGCGCCCCACGCACTCCCACACAGGCACCGACGCAGTCGATCTTCGTGTCGGAACAGGAGACGGCGACCTTCGAGCGATATCCCGCTTCGCGAGCGAGCGACCGGACTTCGATGATTCCCTCGGCGACTTCGGGGATTTCCGTCTTGAACAACTCCAGCACAAGGTCGGGATGCGTGCGGGACAGGATGATCTTCACGCGGCTGCCGGCTTTGCGAACTTCGATGACCACGGCCCGAATTCGTTCGCCGATGCGATGCGACTCGCCGGGGATCTGTTCGCTCTTGGGCAGGAAGCCGTCGATCTTGCTGAGTGTGACGAGGGCCGACCCCCCTTCAAACCGGGTGATCGTACCGGTAACGAGTTGTCCCTTGAGGTCTTCATACTCGTCGAAGATCGAATCCCGTTCGGCTTCGCGGATACGTTGCATCAGCACTTGCTTGGCGGTCTGCGACGAAATACGTCCCAGGATTTCGCCGAGCATATCGGGTTCAATGTCCTTGCCGTCACAGAGCACAGTGGGTTTGCCGGTGGCTTGATCAATAACAACTGTGACTTCGAAGTCTTCGCCGTAATGCTTTTTCGCCGCCGACAACACCGCCTGTTCCAGCGCCTCGATGACGATGGACTTGTCGATATTCCGGTCGCGATGCAGAGCATCGACGAAGCGTAAGACATCGGCACCGTTCATTTTTTTCCTTTCGTCAAGGCTGGGTGAGTACAGCCTCAACTACGGATATCAATCAGTTCCCAAAAGAACTGTCCCAAAACAAAAAAAGCGGGCACGAGACCCACTTCTCTCGCCGCTGCCGCGAGCGGCAACGGACTCAGCCATTATGGCCAGCCATCGACGGACAACACCGAGCAAGCTCGGCGATCATCCTTGGAACCGACACGTCTATATCATCGGACGCCCTCACGCGAAACCACGCGGTGCTGCCAACATCCAGAACAGTGTCGAGTCGCCCAAAGTCATTTGCGAAACGACTTTCGACGGCCAGAACGCCCCTTCCTGCTGAGCGGGGCGGTGACATTAGTTTTGACCACTCACACTGTCAAGCAGCGCGATGATCAAGAGCCGTCATTATGGAAGCGGATGCAGTTTGAGAATGTTCATGCAGCGGTCCATTTCGGAAACTGCAAAGTGGACCATCCGCGGCGCTACTTCCCGGCCAGTTTCGCGGCGCGTTGCTGGACCTCCACCGGAATCCTTTCCAGCAGCATGTCGATCACTCGATCCGCCGAGATCCCGTCGCTGTGAGCTTGAAAGGTCGTGACGATGCGATGTCTCAGCACCGGATGGGCGACCGCCTTAATGTCGTCGGGGCTGACGTGGAAGCGGCCCTCCAGAATGGCGCGGGCTTTCGCGCCGAGGATCAGATACTGGCCAGCGCGCGGTCCGGCTCCCCAGCCGACGTATTTTTTGACGAAGTCCGCGGCTTCAGGTTCATTGGGCCGGGTCGCTCGGACGAGATCGCGGGCATAGATGAAGACATGCTCGGCCACCGGAACTTTGCGGACGACTTCTTGCAGCGCGAGGATCTGCCGGCCGCTGAGTGCCGGCGTCAGTTGTGGGTTCTCGCCGCCGGTCGTTTGTTTGAGGATGCGCAGCTCTTCGGCCGCGTTGGGATACGCGACGATGATGTTGAACATGAACCGGTCGAGCTGTGCCTCGGGCAGCGGATACGTCCCTTCTTGTTCGATGGGGTTCTGCGTGGCAAGCACGAAGAACGGTGCGGGCAACAGATAGGTGTTGCTGCCGACGGTGACATGTCGTTCTTGCATCGCCTCCAACAGTGCGGCCTGCGTCTTGGGGGGCGTGCGGTTGATTTCGTCGGCCAGCAGGATGTTCGTGAAGATCGGCCCCTGCATGAATTGGAAGCCGCGATGCCCGGTCTCCGGATCGTCGCGGAGCACGTCGGTGCCGGTGATGTCTGACGGCATTAAGTCGGGCGTGAACTGAATGCGGCGGAACGACAGTGTCATGATCCGCGACAGCGTGTTGACCAGCAGCGTTTTGGCCAACCCGGGCACTCCGATCAGCAAGCTGTGCCCGCCGCTGAAGAGTGCGATCAGCAATTGATCGACGACGTCGCGTTGCCCGACGATCACCTTGCCGATTTCCTCGCGCATCCGGGAATAGGCCATCGCCAGCCCGCGAATCGCTTGAGCCTCCCGCTCGCGCGCGGCTTCGGCATCATCGAGCGGGGCGGTGGGAACGGGCGGAGAAGCTTCAGACATGGATGTTCTCGCGAGACAAGGTGCCGAACATCGTAGCAATTCAAAGCCGCACCGCGACCGTTACGGAGCGGCCGAAAGTGAAACGATCAGGCGAGCGGGGAATCACCAAGCTCTCACTGCGTTCCCCGGATGCCGGTGGATTGGTCGGCTTTGAGGAAGTTGGTGGAGGGGATGAATCGCCAGATCTTCGCCGAGGCTTCGCTGGGTTCGCCGTTGAGGGTCGATTGTCGCCAGATGGTGGCCTGCCGATTGCCGGTCGCGCGGAGCGTGTAGAGTTCTTTCGACTCGTCGAAGGTGATTTCGTCGGCGCGGGCGTTGAAAGTGCGGCCTTCGAGCTTCGCGTTCCCCTTGGCCTCAAGTTCGACGAATGGCTTTTGCGAGTTCGTCTCTTTGCGTTGCAGAATCTGGAGCGTATCGCATTCCATGACGCCGCCATCTTTGGGGAGATGATCGGGGTCGATGGTATCCAGCGGGTTGGTGACTGGGCCGTAAATGATGTGAACTCGATCCTGGAATTTCGTCTGCCGCTCGCGCAGGTTGCCGACTGTCTTGCCGAAGAAATTGATGCGTGTGAACTCCCAGTTGGAGACTTCCGATTCGAGCGGCCGATTGGCCTGCGCGACGGCGCGTGGTGCGAGGGCCGCGCGTTTGCCGCGTCCGGGCCGCCACATGGAAATCTCGCCGGGGCCAACCGCGTCCATGCGGCCGGTCTGTTGATCGAGCGTCAGCGTCGCGAAGTGACCGCGGCGAATTTCGGACAGAGTGTTGTCAACGTACAGAGTGTGATCGATCTCGACGCCGTCTTTGCAGATCACGCGCCGCACCTCCGCCTGCGGCGACGGGCCGGAATCAACTTGGAACGAGAACCGTTCCACCAGCACGACCTCCATCTCTTCGCAATTCAAACGGCTGTCTTTGAGCACGGACTTCACGTTGCCCAGAAATGTTGCCGTCTGGCCATCGAAGAGCATTTTCTCTTTCCACCACACCGTCAGCCTCGCCGGAGTGTCGAGCTTGCCGTTCTCGAAATCGTTCTTAACGAGCAGTCCCAGTTCTCCGGCCCCTTCGATCCAGGTGCGATTGTTAAGTCGGTCGAGGAAGAC
>CAMDDX010000069.1 GCA_945893075.1 Planctomyces sp. SH-PL62 | reverse complement strand
ACGCTCCGGTGCCCGCTGGAATCTCCGCAACGCCGAATCCGTCTCCGCCCTGACCAACCTCCGCGATAGCAATCAATGGCAACTCTATTGGTCAACTTGCGACACCACTAAAACTTAACACCGCCAAAATCTCTGGGCACACCCCACGGAACCATCATGCGAAACAGAGTTGCAATTCTCATCGCCGTGCTCGTACTGCCGATCGCGTTGAACGCCGCGGAGTCACCGAAGCCTGGCCGGTCCAACGTCGTTCTGTTCTTGGTCGATGACATGGGCTGGATGGACTGCGGCGCGTATGGGTCGAAGTACTACGAGACCCCGCACATCGACCGCTTCGCAGCGCGGGCGATGCGATTCACCAATGCCTATTCCCAACCGCTCTGCTCACCGACGCGGGCGTCGATCCTGACGGGTCAGTATTCGGCGCGGCATCAGATCACTGCTCCGAGCGGACATCTGCCGCCGCAGGAGCCGGGTCACAAATTCCTCCCCGACGCCGCTCCGGCCAACGTCGAAATGCTGCTGCCTCAGAGCAAGAACTATCTGGAGCCGTCGCAGATCACGCTGGCCGAAACGCTGCACGCTTCCGGTTATCGCACGGCGCACATTGGCAAGTGGCATCTCGGCACAACCGAGCCGCATTGGCCGGAGCGTCAAGGCTTCGACGTCGCGTTTCATTGTCATCCCGACCCGGGGCCGCCCGGCGGTTATTTCTCACCGTATCGAGTGCTGTCGCCAGGCACGGAGAAGCCGAAAGGGAACAGCGTCCGCTTCGCAGTCGGCACGATCACCGACGGTCCGGCCGGTGAATACATCGTCGATCGACAGGCCGCCGAGGCGGTGAAATTCATTCAAGACAACAAAGGTGGCCCGTTCTTTCTCAACCTGTGGTGCTACGGAGTGCATGGCCCGTGGGGACACAAAGAGGAATACACGCGAGCGTTCGCCAACAAGCAGGATCCGACCGGTCGGCAGGGGAACCCGATCATGGCCTCGATGCTGCGGAGCGTTGATGAATGCTTCGGCCGGATTGTCGATGAACTCCAACGGCAGGGGCTTGCCGACAACACGATCGTGATCTTCGATTCCGACAACGGAGGCAACACGCACAGCAACACGGTCGCCGATGGCAAGAAGTCCGCGAACGACGACTGGCAGAAGTGGGCTGGCCTGCAACCGCCGACCAACAACGCTCCGCTGCGCGACGGGAAGGGAACTCTGTACGAGGGCGGAACGCGCGTGCCGCTGATGTGGTCGTGGACGGGCCACATCCCCGCCGGCAGCACGAGCGACGCGGTCGTCGGGCCAATCGACATCTATCCCACGCTGCTCGATCTGCTGAGCATCGCCCGACCAGACGGACAAAAGTTCGACGGCGTGAGTTACTCCAGCGTGCTCACTGGCAAGGGGAAACTGAATCGCGCGGCGTACTTCAACTATCACCCCCACGCCGGAGCGAATCGAGCCGGCGGAGTCTGGGTCCGCAGCGGCGACTTCAAACTGATCCGCTGGTTCGGCAATTCCGCTTCGCACGAACTCTACAACCTGCGCGACGACCTCAGTGAAACGACAAACCTCGCGGATCGTCAGCCCGACCGAGTGAAAGAACTCGACGCCCTGATCGACGGCTTCCTGCGCGACACCGGTGCGACGTACCCACGACCGAATCCCGCTTTCCGCCCCGTCGCCGATGCGAGCAAAGACTCGGCGGCTGCCCTCGACGCCTGGAAACAGCGCGGCTGCACGGCGTCGATCACCGATGGCGTCCTCACGATGAAGGGGACCGGTGCGGCTGGCTCAGCGTTCCTCGGCCACGCGACGGGCAACATGACCTCGCCGGCCACCGTCACTCTTCGCGTCCGCAGTGAGACCGGCGGCGCAGGCCGCATCGACTGCCTGACTCAAGGCGCGGCGAAGCCCGATGAAAAAGTCAGCATCCCCTTCGACGTTCCCAAAGGGGGCTGGCAAACCATCAAAGTCGAACTGAAACAAACTGGCCGCATCGGCGTCCTGCGCCTGCACCTCCCCGCGCACGAAAAACCGATCGAGATCGACCAGATCGACATCGAACCCCAACGTGGCAAAGCAGAACACTGGAGCTTCTGAATTCGTGAGCCGCAAGGCGCTAGCCGCGGGTCGATGAAGGTCACCCGCGGCTAGCGCCTTGCGGCTCACGAAACACTGAAATCAACACGCATGGCGAACAGTCCGGCCACCTTGGAGAGACATCTTGAATCGTCGTGACAACATCCTGCGAATGACAACAGTCCTGTTGACCCTCGCCGCCCCGCAGTTGACTCCACATCTAACTCTGAACGCTGCCGATGTGCCGCGAGCGGTCCTCGATCTCGCGCTGGAACCACCAGTCATCAACACCAAGCCCGGCCCGGAGTACGACGATCGTGTTCGCACCGGGAACATGGTCATCGGAATTGAGCGGACTCCGAAGGGGCGTCTGTGGGCGTGTTGGGTCGGCAACGGCGACAATCCGAATGGCTTCTTCATGCTCGCGACGAGCGATGACGGCGGAGCGACCTGGTCGAAGCCGCGCGTCGTGATTGATCCCACCGATCCACCGAACGCTCCGCAGCGGCGGGCGCTCGTCGGCAATTTGTGGATGGACCCGCAAGGACGATTGTGGTGCTTCTTCGATCAGAGCTTGGGTTACTTCGATGGCCGTTGCGGCGACTGGTTCATTCGCTGCGATGATCCCGATGCCGCCGAACCGACCTGGACCAAGCCGGTGCGCATCGCGGATGGCTGCACGCTCAACAAGCCGACGGTGTTGAGCAATGGCGATTGGCTCTTGCCCGTGTCGTTGTGGCCTCGCGAGCGGATCAGCATCGGAACCAGCCCTGGACTGCCGGCCGATTATCTCAAAGACGCACATCACGACCTCGATCCGCTGCGCATGGCGAACGTGTTTGCCTCAACCGATCGAGGTCAGACATGGACGCGGCGCGGCGGCGTGTCTTTCCCGCAGTCGGAATTCGACGAACATCAGATCGTCGAACGGAAGGACGGTCGCCTGTGGATGCTGGCTCGCACGAAGAACGGACTGACCGAGTCCTATTCGTCCGACCGTGGGGCGACGTGGAGCGAGCCGCAACCTTCGTCGATCAAGAACTGCAGCGCGCGGTTTTTCATTCGACGGTTGGCATCCGGGAATTTGCTGCTGGTGAAGAATGGACCGATCGACGTGCGGCTGCCGCGACGCTCCAGCATGACCACGTTTCTCTCGACCGATGACGGACAGACGTGGCCGCACCAATTGCTGCTGGATGACCGAGCCTTGGTCTCGTACCCCGACGGCATTCAAGCGCCCGACGGCATGATTCACATTCTCTACGACTGGAACCGTCACACCGACGCCGAGATACTGCTGGCGAAGTTCCGCGAAGAAGACGTGATCGCCGGAAGATTCACCTCGCCGGGGGCCAAGCCGCGAATGCTCGTCAACAAGGCGCACTCACCGCATCTGCCGAAGGAGATCGTTCCCGAACCGAAGTGGACCGCTCAGGCTGCCGAAGACGCGAAGCAGGATTTTTCCAGCATCCCCTATGACGGCATCTCGCCCAACAAGCTTGTGTGCGACACCACGCTGCGCGAACTGCCCGATGGTTCTTGGGCGTTGTTCATGCTCGCCGGTGATGACTTCGAGCCGTCGCCGAAAAACTACATCGGCCTCACGCGCAGCACAGATCGGGGCAAGACATGGACGCCGTTGGAGCGCGTGGACATCGGCCTGCCGCGTGAAGAGAAGACGATGGGCCAAGGGCCGACGGAACTGCTGGTCCGCGGTCCTCGGAGCACATTGTTCTTCAGCACTCACTCGCAGACGTGGGGCCGCGATTGGCGGTCGTGGATGATTCACAGCGACGACAACTGCCGCACTTGGTCGCCACCCGAACCGGTGCTGGGACGACTCGCGAACTTCACGTTCCTCCGCAATCACATCGTCACGCGCGACGACCACATCCTGGTTCCATTCCAGCATTACCTCGGCCCGCCCGAAGGGACACCCGCTCCGCCGCCGGAAGACAAACCGTGGCACGGAGCACTGCGTCACTACGTCAGCAATCCTCGCAACGGCGTCTTGATAAGCAGCGACGGCGGCCGCACCTGGACCGAGCATGGCGACATCCGGCTGACTCCAGACGACCGCTACCACGGCTGGGCCGAGAACAACGTCGTCGAACTGGGTCGCAACCACATCGCCATGATTATCCGCGCGGACCGACTCGGCGGAGTGCTCTTCATCGCTCATTCCAAAGACGGCGGCCGCACCTGGCCCGCGTACGCCAGCGCGACGAAGATTCCCAATCCTGGCAGCAAGGCGACGCTGTATTCGCTCGGCGGCGACGCGGTCGCGCTGTTGCACAATCCCAACTCGAAACACCGCAGCCCGCTGGCCCTCTGGATCAGCTTCGACGGCATGAAGACTTGGCCGTACCAGCGAGTTCTGCACAAAGAAAGTTGCGACGGCCCGCAAGGCCGCATCAACTATCCCGACGGCTTCGTCAGCGCGGACAAGCAATGGCTGCACTTCGCCTTCGACGACAACCGTCATCGCGCCGTGCATTACAGTGCCAAACTACCGCCACTGAAGTGATATCTCTCGCCATCAGCCGGCACGCACTAGCGTCCGGTTGTCCCATTGAACCGGACGCCTCATCGCCGTTGAGATCGCCGACTGTTTGCGAAAATACTTGGCGAGATTCGGTCTGGATTGGCAACGAGCCACTTCCACTTCGCACCCAACTCGTCCAGCTTGACGCGGAACCTGTCGCGCGAGGTGCATGTTGAGTGTTCGGCACCTACGATGATCCGCGGCGAGCAGAGCCGTGAGTCTGCATTTCCGAATCACGGCCGGATTTTCCCAACATGACTGTCTCGGAGCCTCGGAACTATGAAACTCATTTCGGCTTTCGCTTTATTACTGGCCGCCCTCGTCGCGCCGATGCGTTCGGACGCGGCGCATCCTTTTCTCTGTTGCGATCACAACGGCGGTAAGGTTTGCGTGGTCTCCGCCGAGGGCGCGATTGAGTGGGAGTATGCCTGCAAGGCTCCGCAAGATTGTTGGCGGCTGGCGAATGGCAACTATCTCTTTTGCTTCGTCAGCGGTGCCGTCGAGGTGACTCCGGCCAAGCAAGTGGTGTGGGAATACAAAGCTCCGGAGAAAACTGAGGTCCATGCGTGTCAGCCGCTCGCGGACGGCCGAGTGCTCATCGTCGAAGGTGGCACGAGCCGAATCATCGAAGTGGACCGCGCGGGGAAGATTGCCAAGGAGATCAAGCTCACGACCGACCCGAAGGTGACGGCTCACAACCAATACCGCGGCACGAGGAAAACCCAAGACGGGCACTATCTCGTCTGCTTCAAGGGCGAAGGGAAAGTCGTCGAACTGGACGGCGACGGCAAAGTGCTGCGAGCGATCAAAGTCCCCGGCGATCCGCACGAAGTCGTGCCGCTGCCGGACGGCCATCTGCTCATCACCTGCGGCGACGGGCACAAGGTCATCGAACTCGATGCCGCCGAGAAGATCGTTTGGGAACTCAACGAGAACGATCTGCCGGGCAACACGCTGCGACTGATGGCCGGCTGCCAACGACTGCCGAATGGCAACACCGTGTTTTGCAATTACCTCGGCCACGGCCACATCGGCAAACAGCCGCAGTTCTTCGAAGTGACTCGCGACAAGAAAGTCGTTTGGCAGTTCGATGACCACGCTCACTTCAAGACCATCAACCAAATCTTCGTGCTCGACGTGCCAGGCGCAGCCGTGCGCTAAGAATGACATCGGCGACCCGATACCGAGACTGTCAGCGGATGATCGTTGGAAAAAATGGCTGAATGGTTTGTTTACATTCTGCGGTGCGCTGACGACACGCTCTACACCGGGATCACCAACGACTTGATCCGTCGATGCAACCAACACAACGCTGGAACCGCTTCTCGATACACCCGCAGCCGTCTGCCCGTTGTCTTGGTCTACCAGGAATCGCAAGCCAGCCGAAGTCTGGCTCTGAAACGCGAAGTGGCGATCAAGGCTCTGCCTCGGCAGCAAAAGAAGTTGCTGATTCAAACAGGACGCTCGTCTGCGGTTGCTCCCAAAACTCGTTGAGATCCTTCATTCCCCGTAATGAATTGCCAACCAAATTGTTGGCTGAGTTGGGTCGGTCCACTCCACACGATGCCGCTGATGTGCGGGAATGTTGACGAACGATCCGGGCAACATCTCAATCGGCTCGGCAGCGTTTTCAAATCGAAGCCGTGCCGCCCCCTTCAAGAGAACGACCCATTCGTGTTTCTCTTGGTCGAACCAGAATCCGTCTGGTGATGAATGGCCCAGCGAGACGATCCGTTCGATGCGCACGTTGGAGTCAGTCAGGAGCGTTTGCACGATTTCTTCAGGGATCGTCACGGGGATATCGGCGAAGAGGTTTTCCATGCTGATGCTCTGAGGACAGGCGAGACTTTCTTGCCTTCTATCGCTTCACGGCTCCAAACGCAGCGAAGCAGGAATTCTTGTGAAGGATTTCGACTTCACGAAAACCGACTGTTCGGAGCATGTTCCACTGGAACACGACGGACCGTGGTGTGTCCTCTTTGGCAATGTAGGCGAAGACCGCATCCCGATAGGCTTCGTCTTTGAGTGCCACCAGATACTCGCCGTATCGACGCCACATCAGGTCTTGGACTTCTGGGATTGAGCTTTCGACCAGATCGAAGATCCAAATGGAGCCACCCGGCCTCAAGGCGTCGTAGAACTTTTGAAAAACGGCACGCCATTCTTCATCGGAGCGCAAGTGGTGGAGCACGGCGGCAGCCAAAATGATGTCGAGCCGATTCTTGCCCAGGTCAATTTCTCGAATGTCAGATTGGATCGCGTTCAAGGTACCTGTCGTCTTGGATTGGATTCGTTGAACGGCGCGATCCAGCATCGGTTGGCTCAGATCAACCAGCGTGACGTTGAGATTTGGAATCTGTTCCAAAAGTTTCAACGTGTAGTTGCCCGCTCCGCAACCAACATCGAGCAGGTCTTGAGCCTGCGGAGTGGTTGCCGCCGCCGCTTCGGTGACGAGACTCATGGCCAGCGGCGCATCGACTGTGGCGGATTGGCCCGTTTCCAGATTCGAGAAGCGTTCCACGTCACCGTCGAAACGCTGACGAATTTCTTCCACGGTGGATTTCGACGTTTCCATCTGGCGTCACTCTCTTCGAGTTTCAGAATCACGATCATTCATGATTTCGCTTCTGAATCATTTCTGCTTGACAAAAAATGGCATCGCGAACCGTCGAGTCGCAATTATCGAACGCTAAGCTATCTTGGCCGGTTCCAGAGCGGAACGAGGACCGATCCAAGGGATTTTCAATAGGCACGGTTTCTTCGATAGACCCACGGAACATAACCATGCACCGCAGAACATTCCTCGCCAGCAGTCTGTTTTCGGCACTCGCTTTGACGTCTCGGATCAGGGCCGAATGGGAGCCGAGTCAGCGTTATCCCGATCCGCGGATCAAGATCATTGATCCGAGCTTCACGAAGTATCGGCTGAACCTGGCCTAAGTCGAACGCATTGCGACGGGCCTGCGCTGGAGCGAAGGACCGGTTTGGTTTGGTGATGGGCGGTTTCTCTTGTGGAGCGACATCCCGAACAATCGGCTCATGAAGTGGGAGGAAGAGACCGGGGCGGTCAGCGTCTTTCGCAAGCCGTCGCACAACTCGAACGGCAACACGCGCGACCGGCAGGGGCGGCTCGTGACCTGCGAGCATGAGTCGCGGCGAGTGACACGCACCGAGTACGACGGCTCGATCACGGTCATCGCCGATCAGTTCGATGGCAAGCCGCTCAATTCGCCGAACGATGTCGTGTGCAAGTCCGATGGATCGATCTGGTTCACCGATCCGCCGTTCGGCCTCCTCGGCTTTTACGAAGGGCAAATCGCGAAGCCGCAACTGCCAACCAACGTCTATCGCTGGGATTCGAACTCCAAGAAGTTGACGATCGTGGCTGGCGACATCGACCGCCCCAACGGCCTCGCGTTTTCGCCCGATGAATCGCAGCTCTACCTTGTCGAGGCCGGCGTCTCACCGCGCGTGATTCGCGTCTATGAGGTCATCAAGAACGGCACCGAGTTATCCAACGGCCGCACGCTGATCACCGCCGAACCGGACGGCACTCCGGACGGACTGCGAGTCGATGTGGACGGCAACCTGTGGGTCGGTTGGGGCATGGGCAAAGAAGGACTCGACGGCGTTTCGATCTTCAACCCACAGGGGACGCTCATCGGCCGAATCGATCTCCCGGAACGCTGCGCCAACCTGTGCTTCGGTGGTCGCCACCGCAATCGCCTCTTCCTCTGCGGCAGCACGTCGGTGTATTCGCTGTTCGTGAACACTCAAGGAGCCATCGGCGGATGATGGAACAGGCACGATTCGGAACTGATCCGTGTCACAGACATTAGCCGCGCGGCGCTAGCCCCAGTGACACGGCATGAACCGGGGCTAGCGCCGCGCGGCTAATTTTCGGAATGCGGATGAGCACCGATTTCACGCCAGCAGCTCTCGCACAACCTTCGCTCGTGTCAGATCGGTGTCCGTCAAAGTCTCTTGGCGACCTTCGTGATCGAACGCCAACCGCTGGTGATCGAGGCCGAGGGCGTGGAGCAACGTGGCGTGGAGGTCGTGCATGGTGACGACCTGGTCGATGGATTCGTAACCGAAGTCGTCGGTGCCGCCGTGCGCATAGCCCGGCTTCATGCCGCCGCCGGCGAGCCACAAAGAAAAACCTCGGCGGCTGTGGTCGCGGCCGTTCGCTCCCTGCGAGACCGGGGTGCGGCCGAATTCGCCCATCCAGACAACCAGCGTCGAATCGAGCAGTCCGCGCTGTTTGAGGTCTCGTACCAACGCAGCGCTCGGCTGATCTATGCCGGCCGCGACATTCTTCGTCGCGTTGGCGTTGTCGGCGTGAGTGTCCCACGGTTGGCTTTTCAAATAGACACCGACGAATCGCACGCCGCGCTCGATGAGTCGTCGAGCCAGCAGGCAGCGTGCGCCGTAAGCCTGAGTCGCCGGCTGGTCCAGCCCGTACAGCTTGCGAGTCTTCTCCGTCTCTTGTTTGAGATCGACCGCTCCGGGGACGGCCGACTGCATTCGGGCGGCCGTCTCGAAGTCGCGTCGCCGGGCTTCGAGATCCGTATTCTCCGGGAACCGAGCGGCGTGTTCTTGATTGAGTCGCGAGACGAGATTGAGTTGCCGTGCGGCTGAAACTTGAACGGCGAGCCGAGCAGGTTCCCCGAAGCCGACGGTGACAACGTCTCGACTTTGCTCTGCCCTGGATACGGCTTGCCACTCAGCTTCGTGAGTTCCGGTTTTTCATCGAAGAGGTCCATCTGACTCGGACCTCCGTTTTGGAACAGACACACAATCCGCTCCGCCTTCGGCGCATGATGCGGACCGATTGCCGCGGAGCGTTCCGCCGCGCGCGACTCGCGCGCCGTCAGCCACGACAGTGCGATCGATCCGAGAATGCCACTGGCCGACTGTCCGAGAAACGCTCAGCGTTGTGCTCGCAAGATGTCGTTGAGGTTTTGCATCACAATCACTTTACTTAAGGCGATTTCTGAAATCAGCCGGTGCGTGCTAGCGTCGGGCGTGTGCTCGACAGCATCGTCCGTGCGACGCCCGCTCAGTTAGTTTAACATCGTCGCTGACGACTTCGACAAGAACTGCGACGGCAAAGTCGCTGGCAAGTCCGCCGAAGGCGGAGCACCTCAGAGAAGCCCGCCGATGAAGAAGAGACGCCGAACAATGAGACTCCGCGAAACATTGATCGTTGTGCTGTTCGTGGCATTCCAAACGCAGTCCTTCACGGCTGCCGACGAAGCCGAGCCGAGCACGAAATGGTGGTCGCTGCAACCGCTGCGAGTCGTCAAACCGCCGCCCCTCAACACACCAACCCGAAGCGCCAGCGAGGGACGGCAGATCAATCGAATCGACAACTTCATTCTGCATCGACTGGCGAAAGCGGACCTCAACCCCTCGCCGGAAGCCGACAGAAGAACGCTGATTCGGCGATTGACTTTCGACTTGATCGGCCTGCCGCCAACCCCCGATGAGGTTGAGGACTTCCTGAACGACCGCGACCCACGTGCGTACGACAAACTTGTGGATCGGCTGCTCGATTCGCCGCATTATGGCGAGCGTTGGGCGCGGCACTGGCTGGACATCGTCCGCTTCGGCGAGAGCCAGGGGTTTGAACGCAACAAGCTCCGGTCGAGCGTGTGGAAGTATCGCGACTTTGTCGTCGAGGCGTTCAATTCCGATTTGCCGTATGACGACTTCATTCGCTGGCAAATCGCTGGTGACGTGCTCCGCCCGGACGATCCGCTGGCGGTGGTGGCCAGCGGATTTCTCGTCATCGGGCCGTACGATCTGACGGCGTACAACAACGGCACGCTCGATATGCGTGCCTTCGCACGGGAAGAAGAACTCGAAGGACTCGTCGGGACGGTCGGCCAAACATTTCTCGGTCTGACCATCAATTGCAGCCGCTGCCACGATCACAAGTTCGACCCGATCACACAGCGCGAGTTCTATCAGATCAGCGCGGCACTCGGCGGAACGTTTCACGGAGACGAACGCGAGAGTCTCGCCGACTCGGCTCGGCCAAACATTGAAAGCCGCGTCGCCGCGCTGCAAGCGGAACTCGAAGGCATTGCCTATCGCGAGAGAACGGCGGACGAACGGAAGAAACGCGAGCTCGCCGCACAACGCTCGCGGCTGGAGGCCGTGTGGCAATTGCTGAAGGGCGGACCGGTTCACACCACCGTCCCGAAGCAACCGGGCGCATGGCGCGTGTTGGAGCGCGGCGACTTTAAGCAACCGGGTGAAGTGGTCTCGCCGCGCGGGATCGCGTCGGTGAAGGGAGTGTCTCCCGACTGGAACCTGGCGGAGAACGCTCCCGAAGCCGATCGTCGCAAGGCGCTCGCCGAATGGATCGCGCATCCGAGTAATCCGCTCACGCCGCGAGTCATCGTGAATCGCCTGTGGGGCTATCACTTCGGCGAGGGCTTGGTGCGCACGCCTAGCGACTTCGGACTTCAAGGCGGCTTGCCGTCGCATCTTGAATTGCTCGATTGGCTCGCCGGACAACTCGTCCGTCCGGCCGATGGTCTGGCTTGGAGCCTGAAGCGGATTCAACGGCTGATCGTCACGTCAGCCGTCTATCGTCAGAGTTCACGCATCGTGCCGAAAGCGGCCGAGGTCGATGCAGAGAATCGGCTCGTCTGGAGACGGCCAGCGCAGCGACTGGAAGCCGAGACGTTTCGCGACGCGGTGCTCGCGGTCTCCGGCGACCTCGATCTGAAAATCGGCGGTCCCGGCTTTCGCGACTTCAAGATTTCCAGCGTTGGGAACAACGAGACTTACACGGTCTTCGACGCGGTCGGCTCCGAGTTCAATCGCCGCAGCCTGTACCGCACCTGGGTCCGAGCCGGGACGAGTCCGCTGCTCGATACGCTCGACTGCCCCGACCCGTCCGTGCCGACGCCGCGCCGCTCGGTGACGAGCACTCCGCTGCAAGCGCTGTCGCTGCTCAACGACGTGTTCATCGAACACTACGCCGCGCGATTCGCTATACGTCTTCGACGTGATGCCGCGGATGATGTTGCGGCACAGATTCGGCGAGGCTATGCGCTCGCGTTCGCTCGGCAACCGGTTGCGGACGAGCTTGCCTGCGGCCAACGATTCATTGCTGAGCATGGATTGGCTCAGTTCTGCGTCGTGCTGTTCAATGCGAACGAGTTCTTGTTCGTGGACTGATGGTTGGCAAAATCATGGGAAACAGAATCATGAAAAACAGAGAATTGCAGCCATCATTTTGTAATCATGATTTTGCCCACCTCCGAAGTCGCCGCGATTGGCTCGGCCAATTCACAACCGGTCTTAGCGGCATGGCTCTGGCATCTCTCATGGGACGCGATCTGTCTGCGGAGCCGCATCATCCGCCCAAGGCGAAGCGGGCGATTCAGATTTTTTTGCAAGGGGGACTGAGTCAACTCGAATCGTTTGATTACAAGCCGCAGTTGGAAAAGCTGCACGGCAAGTCGGTCCCCGGTGACGAGAAGCCGCAGGGGTTCATGGGCAAGGTCGGACTGCTGCACCGGCCGCACTTCGCTTTCAAGCAGCGCGGCGAGAGCGGCCTGTGGGTCTCTGAATTGTTCCCGCGTCTCGCCGCGGTCGCCGACGAGTTGACCGTGATCAAGTCGATGTGGTCCGGGACCGGCAATCACACTCCCGCGACCTACGAAGCCAACAGCGGCTTTCGCACGCTCGGCTTTCCCGCTGCTGGAGCGTGGATCTCGTACGGGCTGGGCTGCGAAGTGGACAACCTGCCGACGTTTGTCGTGCTGCCCGATAGCCGCACGTGGCCGACTGGCCGAGCGAACAATTGGTCGAGCGGTTTTCTGCCGGCGCGGCATCAAGGAGTCGTGCTCAACACCAGCGGCCCGGCCGTGCGCAATCTGCAACCGGCCACAAAGCTCGATGATGCCACTCAAGCCGCGAGGTTTGCCGCCGTCGCGGAACTCAATCGCCGCCATCTTGCCGAGCGTGGGCAAGACGACGCGCTGGAGAGCCGGATGCGCAGCTACGAATTGGCAGCGCGGATGCAGCTCGCGATTCCGCAAGCGACCGATTTGACTCAAGAGACCGCCGCCACGCAGGCCATGTACGGCGTCGATCGCAAGGAGTGTGCGGAGTTCGCGCGAGCCTGTTTGCTGTCGCGACGGCTGCTCGAACATGGCGTCCGCTTCGTGCAGCTTTGGAGCGGCGCGGCGTTCGGGTCCGAAGTGCATTGGGACGCTCACGGCAGCGTGCCGACCAATCATCGACGCGAGTCCGACAAGATCGACCAGCCGGTCGCTGCGTTGTTGCGCGATCTGCGTCTGCGCGGGATGCTCGACGACACGCTGGTGATCTTCAACACCGAGTTCGGCCGCACGCCCTACTCCGAAAGCGGCGACGGAAAAGTCGGAGCCGGTCGCGATCACAACCCGGACGTCTTCAGCGTCTGGCTGGCCGGAGCCGGACTGAAGCATGGCATCGCTTACGGGGAGTCCGATGACATCGGCTGGAAAGTTGCCGAGCATCCGACCGACGTGCATGATTTCCATGCCACGATCCTGCACCTGCTGGGCATCGACCACACGCGGCTGACTTTCTATCACGACGGCATCCAGCGCCGGCTGACCAACGTGCATGGCAATGTACTGACCGACGTGTTGGCCTGACCGTATCCGTGTCATCCGTGAAATCCGTGTTCTCTGGAGACCGTCCATTCCCAGAAAAGCACACGGATGACGCGGAAGTCACGGATGGTGATTTCGCGATTCGGCAATCTGTTTCACCGGTGAAGCATCAAATCTCAATTGAGGCACTAGGGAGCCACCATGAACCGCTTTCTTCGATTGATCGCCGCGTTGATTTTGGCGCCGGCTGTGCCGAGTCTGTTCGCCCAATCGACATCGCATCCGACGCTGCGGCCGTTGCCGGACATTTCGCAGCGTCCGCTGGGCAACGGACCGAAAGTCTTCGTGGACCCGATCAAGGGAAACGACGCCGCGGCAGGCAACGAAGCCGCTCCGTGGCGGACGATCAATCATGCTCTGAAGCAATTGAGCGCGGGTGACACGCTTGTGCTGCGTGGCGGGGTTTATCGCGAGAACGTTTATTGTGCTGTCGCCGGTAAGCCGGACGCCCCGATCACGATCCGCGCGTTTCCGGGCGAGCGAGTCATCATCGACGGCAGCCTCGCGGAGTTCTTCGACGAGCCGGCCAAATCGTGGGAGCCGGCACCGAACGGCGCGGTGGGCGAGTATCGCTCGGTCAAAGCGTACAAGAACATTCGCGACGTCCTGGGTCTGTTCGGCGATTCGCACATCGCGTTGCAGACTTACTGGCACACGATGGATTTGCGGGCGGCGAATGAACTCTGGATCGACGACCCGGAGAAGAAGCTGATGGTCCTCCCGCTCTATTGCGGGCCGGGATTGTGGTACGACCGCGACTCCGGGCACATTCATGTGCGGCTGGCTCACACGAATCTGACGACTCCGGGAATCGCCAACTACAAAGGGGAGACCGATCCGCGCAAGTTGCCGCTGATCATCTCGGCGTTCGGATCGGAACCACTGAAGATCGACATGGCCAAGCATGTCCGCTTCCAAGACTTAGTGATTCGCGGAGCCGGGACCAATTGCGTCGTGCTGCGGATGGGGATCGACGTCGAGTTCGACAACGTCACGATCTTTGCCGGGACTTACGGCCTGCGATCACAATCGACCGGACCATTCCGCATGGTGAACTCGGCGATCCACGGCATGATCCCGCCGTGGGCGTGGCGAGATGAAAACAGCCTCTTCACGTATTCGCCGCGGTTCTACGATCCGTTTGTTGCGCCGCCGAAGGATCTCGGCCGGATTGGAAATCCCGCCTACGAAACGCCGCCAGGCAACGCCCGGAACATCGCGCGGCTCAATTCGCACGCGTTGATCGTCACCGAGGGAAGCTACGAGTTCGAGGTCTTCTATTACCCGTACAACCACGATTGGGAGATCGCCAACTGCGAGTTCACCGACGGCCACGACGGCGTGTATCTCAGCGGCCGAGCGATCAAATTCCATCACAACGTCGTCGAACGTATGCAGGATGACGGCATCTATCTCAGCAGTCCGTCGCGGTACATGAACGACGACATCCACATCCATCACAACTTGATTCGGGACATCTTCAGCACGTTCGCCTGCAACAACACCGGCGGGCCGATCGGTGAGATCTACATCTATCGCAATCTGCTGGACCAGCGGCAGGGAGTCCCGTTCAGCCGGCCCAACCCGAAGAATCCGGAAGGGGGCATGCTGCGCGGCCACGGATTCCTGGCTCACGGCAACGACCTGCTGGGCATGGAGAGTCTGCACTTCTATCAGAACACATTCATCACCGAGACCTGGAGCGGCAGCTACGCCGGCCGCACTTGGACGACCACGCATCCGCGCACGCGCCGCAGCGTGCTCAACAATCTGTTCGTGTACCTCAATCGTTACCCCGATTCGGCGTACCCCGAAGAGCACGACATCCAGATGGACGGCAACCTGCACTGGTGCCCCGCCGCCGATGCGAAACTGCCTGATGGATTCATCGAGAAAGTACGCGAGGCCAAAGGTTCGAAAGCAATCGCCGCCAAATATCCCGGCGGCTGGGAAGCAAACTCGTTCGTCGCCGATCCGCGTTTCACCGCGTTTGATCGAGCACCGGCCGCCAAGAACGATTACCGCTTGCTGCCGAACAGTTCGGCCATCGGCAAAGGAGTCGTGCTGCCGAAAGTGCTGTTCGATCCGCAACGTCCGGCCAACGATGCTCGTCCCGATATCGGCGCGATTCCGCTCGGTAGCGAAGTCTCTGGATTCGGACGGCAAGGACGTGTGAAATCACCCGTGACGGGCAAGGATTCTCCGTAGCGACCATTATCAGGACTCACGACACACTTTGTGATTGTTGCCGAACCAGCGAGGGGTCAGGTGTTCTGATTTCTGTTTTGGCCCTGCAATCCACCCCTGACACAATTCGACAGTCATTCGTCCGACCAAGCTCGACGTCCCATCGCACCGCCAAAACAGAAATCAGAACACCTGACCCCGGCTCGTACCCTTTCTAATACTGGAGGTGTTTGATGCGATTCGACCGCCGCGTGGCCTGCAAGTTCATGGCCGGAAGTTTGCTTGGCGTTCCCGCAGCGCTTCGTGCCGTCGCGCAAGACCCGGCTGATCGCTTCTCCGGATTTCCGCCGATCGGCGTTCATCGGAAGGGGGAACGTACTCAACCGGTCATCGTCAGCGATGGAGTGACCGAGGTGCTGCGACCGAAGTGGACTCGGGCGATGACGGATCTGGGTGGCTGGCCGACGATGTTTCGCTTTCGCAAGGAGATCTATCTCGCCTTCTATCACGGCGACGGACACCGCTACAAACAGCACGAGGCGACCGATCGGATCAAGACGTATCGCAGCCGCGACGAGGGCCGCACTTGGACCGAGATTGCCAGTTGCCCGCCGAACGATCCGAAGAAGTTTCAAGGGACTCCCGAATTCGTCGCGACGGACGATACGCTGTTCTGCTACGACTTCGACGCCAACCGCCAGACACAAGTCCGCACGTCAGCCGATGGCGAGCATTGGTCCGAGCCGCGCAACTGCTACAAGCCGCCGTTCTATTTTTGGGGCGTGATCTACGACCGCGAATCCAAAATGTTCTGGTGCCCGCCGCACGCGATTCCGCACACGGGCACTTCAGACGAGCGGCAGATTCATCTCATCCGATCGGCCAACGGAATTGATTGGGAGTTCGTCTCACTGGTCGCGCCGTACAACAACGCCAGCGAATCCACGCTGCGGTTTGAACCGGACCGCACTATGACGATCGTGATTCGCCGCAAGTACGGCTCGACCTGCAACGTGGCGGTGGCCAAGCCGCCGTATCGCGATTGGCAAATATTCGGGCGGCCGGTGATCGCCGAAGGTGAGCACTTCTACGAGATCGGCGGCCAGACGTTTCTCGCCTCGCGCGCCAGCTATCGCGGAAAGGACGAGCGCGTCTTGAATGCGCCGCAAGTCTTCGACAAACGCCGCTCGTATTCGACGATCTACCGCTGGACCCAGGACCGGCAGCTTGTCGAATGGGCCGTGATGGACAGCTTGGGAGACTGCTCCTACCCGCATCTGATCGAAACCCCGACCGAAGTCTTGTGTGCCTATTACAGCCAGCATGAAAACGGACTTTGCAAAACGTTCCTGTGTGGCTACGACAAGGCCGCGTTCTTGAAGCCGTTGTCGCAATAGTGTCCCGAAGCAATGAGCCGCAGGGCGCTAGCCCCGGTTCGAACGAGACAAAACCGGGGCTAGCGCCCTGCGGCTGATCATCCTCGAAATGGAAACCGGACATGCACCGCTGCTGGATGACCGCCGTGCTGCTGCTGGTTGCCGTCCCGAATGCCTGGGCGCAGTCGCTGCTGCCGGGCTTCGACAAGACGGCTCAGTTCGACGAGCAAGTGCGATGGACTCGTCTGAAAAGTGGCGTGCGGGTGTTGGTCAACTCGCCGGTGAATTGGAAAACCTCGCGGCGCGTGCTTGTCATCTATGCCACTCCCAACGGAAATACGATTGAGCAGACGCTGGGCTGTGCGGCTTCCAAAGAAGTCGATTGGCGATTCGACATCCAGCATGTCGCCGCGCAGACTCGCCGGCTACGAGAGATCGCGACAGGACATGACATCGTTCTGGCAGTCGTTCAAGCGCCGCAATTGAGCTGGCCAACGTTTCGGCGCGAGCAATCCGGCGCGGGGACGATCATCCGCGAGTTGGTCGAGTCGCTCACCAAGGAATTCGCGGCCGACAGCGTCGTGTTGAGTTGTCACAGCGGTGGTGCCTCATTCCTCTTCGGGTATCTCAACGCGGTCGAGTCATTGCCCGCGTCTCTCGAACGCATCGTGTTTCTCGATGCCAACTACTCGTACTCCGACGAGGATCGGCACGGCGACAAACTTCTGACGTGGTTGCACGGCGACGCGGCCCGGCGGCTGGTCGTCGTCGCCTACGACGATCGCGAGATCACGCTCAACGGCAAAAAGGTGGTCGGCCCGGACGGCGGAACGTTCCGAGCCTCGCAACGGATGCTGACGCGCTTCCGCCGCGACATCGAACTGACCGAGCGAGACCACGGTCCGTTCCAGCAGACGAGCGGACTCGAGGGGCAGGTGCAGTTCTTCGTCCATCCGAATCCCGACAACAAAATCTTGCACACGGCTCTCGTCGGCGAGATGAACGGCCTGCTGCACGGCCTGACGCTGGGCACGGATCTGGAAACGAAATGGGGCGCGTTCGGCGGCCCGCGAGCGTATACGAAATGGGTGCAACCGCAGCCGTTCGCCAATCCCTTGGCGGTACAGGCCACAGTCCCAGTCGCTGCGCCTGAAGTTCGGCTCGACTTCCCCGCGCGTTCTGCAGATGCACCGACAGGGTTGCAATTCCAGCGGCAGATCGCGGAGTTGCCTCGCGATCAGCGAGAAGCGGTCGTGTTGCGCGAGATCACGAGCGGAAACGTCCCGGAGTTCCTGCGGCGGCTGAAACCGATTCGTGTGGATGTAACCGACGATGCCGGTGCCAAACACGGTGCGACCTATTTCGTCATGTCCGACTATCTCGCCATCGGCACGGACGAAGACTTCTTCCGAGTTCCGATCACTCCGGCGACAGCCACGGCGATCGCTGACAAGTTGGATGCCTCGCTGATCACCGCGAAGATCTCCGACGATGTCTTCGCCGCCGCTCAAGTGAAGCTCGATCCGAAGCCGTTGACCAAAGACCGAGACGCCGTCTCCACGTTTTGGCAGCATCATCAGATCATCGAAGAGCAATTGCGCGGCAAGCCGCGCGATTTACTTGTTGCTGGCATCAAGAAAGATGTCGTGCTGACCAACCGCCTGAAAGAGAAACCGCACAAAGTCGCGATCTACGGCTGGCACTACCCCGATGGCCGGCCGATCCAATCAGTTTATGTCGGCCACGTTGATTGGTACGTCGATTACAGTCACGGAGTCCGCTTGATGTCGCAGCAGATTATCGTTGATGGCCGATCGCTCAAGGTGAGCGACGTGCTGAAGGATTCACGCTGGTGTTCATTGCTCAGCAGCGAAGGCCCGATTGATGCGGCCGAAGTTGTCCGAGCGGCGAGTTGGGGGCGATAGACCTCGTTGGTCTTTCTCTCGCCGCGTCTCACAGAATAAATGTCACAGGGGCGTTTGAATGCGAGTCGCAGGAGCGACTCGCCTACGTAGCTCAGTCGCTCCTGCGACTGAGATTTGGTTCCGTTCGATGTTCTCGATCACACTCAGGTGCCACATGGCTGAAAAGATTCTGCGAATCGCGTTGGCTCAATGTCGTCAGGTCAATGATGTCGAGACCAATGCTCAGACGATCTTCCGTTTCTTGGAACACGCGGCCGCTGCTAGGGCACAAATCGTCTGCTTTCCGGAAACGCAGACTGTTGGCTACCGCGTCGACATCGCGCGGCCTGACACGCCGGTCGAGCCGCAGCGCTTGGCCGACTTGCATCGCCGCATCGCTCAACGCTGCGGCGAACTGAACATGGCCTGCATCCTCGGCACGGAAACACCGTTGGAGACAAATCCGACCGGAGGCAAGCCGCACAACTCGGCGCTCGTGATTTCGGAGGCTGGCGAGATGCTGGGCGTGCATCATAAGAATCGGCTGACTCCGTTGGATGCGATTGCGTACTCGCCGGGGACGACGTTCGAGACGTTTGATCTGTGCGGAGTGCGTATCGGAGTGGTGATCTGCTTCGAGGGCTTCCGCTTTGCCGACACGACGCGCGAATGTGTCTGCCAAGGGGCTCAGCTCATCTTTCATCCGCAGAACAACACGACTCGGCCGAACGATTGGAAGATCCCGATCCATCACGCGATGTTGGTGACTCGCGCTGCCGAGAACACCGTCTGGCTCGCCTCGTGCAACATGTGCCACGAGCAACATCAGAATTGCCGTTCGATGATCGTCGCCCCCGACGGACGCATTCATGCTCAAGCCGAACTGAAGCGCGAGGAATTGCTCATCGCGGACATCGACGTCAGCCTGGCCACGCAGGCGATGTTCAAGTTCGACACCGACGGCTGCGCCAAGGTTCTGTTCGCCGACACCGTCGCCCGTGACGAGTACGCGAGCCCGCCCAAGACGTAGCCGTGCGTGCGAGTCGGGGTCAGGTGTTCTGATTTCTGTTTTGGCCGTTCAATCGCCGTCGATGTCCGTGGCGAGTCAGTCCTTGAATCCACGACTGACTCTGTTTGTGACGCCAAAACAGAAATCAGAACACCTGACCCCTCAACCGAGCCGAATGGATCAAGGACGACCCACACCATGAGCTACCACATCACCGGTCTGATCAGTTCCGCGATTTTCTTGCTGACCATCGGTGGTCTGTGGGCGCAGTTGGGATTTGTCTGGAAACGGAAGCAATCGGTGGCGAACGGCGAAACTGTTGAGCGGCCGACGGCGGTGTTGTCGGTCAATCAGTTCGTCAGCAGCTATTTGGCGTTCTTCTCGTTCTTCCTGTACGGCATGTGTCTGCAACGGTTCAACCACTATCTCGTTTGGCCGAGACTGACCGCATCGGTGCTGACGCTGGCCGTGTTGTTTGAGATCGTGCGAGATCGCCGCGACCGCGTGGCGAGTTCGGCGTTTGCCGCGTGCGCGATCTTGCTCGTCGGAGCACCGCTGGGCCTCGTCACGATTCCGGGCGCGGCCGAGTGGGGACGTACCGTCTCGCAAACGTTGATCGTCATCGTCACGGTGATTTTGGCTCAAGGGTATCTGCATCAGGTGTTGATGATTCGCCAGACCGGCCGCACGGGCGGCGTGTCGGCTCGGTTGCACCAGTTCTTCTTTTGGAAAGACATCTCGACGATCGCCTTCGCGTACACGATGGGCACGACCACCGGCTGGCCGTTGATGCTGCTTTCGACCGTGAGTGCCGCGACCAAGCTCGTCACGCTGTGGCATTTCCGCTGGGTGCGACTGAGTCCGGTCGCCCTTCAAAGACGAGAGACCACCGTCGGCGTACCGACGGAAACGCTCGCCAACTGACGGCAATCAGAAGCCCGGCGATATAGAAAAGCCGAGTTTCTTTATTCCTGGAGTCGATCCATCCAACGCTGCACTTGCAGAGCGTCGGCATACGTCGCTCCGACCGGCACGGTTTCGAGTTCGCGAACGACTCGGCAGAAGCAGCGGAGTTCTTCGGCCATCATGCCGCTGGGCCCGCCGACGTCGGCACGGATCTCCAGCGCCATCGGCCATGCGGCGCGTTCGTCCCAGACTTCGATCGGTCGCGGATTCGGCGAGATACGTGCGGACCAACCTCGTCCGAAAACCTCCATGCGATCGAAGCCGCGTGGAGGCATGCCGCTCGGCGTCAGATACGACGCGGCGAAGAAGGCCAATGTCCCGCCGTTCCACTGCAACTGAGCCAACGCCAGATCGACCGCTCCGGATTCCGTGCGATGAAACTGCGAACTGAATCGTTCCGGCTCAGCGCGATTCATCAGAACTTGGACGGCGTACAAGTCGTGAACCATTGCTGCCTGCAACGGATTCTCGCCAGGAAAGTCTGTGACGATCGAAGAGGGGCGATGCCGCACGCAGTCGATGAAGCTCGGCTCGCCCCGTTTCGAGACCTCTTCCCGAAGCTGTTTGAACTCGCTGTTGAAGAGCACGATGTGACCGAGCATCAGATTCGACGAGTCCGCGTTGACCAGCGGCGCGAGACTCTCCGCTTCGGCCAGCGATTCCGAGATCGGCTTCTCCAACAGCACTCGCTTGCCGGCTTGCATTAGCTTGGTCGTGACTCCTACATGTTCGGCCGTCGAACACGCGACGACCCACGCTTCGGCTCCGGATTCGGCAATTGCCTGATCGAGATCGACCCAACCGCGCACGTCCGGCAACTCACGCCGCAAGTTGTCGAGGCTCGCCTGTCGCCGCGCGACGACGCCGACGAGTTCGGCTTCCGCCAATCCGGCCAGCGTCAGCGAATGCAGACGGCCGAAGCGGCCGAGGCCGATGACGCCGATTTTCACGGGCTGAATCGAACGCTGTGCCGGCATCGAATGCTCCCGTCACCGAAGGATCGTAGCGTCATGGTTTGGCGAAAAAGTAGACCAGTCACTCCGTGACTGGAATCTTCGAGTCACGGAGTGACTCGTCTACTTTAGTGAGAACACCCCGGGCCGATGTCGGCGAAGAAGTCGTGGCCTTTGTCGTCCACCAGGATGAACGCCGGGAAGTCTTCGACTTCGATTTTCCAGATCGCTTCCATGCCGAGTTCCGCGAACTCGACGACATCCACTTTGCGGATGTTTTCCTTGGCGAGGATCGCCGCCGGGCCGCCGATGCTGCCGAGGTAAAAGCCGCCGTGCTTCTGACACGCGGCTGTGACCTGCGGGCCGCGATTCCCTTTCGCGATCATCACCATGCTGCCGCCGTGTGATTGAAACAGCTCGACATACGAGTCCATGCGACCGGCGGTCGTCGGGCCAAACGAACCGCTCGGCAGACCTTCTGGTTTCTTGGCCGGCCCGGCGTAGTAAACCGGATGCGCCTTGAAGTAGTCGGGCAACGGCTGACCGGCATCGAGTCGCTCTTTGAGTTTCGCATGCGCAATGTCGCGCGCGACGACGATCGGACCGCTTAGCAGCAGTCGCGTCGTGACTGGATAGCGCGACAACTCAGCCAGGATGTCTTTCATCGGACGATTGAGATCGACTCGAATCGCGCCGGTGTCTTTGCGATGCCGCAGTTCTTCCGGGATGTATTGCAGCGGATTGAATTCCAGTTGCTCGATGAACACGCCGTCCTGAGTGATCTTCCCCTTGGCCTGACGATCCGCGCTGCACGAGACGCCCATGCCGATGGGCAGCGAAGCTCCGTGACGCGGCAGGCGGATGATGCGGACATCGACCGCGAAATACTTCCCGCCGAACTGCGCTCCGATGCCGCACTGGCGAGCCTGCTCCAGCATCTGCGCTTCGAGTTCGACGTCGCGAAACGCTCGGCCGTGGGCGTTGCCCGTCGTCGGCAGGTTGTCGAGATATTTTGTGGATGCGAGCTTGACCGTCTTCATCGTCGCCTCAACGGACGTGCCGCCGATCACGAACACCAGGTGATACGGCGGGCAAGCGGCCGTGCCGAGCGTCACCATCTTGGCCGTTAAATACTCGACCAGCGACTTGGGGTTGAGGACCGCTCGTGTCTCTTGAAACAGAAACGATTTGTTGGCCGAGCCGCCTCCCTTCGCGATGAACAGCAGCTTGTACTCATCCCCATCGACGGCCGAGAGGTCGATCTGCGCCGGAAGATTCGTGTTCGTGTTTTTCTCGTCCCACATGTTGAGAGCGGCGTTCTGCGAGTACCGCAGATTGTTCTCGGTGTAGGCGTTGTAGACGCCGCGCGCGAGGGCCGCTTCGTCGCCGCTCGACCAGACGGCGTGTCCCTTTTTGCCCATGACGATCGCGGTGCCGGTGTCCTGGCAAAACGGCAACACGCCGGCGCTGGAAACGTCCGCGTTCTTGAGCATCGTCAACGCGACCATCCGGTCGTTGTCCGAGGCTTCCGGGTCATCGAGGACCGCCGCGACCTGCTTCAAATGTTTCGGTCGCAGAAAGAAGTTGATGTCGTGAAACGCCTGCGAACAAAGCAGCGTGAGGGCTTCCGGAGCGACGCACAGCACGTCTTGGCCGTTAAATGGCTGCGTGTGGACGTGCTCGGCCGTCAGCAAGCGGTACTCGGTGTCGTCGGGGCCGAGTTCAAAGAGTTCTTGAAAGTGAAACGGCGCGGTCGGCATGAGGCAAGTTCCTAAGTTTTTGGGGGCCGGGGTCGGGTGTTCGGTTTTTCGAAATTGGCGGGCTGAAGTCTCAATTGCAATCCAAGCACTGTTCCCGCCAATTCCGAAAAACCGAACACCCGACCCCTGACGTTGGTTGCGGCTTCGCCGTCCTATAGCTTCTTCGAGAGCCGCTTTGCCAATCGAGCCAGCGCTGGACTGATGTCGTTTGGCTCCAGATGAATGTTGAGCAAACTGAAATTGTCTTCGTTGTTGAGCGCCGCCTTGAGGGCTTGATCGAGTTCCCCTTCGGTGTGGACCTCAAAACCCCAGCCGCCGCCGAGCAGATCGGGCAGGCGGTGATAGTCCCAATTGGGAATGTCGTTGAACGGGCCTTCTTGCAGGAACCGTTCGGTCGTGTAGCCCTTGTTGTTTAAGACCAAGACGATCGGATTGAAGCCGAGCTTCACCGCCGTTGAGAGTTCGAGGCAAGTCATCTGAAAAGCTCCGTCGCCGACGATCACGATTGGGCGGCGGTCGCGGTTGGCGACTTGCACGCCGATCGCGGCCGGGATCGCGAAGCCCATCGACGTGTAATACGCCGGGCTGATGAAATCGGTCCGCTGATGAATCGTCAGGTCGGCCGACGCGAACAGTGAATCGCCCACGTCGGCGACCACGACCATCGTCTCATCGAGCATTTCATTGATGCGCCGGAAGAGTTGCCGCACGGTGACTTTCGCCTCCGGTCGCAGTACGAAGGGGCCGTCGTCTTCCTCGCGGCGGCGAGGGAGATTGCACTTCGGCGGATGCAGGTCCGCCTTGCCGAGCCCGCGAATGAAGTCGTGCAGCAGGACGTCGTGAAAGTGATGATGGCGGATGCGGAGCTTCTCGCTGGTCGCGTACACGCACTTCGTCGGATCGAGATTCGCCGTGAAGATGCCGAGGTTGATGTCGGTCATGAACGCTCCGAGCAGGATCACGCAATCGCTGTTTTCCACGAACAGCCGCACGTCTTCGCGGCCCATCGCCCCTTCGTAAACGCCGAGGTACAGCGGATGCTTTTCGCTGACGACCGATTTGCCCAGCAGCGTCGCGCAGATCGGGATGCCGTGCTTCTCGGCCAGCTTGATGACCTGGTCTTGCAGGCCGAAGCGATGAATCTCGACACCGGCGATGATCACCGGTTGTTTGGCCGAGTTGATCGCGTCAGACGCTTCTTCGAGCGCTTCGCGCAACGCTTCTCGCTCGCTGCGTGGTTTGTCGATGCTTGGCTTGTGCGGGAAGAGAGCCGGAGTTCGCACTCGGTCGCGGGGCAGTTCGAGGAACACCGGGCGTTTGAAGCAGACGGCCGCATCGAAGCAGCGGTCGATCTCGCGGAAGGCGGTCAAGGGATCGTCCAACAATGCGGTCGCGACAGTCAGCTTCTCAAAGACCTCGCGCTGCGTGTTGAAGTCTCGGACTCGGTGGTGCAGCAATGGATCGGAGCGACGCTCTTCGACCCCCGGCGCACCGCTGATGACGATGATGGGAGACTTCTCGGCGTAGGCTCCGGCAATCGAATTGCAGAGGCTCAGGCCGCCGACGCAATACGTCACGCAGACCGCGCCGAGTCCATGCACTCGTGCGTAGCCGTCGGCCGCGTAGCCGGCACAGTCTTCGCGTGTCGTGCCGACCACTCGAATCGGGCTGTCGCTGAGCATTCCGTAGAACTGCAACACGAAATCGCCGGGGATGCCGAACACGTCCGAGACACCGTAATCCTGCAATCTCTGGATCAAATACCCGCCGATGGTTTGCTGACCTTTGCGGTCGGCCGGCTTCATTCGAGCGACCGGCTTGTCCGCGTTACGACCAGATCGGCGCAACGACTTCGAGGCGTTTGAACGTCCGCCAGCGCGAGCGGGTTTCGTCGGTTTGCGTGCGGGCATGTGAGGTTCCTTCCTGAGAGGTCGCGGCATTGTGGAGACGAGCAACGATTCCGGAAAGTCGGGAATCAGGAGCGAGAGTCGGGGTCAGGTGTTCTGATTTCTGTTTTGGCCCTGCGATTCACCCACGACACCATTCGGCAGTCAGTCTTCCGAACTACCCTTGGCTCCGTTCGGGACGCCAAAACAGAAATCAGAACACCTGACCCCTCAACCGATTCGCTGGCGGGCGAGAACTCATCGTTGCACGTGGCCATTGGCTTCTTAGACTGCGGCCATGCAACGATTCTTTTTGATGATCGCTCGGTTCGCGCTTTCGGCTTGGATTGGTGCGGCGGCGTTGTTTGTCTGTACTTCGATATCCGAGCAGATTGCACCGACGTTTGACTCGGACATGAAGAACACGCTCGCGGCGATTCGGTTTCCGTGGTACTACGGGTTCGGGTTCGGGTTGGTCGGCATCGGTTTCGTTGGCAGCATGATCGGCGTCCGGCGAGCCGAACAGCGGCACCGCTGGGCCGTGGTCGTCACGTCGCTCGTGCTGGCGTTGACCCTCATGGCCTTCGATTACGTTTTGATTTACACGCCGCTGCACGAGATCGTCACGTCACCAACCGCTGTGCGTGACGCTCGTTTTGTAGAACTCCATCGCTGGTCGGAGCGGATTAACTCCATCGACATCCTGCTCTGCTTGATCGCGGCGCTGGCTGTGTGCTGGCCGACGAAAACCAACACTGACCACTGACTGACTTTGCTTATGTCCGCCTTGCCCCTCAAATCATTGGCTCACACCTGCCGCACGCTCAGCACGTTGCTGGAGTCCGGTGTCGCCGTGCGGCAGTCATTCACGCTGGCGGCCAAAAAGACCGGTGACGGCCGGAGCCGAGAGGCACTGGCCGAGATCGGTCAGCAGATCGCGGCGGGGAACGAGATTTCGGCGGCGATGCGGATGCAAACCGGCGTCTTCCCCGAACTGATGATCGACATGATCGAGATGTCGGAAGGGACCGGCTCACTGCCCGAGGTGCTGACGCATCTGGCCGAGCACTACGAAAACAATTTGACGTTGCGGCGGCAGTTTGTCGGCTCGATCGCCTGGCCGATGTTTCAACTCGTCGCAGCGGTGCTGATCATCGCGCTGCTGATCGTGGTCTTCGGCATGATCCCCGACGATCCCAACGGGCCGAACATCAAGCAATTGGTCTTCGGGTTGTCCGGCGTGAGCGGTGCCGTCATCTGGCTGACCTGCACGTTCGGCGGAGCCGGGATGGTCTGGGCCGGGTATCAAGTGGCCGTGCGATTGTTCTCGGTTCAAAGAATTCTCGATCCGCTGTATCTGCGCGTGCCGGTATTGGGGACTTGCATGCGGTCGTTCGCGATCGCGCGTTTTTCGTGGGCGTATTATCTGACTCAGCAATCCGGGATGGCGATGGTTCGCAGTTTGACGGCCAGCTTGAAGGCGACGACCAACGGCGCGTTTCAGAATGCCACGCCGTTGGTGTGTGCCGGCATTCGCGAAGGGGAGGACTTGTCGGTGGTGCTCACGGAAACCGGTCTGTTTCCGGACGACTTCCTGCACATGGTCTCGGTCGCAGAGACATCGGGCACGGTGCCGGAGATGCTGCACCGGCTCAGCCCGCAGTTTGAGGATCAAGCGCGCCGCAGTCTGAGAGCGTTGACCGCCATGTTCTCCGGGTTGGTCTGGGGAACGGTCGCGATCTTCATCGTATTCTTCATCTTCCGCTTCTTTATGTGGTACGTCGGCATGCTCAACGATGCGGTGAAAGCGGCGGGGGGATGAATCCAGCCGGCACACTCCCACGCGGCGCAGTTTTCGTAGGACGGGTCTCCAGGCCCGTCCGCGATCCGCCGAACGTCAGGCAGGACAGGCCAGGAGACACGTCCTACTTTGAAAAGAATTTGCAGTCATCGGGTCGGCGAGTTACAAGGCTCACGTTCTGAGCGGTGCGGGAGTTCTCAACGTGACTCGTGGGAGCGATTGCCATGCTGAAGATCGGCCGGGTTCGTTCGCGAAATTGCCAAGGCGTGACTCGACGCGAGCTGCTGGAAGTCGGCGGGCTCG
>CAMDDX010000068.1 GCA_945893075.1 Planctomyces sp. SH-PL62 | reverse complement strand
GCCATGATTTTCAACCGCGTGATGATCGCCTTGTAGAACTGATGGATCTCTTGCGGCACCGCCTGCACGCGGAGCAACCCGTCCACGCGATACCGAATCGTCAGCCCTTTGTCGGCCGGTTCGATATGCACGTCGCTGGCCTGTTGGGCGAGCGCTTCCAGCAGCAATTCATTGACCAGCCGGATGACCGAGGCCGCCTGAGCCATCTGGGCCAACTCGCTGTCCGCGCGCGCGACTTCGGCCAGGTAATCGGCATCGACATCGTCACCACGCTGGGCAACCAGTTCGTTGATCGTGTCGCCGCCGACACCCAGATGTTCCTTGATGAGCCGCACCAGATCATCGCGCCGCGTGAGCACCGGCTCCAAGCGAAAGCCGCTGAGCGAACTCAACTCGTCGAGCGCTTCCAAATCGAACGGGTCGGCGGTCGCGATTTCGACTCGACCGTTGTTCCGCCGCAGTGGCAGCAGCGAGTGACGGAAGATCGCCGTCGTCGGAAACTTGGCGAGCAGTTCGCGGTCGATCGGGAAATCATTGAGTTCGACGAATCGCATTCCCAGTTCGTCGCCGAGCGCTCGTAAGGCTTGCTCTTCGGTGAGCATTCCCTGCTCGACGGCCAATTGATCGACACGCTTGCCGCTCGCCTGCGCTCGGAGCGTTTCCAACTCCGGCAGGCTGAGCAGCCCGCGATCTAAAAGAACGTCGCCGATGTCCATCTGAAGAGACCTAACACTTAAAACACGAAATCGAAATCCGAACGAACCACTGTAGCCTGACACTCCGAGCCGGGCAGCTTCCAACTCTCCGACGGGGCGAATCCGGCGACGTTGATGATCTCCAGCCGTCCCGACGTCAACGTCCGCCAGAACCGGACGACGACCCGCCCGAGGATCGGCGTGATTCCCAAAAGCGACGAGCGTCATCGGAACTCATGCCCCCGCCACCGAATGGGCTGCCGCCGAACGGAGGCATGGACGGCATTCCGGGCGTCATGCCACCGGGGCTGGACGACGAGGAACTCGACCCGCTGCCCGACGAACGGCTGCTGCTGCCGCCGCTGCTGCGGGTCGAGCCGACTTTGATTTTCGAGTACATCGCGCTCAATGCTGTCTGGACCGCCGCCGAGTTGCTCCCCTTGATGTCCACGACTCGCACGGTGCGATTCGCGGCGCGGGCATCATCGTCGATCGCCTGGACCAGCCCTTCGATCTGGCGGAAGAGCGACTCACTGGAGGAGATGATCAACGTATTCGTGCGGGCATCGACGCTGAGCGTCAGCTTGATGGTGCGGGCCTGCTGTTGACCACCTCGGCTGCTGCCGCCTCGACTGCTGCCGCCGCCACCCATCAGCATGGCAAACGGATTCGGCTGCTGACCGGGTTGCTGGCCTTCAGGCGTGATGTCGTCTTTGTAGATTTCTTTGACGATGGCCGCGACGTCTTCAACCTCCGCGTGTTGCACTTGGATGCGATGCGGAGTGCGGTCACGAAGTTGTTCGGGCAACTCGGAAGCGTCGAGCACTCGCAGCATCGCTTCCACCTCGCGGATTTGATCGGCCGGGCCGGCGACGTACAGCGCGTTCGAGCGCATGTCCGGAATGATTCGCAGCGTCAGTGAGCCGGCCATCGCGCTCGACAAGCCGGTCGCGTTCATCAGACTGCGGCCCATCGAACTCATGCCGCCGGTCAATTCGCCAAGCATCCCGCTCGAACTGCTGGTGCCGGATGAGACCGAACTGGTCGGGAAGAGCCGTTCGAGCATCGCCGCCGTTTCGCTGGCGTCGGCCGAGCGGAGATAGAAGATCGTCCAGCGCGGCTTCGAGGGGGTGGCTTCCTGCATGAGTTCGATCAGCCGTTCCATGTCATCGAGCGCGGCTTCGTCCTTGGACGTGATGATCAGGTTGTCGCCACTGGAAAGAACGCGAATCGGTTCGCCTCGTTCGTCGGTCGCGGGAGCCTCTGCCGCAGTCTCAGCAGATTTCGGTGTGGTCGTGGCGTTGGGAGCGGCTGGCGTTTTCTGGGCCGCTTTCTTTTTCTGATTGGGGTTGGGTTTTTTGTTGGCGTTTTTCTTCTTGGCTTTGTTGGGCGTGGCCGGTTCGGTGGCCTCTTCGGATTGCTCGTCGAGAAAGCTGGCGGTGAAGACCTGCGCTCCCGCCGCTTGTGCTCGTGGCTGAGTGATCGGCGTCGCGTCGGTCTGCGGAGCTTTGCGTTTCGCGCTGGTCGGTTTGTCCAAAACAGCACCCGCTTGCGGTCGGCTCGCCGCTCGCGGAGGCCGAGTCGTCTCGCGTGACGGCGCGGCTTCGTTGGAAATCGGTGCCGCGGACGGGACGCGCTGATCGCGGATCGGCTGAGAATTCGACGGCACGACGATGATCGGATTCGAGTTCTTCGCGCCCCAAAACTGCTTCAGCATCTGCGAGAACTCTTCCGGGTCTCGGCCGCCGAGTGGAATCGTGCGCAGCGTTCCCTTCTGAGGGTCACCCTTCAGCGCGTTGGGGTCCATCTGCGTGATCAGCAGTTTGACTTGATTCACTTGATCGGCCGTGCCGCGGACGATCAATCCATAGCCGGTCGGATGCGGCGTGATGCTGGGCGCGGCATCTTTGTCGGCGATGAAGACCGCGCGCAGCGTGGCGACGGCCGTCAGCGAGTCGATGCGGCCGGTCGGGATCACCGCTACCGATGTTCCGCCGGTCATTTCCTCACCGTCGAGTTGTTTGATCGTGCGTTCGATCTTCTCGTGCTGAACCGGCGTCGCGAAGATGTGCAAGCGGCGGGTGCGGCCGTCTTGGTTCACGACGCAGCCCGGGTAGAGGACGTTGAGCGTCTTGGCAACCTCCAGCACGTCGGCCGTCTTGACCTGATAGACGTGCAGGTACGGCTCGCGGCTGCGTGGACGCCGGGTGCCGCCGGCTGGCTGTTCCACGTCGATGGTCTTGAGCAAGTCGTCGATGATCTTCAGTTCGGCGGCGTTGGCGGTGACCAGCAGCCGGTTGGTGCGTTCGTCCGAGCTGACTTGGACTTTCGGCTTGGTGATCGTCGGCACGAGAACGATCGGCCGACCGTCTTTGTCGCGAGCCTCGCCGGCTCGAGGGTCGTTGGCACGAGACCGCATCCCCTCGGCGACCGATTCGACGCCGCGTTGCAGGCCAAACATCGCGCGGACTTTGTCTTCGGCTTCCAAGGCGTCGATGTGTTGCAACTCGAACGACTTGAACGTGATGTCGGTCGGAATCGCTTTCAGCTCAACCAACAGGTGGTGAATTCGCCGCAAGTTCATGCCGATGTCGGTCACACTGACCGCGCTCGACCGCTTGAGAGCGACGACCGAGCCTTGCGGGCCAATCAGTTCCTTCGCCTCTTCGGCCGCCTCCTCCGCAGTGATGTTCTCGATCGGGATGATGATGTTGAGTAACTCATTGCGTCCGCGTTTCGACAGTTCCTCGATCGTCACGTTCGGAATCAGGTTCGGCCGCGGAGGATCGTCGATGTTGACCACGACCAAGAATTGATCGCGGCGGACCAACACGAAGCCCTTTTGCAACAGATAGCCGTTGATGACGTCGAGCGCTTCCTCGGGCGTGTATTCTTTTTCGTCGAAGTAGTTGAACGTGCCCGGCGGCACGACATCGAGATCGAGCGTCAGCCCGGCGAGTTCCGCGAACGTCTTGAGCACATCAGCCCACGGCGCGTGCCGGAAGTTGAACGACACTTTTTCGGGCTTCGTCGGCTCAGTCTTTGCCGGATCGGTTTTCGCGGTCTCGCTTTCAGCGGTCTTTTCCGCGATGAATTCAGCCGCTTTGGCGGCGGCGAATTCATCAGCCGACTTGCCGAAAGACACCACCGGCTTCTTCGGCTTTTCGTCGCCAATTGTCTGGCTGCCGACCGCATCAGGATTTTTCAACGGAGTCGTCAGACGCGCTGGACTCGACGCACTGCTGCCGGGACCGGCTGGTTTACTGGCTGCATCCGCTTCGGCAACCGGCTCTGGACCTTTCAGTGCGGTCCATTGCAGGCGCTGACCATCGGTCAGGACCGCGAGCCGTTTCTCTTCAAACTCTTTGCGAAGATCCTCGAACTTCGTGCGCATGTCTTCCCCGCCGCCACGGCTGAATCCCTGCTCGCGCATCTTGTCCATCATTTCGCGCGTTCGCTTGCTGGACTCTTCACCGATTGCTTTGAGCTTCGCGACTTGCTCGTCGCTCAGCTTCATTTCGCTGGCGACATCAGTGCCACCGAGCGCGCTGACTCCACGTTGCTGCAATGCCATTTGGCGATACCGAGTGAACTGCTCCGGCGCGAGGATCTTCTTCACGTCCGCATCGGCTTGCAGACGTTGCTCCTCAGAGATTTTCGCGGACTCCGCTTGCAGAGCCGTTCGCTCGTCGTCGGAGGCATCACGCAGTTTTCCAAAGATGTCGCGAACGCGCGTGTCTTCTCGCAGCTTGTCGCGGAGTTCGCCAATTTGGGTTTTCTGCTCGTCGGTCAGTTTGAGTTCTTCAACGATCGAGTCGCGAGTCAATATGCTGATGGTCGGACCGCCACCTCCACCGCCGCCTCCACCAAAGCCCCCGCCGCCGGGGCGCTGAGCCATCGCAAGGGACGAAGCCAACAGCGTGACGACCATCGTCAACGCAATCACCCATCGGTGCGAAAAGAATTTCATGGCGATGCTCACTGGCAAAGAAGGAAAGCAACCGGCGACCGCCGAAACCGGTCGCGAGTGCGCGAATGCTACCCTTGTCGGGAATCAGAACTCAAGAAGTCGTCAGAATCATCGGCGGAGTCGGGGACTCTGCGGTGACAATAACTCTTGTCACGGTTGGTCGGCACTTCCCGCCGAGGACTGTGTTGAATCTTCCTGACGAACCGGCAAAATCCGCCGAAGATGGCGTCCGGTTCGGTCGTGACGGCTTGGAGGCTGACGTTCGCCCGGTCGCATCGGTAGCTTGTGTCCGCGTCGATAGAACCCCAGACCGTCGGGATTGGCTCGATTCGAGGAGTGTCAGACCATGAATCGCCGGGCTTTTGGAATTCGCTGTGCGATACGAGCGGTCCTCACATTGAGCCTGTTGGCAGGAGTCTGCGCGACGACGATGGCTCAAGGCTTTCGGGGTGGTGGATCTCCCGGTGGCGGCGGCATGTCCTCGCCGGAAGAATCGTTCCGCCGGATCGACACGAACGGAGATGGAGTGATTGATGCCGGCGAAGTTCAGCAGGTCGATGGTTTCCGACGACAGTTTTTGACTCAAATGGGAATTGATGGCTCGCGTCCCGTCAGCCTCCGCGAATACACGGAGAAGCGCGAACAGGCGATGCGCAGCTTTGATCCCCAACAATTCCGCCGCCCTGATAGCGGTGGCGGCTCGCCAGGCGGAGGAGGTTTTCCGGGATTCGGTGGTCCTCCTGGAAGCGGCGGCGGACCTCCGAGCTTTCCTTCTCGTTCCGATTCCGACCGAGGTGACGGACGGCGTTCCGATGAACCCGCTCGTGATGAACGCCGTGACGATCGCGATCGGGGTCGCGATGATCGCCGCGATTCTTCCAGTTCCAGCAAGTCCTCGAAGAAGTCCGCCAAACCCAAGGAGCGCGTCACCAAAGACCTGCCCGCTGACTATCGCGAGAAGGACAAGAACGGCGACGGCCAAATCGGTTTGTACGAGTGGGACCGCAAAGCATTCGCGCAGTTCTTTGCTCTCGATCGCAACGGCGATGGCATCCTCACGCCGGACGAGTTGATTGCGGCCACGAAGAAGAGTTCCTCGAGCGACAAGTCGTCCTCGAAGTCTGCCACGACGACTTCAACCGCCGCGCCGTCTGGAGACACCAAGAGTTCCCCAAGTTCGAGCGACTCAACGAAGCCGAGCGATTCGTCTTCGATGAAGTCGGCCAGCGCAACGGCAACGACTGAATCGTCTCCTGGCATCAAATCCTTCGCGGGACTCGACAGCAACCGCGATGGCAAGCTGAGTGAGGAAGAATGGCGTCGCTCACGGACCACGCGCGGGAAGTTCGAGAAGGCGAAGATCGAACTCAAATTCCCCGTCGAGCAAGCCCAGTTCGTCGAGTTGTACAACAAGGTCGAGGCTCAATAGCGACCGCCTCGGACAGGATGACCGCGTGAGTCTGCTGACATTAGGCGTGGAAACTTCCGGACTGACCGGAGCCGTCGTTTTGCGTCGCGATGGCGAAACCATTGAATCGGTCACTCTTCAACAAGCTGGCCGTCGGCATGCGCAGACGCTGATCTCTGAAGTCGATGCTTTATTGCGGCGAGCCAATCTGACGGCGAAGCAGTTACAAGTCGTCGCGGTCAGCATCGGCCCCGGCAGCTTCACCGGCTTGCGAGTCGGCGTTGTATTCGCAAAGACGTTGGCCTACGCGGTCGGTTGCCGCTTGATCGCCGTCGATACGTTTCGCGCGATCGCCGCCGCCAGCCCGCGCGATGTCACGGAAGTCTTCGTTGTTTCCGACGCGCAACGCGGCGAACTGTTCGTGGGACGTTACTTCATGGATGACTCGGAGAGCGACCACACTAACCCGACGCGCAAGCGAGGGAATTCGACGGAGGAATCCTCGCTTGCGCGTCGGGTTAGTGTAGCCAATCCGATTCGACAGGGCGAAATCATCATCGAACCCGCCGACTCCTTCTGTCGCCGGGCCGGCGAGATCGCTGTCAGTGGCCCCGCAGGGGCGACTCTGCCGCCAACGATGCGAATTCTCGCCCCCGAATTTCATCTGCCGCGAGCCGAATTCATCGCGGCCTTGGGCGAGCAGCAAGCTTTGGCCGGAGAGCAATCCGACCTGTGGAAACTCGAACCGTTCTACCTCCGCCGCAGCGCCGCCGAGGAAAAGGCCGCCTCGTGAATCGGGTGTGCGAGCACAATGGCAGGTCACTTTGACCGCAACTATACTCCCCCGCCGGTTTCGCTCGTCGAATCGGAATCACCGATCACTCGTCGCAGGGACGGCGGCGTTCACAGGATGATGCGGCAACGATTCGCCGCCGAAAAATTCACAGGAGTTTGAATCATGGCCTTGTACGAAATTGAAACCAACGCACACATCATGATCGGCTGGGCCGATTCGCAGGAGCAAGCCGCTCAAATCGCGAAGGAGCATTATCCCGGCGAAGATGTCGTCCGCCTGACCAAGCGACCGCGCGACATTTGGGTCATCTCCAAGCGACTGCTCGGAATCGCCGGCAACGCCGAGCCTTGCGATGTGGCTCGCGACTGTCTCTCTCGCGCTCATGGCGACAAGGTGCATGCCATCCGCCTCTACATGCTCGATACCGGTTCGGATCTGCATGAGGCTCAGCGTGCGATAGAAACCAACATGTCGCTCGGTTGGTGACGACTGAAATTACAGATTTGAAATTTGAGATCTGAAATTTGAAATGTTCCGCCCGGTCGTTCACACGACCGGGCGGTTTCGTTTTGTAATTCCTACTTTGTGAATGATTCAGAACGGCTGCGGTTCTCACTGCAACGGCTCACCGCAACGTTGCGGCAGTGTTGGCGGGTTGATTCCCAACCTCAGTCGGCTTGCCGAGATTGAACATCGCATCGCAACAACAACAGGAGACACTCACGCGATTGGCACACGACTCGCTTCCACAACTCCCTCACGGCGAGCGACGGAAACTCGCCGATGACGGAGCAGATTCGCGGCTGCTACTCAGAATTCTGGTACAGCCTTGTGACACCCACGACGCACGTGGCCGCGACACAATGGGGAGACGAAATCATGTTGGTCCTGACTCGCAAGAGGTTTGAAACCATTCGCATCGGAGAAGACATTACGATCCAAGTCATGCAGACAGGCCGCGGCCGAGTGAAGCTCGGCATTCAAGCCCCCGCGCACTTGCGCGTGCTGCGCGGAGAGTTGGAATTGCTCGAAGGAGCGTTCGCGGGACTGGCCGACGCGAGCTTCAGCAGAAATGCAGGACGCCCTTGGGAACTGGTTCATGAATTCGGAAACAACTAGCACTGAAGATCGTGCCGCGATCAGCGAAGCGGATCGTCCGACGAATGTCCTGTTCTTCGACGGTGTCTGCGGGTTGTGCAACCGCTCTGTGGACTTCATTCTGTCCCGCGACCGTCGAGGAGCGATCCGCTTCGCTCCGCTGCAAGGCGAAACCGCCAAGCTCCGGCCGAAAGCCGAAAGCCGAGAGCCGAAAGCCGTAGACTCAAACTTCAGCACCGTCGTTTGGTCAGATGCGAACGGTCGCGAATTTCTCCGCTCGGCGGCGGCGGTGCGAGTGCTCTGGCAACTCGGCAGAGTGTGGTGGTTGATCGGCTGGGTGTTGTGGCTGATCCCGCTTCCGCTGCGAGACCTCGGCTATCGAATCATCGCAGCGAATCGCTATCGGTTGTTCGGCAAGAAGGAAACGTGCCGGATGCCGACGTCGGCTGAGCGTGAGCGATTCCTGCCGTGACATAGGACGCATACGACCCATGTGACCTATCGCCCTATCCGCTTGCGATGACAAAGACGGCTCATCATCATCCGCGCGACCTTTCACTCACGGAGATGGAATGATGGCAACGGATGCTGCAGCGACGCTTTCCTCGAACGAGACTCCCGCACGAAAGATCCGCTGGTGGCCGATCGCTGCCGCCATCGGAGTTGGAGCCGTGTTGCAGGCCGCCGCGACAATCTTCTTCGGCGAGAACCGGCCCTATCTCGATTGGGCCTGTGTGTTCGTCATCTGGCCGTTGACAGTGTTTCTGCTGCTGTTGTGGTGGACGTTCTGGTCCAGGCTTCCGTGGCGAACTCGCGGCCAAGGCTGGCAGATCCTGGCCATCATCGGCGGGGTGAGCTTGGCCGTGTTCCGTTTCGATGAATTCGATGGAGCGATGATCCCGCGATTCTCACTCCGTTGGCAGCCGACCAAAAAAGATCGCGCCTCGGAGTTCTTCAAGAGCGTCGATTCGAAACCTGCTTCCCTCGAAAAGGATGACTTCGCCAGCGAGAGCTTGGAGCCATCCGAGGGGGATTGGCCGGCGTTTCGCGGAGCCAATCGAGACGACGTCGTCATCGGCGAATCGCTGCGAACCGACTGGAGCACGCGACCTCCGAAGCAACTTTGGAAACACCCGATCGGTTCCGGTTGGGGCGCGTTCGCCGTGATTGGCCGACGAGCTTGGACGCTGGAGCAACGGGGCGAGAACGAGTTGTGCGTCTGCTACGACATCGAGACCGGCCGCGAGTTGTGGTCGCACGCCGACGCGGTCCGTTTCAGCAGCCCGCAAGGAGGCGTCGGCCCGTGTTCAACGCCGACGGTCCATGACAGCAAGGTCTTCACTCAAGGAGCGACTGGAATTCTGAACTGCCTCGACGCCACGACCGGCCAGCGCGTGTGGACTCACAACACGCTCGAAGACGCCGGTTCCCCGAACTTGTCCTGGGGGCAATGCGGATCACCATTGATCGTGGATGATTTGGTGATCGTCAATCCGGGCAGCAATGACGCAACCAGCGAAGCGAGAAATTCGGCGGTCATTGCGTATCGGCGAGACAGCGGCGAGAAGGTCTGGTCCGTGGGATCCGACATCGGCAGCTACGCGTCGCCGCACTTAGCGACATTAAATGGGGTACGCCAAGTTTTGATTTTTGATGGGCTACGTCTATCGGGATTGTCACTTGAAAGAGGCGACACCCTTTGGTCCTTTGATTGGACTAACTCCCCACAAGTCAATGCGGCTCAGCCATTGGTTGTAGATGACATGCGAGTGTTGATTGGATCGGGCTACGGTAAAGGCAGCGTTTTGCTAAATGTCCTGCCCAGGGCAGGAGGCCCGGAGAACAACATCTGGCCCATTCAAGAGCGTTGGCAGTCCAAGCAATTAAAAACGAAGTTCAACAGCGCGGTGCATCTGGGCAACTACGTTTTCGGTCTGGATGAAGGCATGTTGACGTGCCTCGACTTACTCGGCGGCAAGCGTCTTTGGAAGCAAGGCCGCTACGGCTTTGGTCAGTTGCTGTTGGTTGAGGACAAGCTGCTGATTCTGAGCGAAGAGGGTGACGTCGTGCTCGTCCCTGCGACGCCCGAGACGCCGCGCGAGTTGGCTCGGTTTCATGCGATCGACGGCAAGACGTGGAATCATCCGGTGCTGTCGCGTGGCCGGTTGCTCGTCCGTAATAGCGACGAAGCAGCGTGCTTCGATCTGCGGTAGCAGAATTCGTAGTTCGGACGCCTATGTCCGAACAAATTGACCGGACGTGGGCGTCCGGTCTACGCCAACTGATCCGGGCCGATCATGCCGATCTCGAAGGCGTAGCGGAACAACTCCGCGCGGCTCTTCACGCCGAGCTTGCGAGTCAATCGAACGCGATACGTTTCAGCGGTCTTCACACTCAGCGACAGCGCGTCGGCGACCTGCTGATTGGTAAAGCCTTGCGCCAGCATCTGGAGCACTTCCGTCTCGCGTTTGCTGAGAAAGGCGGACGACTTTGGCCCGCCGGCCGCGTTCTTCATCTTGCCGAGCGTTTCCGCACCGGCACCTTCGGCGATTGAGGAGTCAATGAAAGTTCGGCCTTGAGCGACCTCACGCAACGCGGCGCGCAACTCCGAGACCGGCGAGCGTTCGCAGACGTACCCGGCCGCTCCCGCCGCCATCAACAGGCGAACGAAAGGCATTTCGTTGCGCGGCGAGACCGCGATGACGCTCGCCTTCACGTCTTGCCGACGCAGCGTTTCGATCAGCGAACTTCCCAAGCCCGCACGCTGCGAGACCGTCATCAGAATCACGTCGGGGTGCTGAACTCGCAGTTGTTCTTGGAGTTGCTCGGCGCGGTCGGCTTCGGCAACGACCGTGACTCCGGCGTCGGATTCCAACAGCGAACGCAGAGCGGCGCGTGGGAGAGCCAGTTCGTGGGCCAGCAACAGTCGAATAACACTCATGCGATCATCCCTCACCGAACGGCTTAGCGGTCGAGTGGGGATTATGCGAACGCACGAGCCACCGCGCCATTGAAAGCGGTTACAACTCAGTAAGGGAAAGTAGTAACCGCCGACAAACTTCGTGTGCCGAACACTCTCCGCACACGAAGTGTGCGGCCGACTATTTTGCGACCGCTGCCGGTGGGGCGTATCCCGGAGCAGCGATGATCAGCTTCACTTCTTTGCCGTCGTCGGTGTTCCAGAGTCGGACCTCGCCGGTGTAGCTACCGGCCGCGACGCGCTTGGTCGCGGCGTTGAACGCGACCGAATAGACCCAGTCGGTATGACCTGCCAGCGAGAAGACTTGAGCAGCGTCCGCGAACTTGTGGATGCGCGCCGTCTTGTCCGCACTGCTGGAGTAGATCAACCCTTCCTTCGTGGTCACGATGCGGAACACATCTCCGCCGAAGCCGCCAATCGCGCGAACTGCAGCGGCATCGCTGACGTTCCAAATGCGAATCTGTTTGTCGGCTCCGCTGGTGATGACTTGAGCTCCATCGGGCGAGAAGCCGACGCCAAAAACCGGCTGACCGTGAGCGTTGAACGTCACGAGCGAGTCACCCGTCTTGAGATCGAAAACCTTCGCCGTCTTGTCACGACTGGCCGAGGCGAGCTTCGTCCCATCGGGTGACCAGGCAATGTCCATCACCCAGTCGGCATGATCTTCAATCGCGAGCAGCTCCTTACCGGACGGAACTTCGAATACGCGAATCGCTCGATCCGCGCCGGCACTGGCCAGCTTGGTCCCGTCTGGACTGAGAGCAATCGCGAAGACCGCGTCGTCGGTGCTGACCCAATCGCCGAGCAATTGGCCGTTCTCGACATTGAAGACCTTCACTTCGCCGAGCTGTGCCGGAGTTCCGGCCGCGACAAACAATGTCTTGCCATCCGCACTGAATTCGAGGTCATAGACCCGCTCGGCGACATTGCCGATGCGGCGCACAACCGCGCCGTCCACCGGATTCCACAGCACGACTTCGTGATAGCCCGACGTCGCCAACAGCGATCCGGCCGGGTTGAACGCAACCGCCGTGATCGGCACCGGCACGGGGTACTTCTCCGGAGCGGGCTGCTGCACTTCTTTCGGAATGATGCGGATCAACGGCGAGTTCGGTTCAAAACCGGCATTCAAGTTCGCTCCCGTCGCGATCCACTTCTCGATGATCGCGATCTGCTCTGGCTTGAGCGGATCGGCGTCCTTAGGCATCGAGCCATCTTTGAGTAGCGCGAGCAGATTCGACTTCACGTCCCCCGCCTTGACCGCTTCGCCGCTCTCGCCCCCTTTGAGGACTGCAGTGAAGGTTTCCATGTTGTACCGCCCCTTCGCGGTACGAGCGTTGTGACACGCCAAGCACCGCTTCGCGAAGATCGGGGCGACCGAGTGCGAGAACGACACCATGCGTCCCAGTTCAATCAATCCGCTTTCGACCACTCGTTGCTTCGTGACCCATTCGGTGTTGATCATCGCCAGCGCATCCACCGACTTCTGCACTTCCGGCTGGAACGCTTTCACGTCGGTGTCGAGCTTCGTCAGTCCGGCCGTCGCATCGGTGATCGTCTTCTTGGAGACTTCGATGGTTTGTGTCGTCGTTGTCACGAGAGCGACTGCATCCGCCGCCGCCTTCTGAGCGACCGCCGTTTTCGCCTCTTCGTCCTTGAACTTCTTGAGAGCCTCCTCCGCCGCCTTGGCCGCGACGTCGGATGCCGTCTTTGCCGCCGTGGACAACTTCTCGGCTTCAACCTTGGCGACTTCCGCCTTGGTGGCCGCTTCTTGAGCCGGCTTCAATTTCTCTTCGCTGGACTTGAGCGCCGTCATGGCCATCGTCAGCGAGGTCTTCAGCTTGGCGATCTCATCGGACAGGGACTTGGCCTTGTCCTGCACTCCCTTGAGCTGCGTCGCCGCCGCATCCTTGCGTCCCTTGGCCTCATCGGCCTGCGTTTTGAGTTGATTGAGTTGCTCTTCGGTCGGTGGAACAAACGCCGACGCTCGCAACGCCACCAGATTCACCAACGAAACGGCCACGAGGCAGGCCACAAACGAACGCACAGCAAAGTGAGTCATGAGCATTCCTTTCCGGGAAAGCGGACACCGCACAAAGCGGCTCAAAACCGGAGGTTCTCCAGGCGGGATTGTTTCAGGCGGGAGAGTTCATCACTGGCAGGGTCGGAACAGCTTCCCGCGATGCGTGCGGGGTGTCAAGCAGCCGCTCAATTGAGAGACTCTTGAAGGCGGAACTTTTCCCAAACAATCGGAACGACCGGGATCGTGAAACCTAATCGACAAACAAGAACTCGTTGCTGTTGAGCAACACGCGGCAAGCGTTGGACAGGCCGTGCTGCCGAGCATAGTCGGTCAGCACGGTTCGCTCGTGGTCGGTGGGGTCGCGTTGCAACACGAGACGAACGGCAGCGGAGAGTTGGCGGTCCAAATCGCCGCTGCCCTGTGAGGCTCGCGCGGCGAGGTGTTCGCTTTGGCGGACCACGAACGGGTTGTTGAGCATCGACAGAGCCTGCAACGCCGTCACCGACGAATTCCGCACCGCCGTGAGCTGCGATGAATCGGCGAAGTCGAGCGTCTCCATCAGCGGATCGGGGAGCGTGCGGAAGATGAAGCGATACACGCTGCGCCGCCCGTTCTCCGGACTGTCAGGATCGAAGTTGGCGTAATCGACGTTCGGAGTCACATGAATGCCGGCCGTCTGAATGAACTGCTTGACCGATTCGCCGCCCATGCGGCGATCCAGCTTGCCGGTCGTCGCGATCAACGCATCGCGCACCGACTCGGCATCCAGCCGAGTCCGATTCATTCGCCACAAGAACCGATTGTCCCCGTCGATCGCCGCGTTGTGTTCGTTGGTCTGCGATGACTGCCGGTACGTCGCACTGGTGACGATCAGGCGATGCAGGCGTTTGAGCGAAGTGTAGGTCAGGCTTTCCAGCCTGACCCGTTCGCCACCGATCACCGAATCGTCGGCCGTTTGACGCGACGGGTCAGGCTGGAAAGCCTGACCTACAAGTTCCATCGCCAGCCAATCGAGCAATTCTGGATGCGTCGGCTTTGAGCCCATCTGGCCGAGATCATTCGGCGTGTCGCACAGACCGCGGCCGAAGTGGTGATGCCAGATTCGATTGGCGATGCTGCGCCATGTCAGCATGTTGCGGCGGTCAGTCAACCAGCCCGCAAGAGCCGCTCGGCGAGCGGCTTCATCCGACGCATTCGCCATTTCAAACCGTGCGGCGAGTCCATCGACACAGGCCAGCGATCCAGCCTGAGCGACTTCCTTCGCCTGCTTGATGTCGCCGCGAGTCAGCAGATGCACCATCCGCACCGGCCGCTTAGTTGGCGACGTGAGCGTGTCCGATTTCATTTCGCCCGACGCCGTGAAAATCATCTGCGGAGCCGGCAGCGCGACCAAGTCTCGCTCGACCTGCGACTGCCGCACATACCGAGCGAGTTCCGCTCGTTCGAGGTCGCTCCGTTCGGCGGCCAGCTTCTTCAGAATCGCGATGATCTCCGCGGGAATGAGATCGCCATCCAACGCCAACGATTCCGTCGCCGTCGTCACGGAGATTCTCGGTCGGCCAATCAAGTGCCCGCCGCCATGAAGCTGTTCGAGCGCGACGGTCAGCACAGTCCCGCCATCAAACGACACCGGCTGTGCGAATTCATAGACCGCGCGATGATCCTCGCCGACACGCGGGTAGATGCCCCACGCCGTCCCCGGATTGCCGTCAATCGTGTGCGCGATCGTCCAACCGTCCTGATTGAAGTCCGCCCGCGGATTCTTCAGTGTGAGCGGCTTAGCGTCGGCCGCGAGTGTTTGTCCGTCGGGGGTCGCGAACACTTTGAATTCGCTCAGATGCAAATTCCCGTTGTCCTGCCGACCGGGACCGCGCTTCGACAGTGAATCGTCCGCCAGCACTTCGAGTCGCAACGCCGTGAGGCCGCGCAGCGGCGTGTGATAGGTCAACGTGTAGGTGTCTTTCTCCGGCCGCTTCTCGCTGGCGAGGACCGAGCCATCTGGCTGCTTCATGAGCGTCGATCCGTCAGCCGACTTCACCTCCACCGGTTCGAGCGTTTGCCAGACCGACGGCCGCGCCGCTTGCTTGGCTTCCCATACGGTCGCGAGTTCCTGAGCAGCCGGCGTCAACAGCGACGGATCAGTCTGTCCCTTGAGTCCGCGAAGCCGCACCAACTCGCCGCGCAACGAAAGCCGACGGCGGCCAACTTCCGGATCGGCGTCGTAGGTTCGCTCGCCTTTATCGACGCCCGCGAAGACGGCTTGCAGAGCGTAGTAATCCGCCTGCGTAATCGGGTCGAACAAATGATCGTGGCAGCGAGCACAATGCACCGTCGTGCTGACGAACGTACTCATCACCGTCGTGACCATGTCGTCGCGGTCGAGGTACTGCGCGATGCGGCGGTCATCGGTGTCGTCTTGAATGCTCTGCAACGAGCTTTCGTCGAACGGCCCGGTCGCGAGGAACCCGGTGGCGACGATCCCCTGTGGGTCATCCGGGAAGAGAGCGTCACCGGCGACTTGCTCCGCCACGAATTGTGAATACGGCTTGTCGTCGTTGAACGCGCGGATCAAGTAATCACGATACGGCCAAGCCGTCGGTCTGGGCCGATCTTGATCGTGCCCGTGAGACTCGGCGTAGTGGACCACGTCCATCCAATGCCGCGCCCAACGTTCCCCGAAGTGCGGACTCGCCAGCAGTCGGTCCACCAACCGCTCGTAAGCGTCTTCCTGCGGGTCAGCAACGAACTCGTCCACTTCTTCCGGAGTCGGCGGCAGCCCCAGCAGATCAAAAGAAACTCGCCGAATCAACGTGCGACGATCCGCAGGGGGCGAGGGGATCAAGTTCTGCTGTGCGAGCTTCTGGGAAACGAAGTTGTCGATCGGATTGACGGGAGTCATGGGCAAAATGGCCTGACCGATTTCTGGCACCGACGGACGCACGAGCGGACGTAAGGACCACCATTTCTCATCCGCCAACGGCTCAGGATTCTTCGCGGACGCGGCAGTCTCTTGTGAAGTCGCCGACTGATCGGCAGCCCAGCTCAGCCAACAACCGGCCCAGAAAGCAGACAGAATCTGCACAGCCAGAAACGCCGGTCGCCGAATTCGCACGAGAGCCATCCACAAATCCCCACGGCAGGAACTCACCAAAACTCGTGGCGCGAATTATGGTCACGGCGGAGACACTCCCGCCAGACACCACCGTGAGAGGCGATTGAAAAACCGCGTGCCGATCGGCTCACTTGAACTTCGCCAGCATTTTGTTGGCCTGATGCTTGATGGCGTCCGGTTCGTCCAATCTGCTCAAGACGTTGTAGTCTCGGTGCAAATCTGCGGCCTTGTTGGGATCGGTGGCGCGAATCTTTTCAATTTCCTCTTCAATGTGGGTCTCACCGGACAATTCGCCGGTCTTCACGATCTCGGCCAGGATCTCTTTGGCGCTTGGCTCTGGAATAGGCGTCCCTGTTACGCGCACGGGCTTCGGGACCCCGGAGCCACACCCAGCACAGAGCAGCAGGCATAGCAGGACTATAGTTCGAGACATCGTTCAGCCCTAAGCCTTTTGTGAATAGCCCAAGGATCTTGGGCGAATTTGCACTGACGAATCCGGCAAGCTCACCCGCCCACGGCACGCTTCAATCTCTGACTGACGGTTAGAAATTCGAAACCGTCTCTTTGCCAGCGCGTGTCCCCAGGTTTTGGTACATCACAAAATCAATGCTGTTGCTCATCATCCGCACCGCGCCGTCAGCCATGAGATGATGAACGCCTCCGGTGTGCTGGCTGCGAGCCCCGTAGATTCCGTCGTTCGCGCCCGAGTTCGTGGCCACACAGTTGGGATACCTCCAGTTGGGGGGCACCATCGTGTTGAACATGGTGTGCTCCGGAGTCGGTCCCGCCCATTCGCGACCGACCGCCGAGCGGTGAGTTGCGTATGAGGCAGTACATGCCAAGCCGTAAGTGTCTACCTGCGCGACCGTCGGTTTGACCGAAGCAGCGGTGATGCCCACTAAGGCCAACACGTTGGTCTCTCCGTAGGAGAACGTCGTAGCGACATTGTCTCCAACAACCCTCTCGGCCATCGCAATCGTATTAGACGTGCCGTCCTTGAAATCGCCGAGGTTAATGGTGTAGTTGAGATGAAAGGCTCCGACATTGCTGACCGTGCTCGCAACCCAGGTGGTCTGTGGACCAGTGCTGACACAATAGTTGTTGTTGCCCGCTTGCCCTGAAGGGAATCGGCTGTCGCTGGGGCACAGAAACCCGGTGACACGCGTGTTGTTATTGAGCGTCAGATTCGTCGGACTCCCGACCGTATTGTTGTCGTAGAGTTGGTCCTTATTCCATTGGCTCCACAATCCCTTCTGGTCCATGTAGGGCAGCAGCATCACATGCACGCTGTAGCCCAACGAGCCGTAGGAATTCGCTGTTGAAGCCACGATTGGGGTGGGTGCGCGCGGGCCAGCTAGCGGCGGATTGACGGAATAGCTGGCTTTCGGCAGCACCCTCATCGAGTCGTGATAGTTGTGCAGAGCCAGCCCAAACTGCTTGAGATTGTTCTTGCACTGCGACCGCCGAGCGGCCTCGCGGGCCGACTGCACCGCTGGCAACAACAACGCGATCAAAACCGCAATAATGGCGATAACCACCAACAGCTCAATCAAGGTGAATCCGCGACGAGATATTTGCACCTGTGACATGGCACCCTCCACGAGAAAAAAGGAACGGGTCGACCAAGAAGATTGCATCAGAGCGGGCAAAGCCGAGAACCGGCTGAAGTGTCGCTGGAAACTCTAGTCATCAAAAATCGCTGCTGGAAGTGGCTGCCTGGGAATTCAGGAAATCTTCAGGCACGCCAAGGCCGACTCGTTAAGGCACCGGGAAGATCTTGAGATTGTCTTTTTCAGCGAAGTCTTTGGTGGTGAGGATCGCGACTTTCTTGCCTTCGTCGATGACCAGCGCCATCGGGACTTTTTCCGTTTGGTATTTTTTCAGGATCGCTCCGAGGGCTTCCAATCCGGTGACTTTGCCCAACGAAAACTTCTGCGGCATGTTCTTGGTGTAACCGGCGGCCTTGAGCGCATCGCCGTCGATGTCGATGGTCACCTTGCACTCGTCGGCGACGAATTTGATGTATCCTTGCAGCGGCTCGCGTTCGAATTCGATCTCACATTTGATCTGCTTGAGCCGGTCAGCAACGAGGTCAGGCAGCTTGGTGGCAGTCTCTTTCGGCGGCGTCACGTTATTGGATGCCTTGTTGAAGTCAGTCCGAGTGGACTCGTCCCAAGTCAGCAACGCACCGATCGCGAGATTCGGCGCGGCAATGACCGGGAGAGAAGTCGTCAGCGAGGCGTAGCGGTCGCCGGACGTGGCGTGCGTGGAACTCGCAAAGAACTTCGTCATGAACGGGAAGCGTCCAATGATCTCACGCGGGCCGACCTGCTTGGGGTCCATGTAACCGCGGATCGCGTCCTGCAAGTCACGCGGGAGTTTGTCGAGCCGTTTACTCAAATCGGTTTGCAGCGTGGTCTTCGCCACCGACGAACGATTGCGAGCCAGAATCTCGGAATAGAATTTCTCGTCAGTGATGTGCAGGCTCCAGGCGACCGATTCAATCTGTTTCGGCTCGAAGAACTCGATGGCCCGGTCGGCCACCCGATGCAATTCCGCCGGCAGAATGAACTGCGCGTGAGCGGCCATCGTCGTGGGATCGAACATGATCACGATCTGCCGCTGCCGATCGGTCTTCTTGATGAGCGCTTCCATGCCCGGTCCTTGCGCGTTCGGACGGTTGATCGCCTCGACCATTTCGGCTTGCTTGCCACGGGGACAGAACGCAAACGTCTGCAGGTCTTTGATGACGTAGGCATACTTGTCCGATTCGTAGACCGGGTAGTCTCCGTCGGTCTCTTTGAGTTCCGCGGTCAATTCCCGGAAGACCTTGATGAGTTCCGTCTTCTGCGCCGCTTGCTTCAGCCGGACGACGCCGCAGACTTGCATCGGCTCGCTGACGACGCCGGGAATGAATCCGAACGTCAGTTCGTCGATGGCCGCCGGATCGTGGTTGCACAACGCTTTGATTTGCGCTTCGAGCCATTCCCCCAACGGTCCAAAACAGAAGCGGAACTCTTCACGCTTGGGATTCTTCGCCCAGAGTTCGGCCGGCCGCAGATGCACGACCGCACTCACGCCATAGGGCATGCAGATCAAATTCACCGGGTCGCCCTTGGTCGGACTGACCGGCAGCGGCGACTCCCACTGCGGTGCCACGTTGCCGGTCCCCTCATCAGTCGGATCGGAGTTTTGAGCGATGGCTTTGCTCTTCGATTTCCCCGTCGCTCCCGACCGACCGCCCAACGTCGCGAACGCGATGCCTCCCACGACCAACAGGCCGACCGCGATGATCGCCACCAACTGCGTCTGCTTCGCCTTCTGATTCTTTTTCGATTTCGACTTCGACTTGGCTTTCGAGGGAGCTCGCGAACGTTCCGCCAACATTTCGGATTCCGACGGCAGCACGCTCGGACTCGCCTCAGGCTGGCCGAACACCGCAAAGGGATTGTCGTTCGCCACCGGTGCGGCCGGGGGAGGCGCAGCGGGAGCATACATCGGCGCGGCGGGCATCGGCTGCGGCGGAGCCATCATCGGAGGGGCGGCATACTGCGGCATCCCATAAGGCATCGGCGCATAACCCGGAGCCATCGGATACGGCATCCCCGGTTGCGGTGGCGGATACGCGACGACATATCCCGGCGGAACCGCATACCCCGGCGGAACCGCCCACTGCTGCGGAGCCATCGGCATCTGCGGCTGCATCGGCACCGGATACGGATATCCGGGAGGCACCGCGGCTGGTGCGGGGGGCGCGGGCGCAACGTCGGCATTGGGCGAAGCATCCGGCACCCAACGAGCACCAGTCCCGGCCGCAGCCGGACCTCGCGTCGGCTCCGCGATCTCCATTTGCACCTCATCGGGATCGCCCGCCAGACGTCGTTGTTCGATCTGATCCAACTCGTCATACAAGCCGTCGACGTCGAACGACTCCGTGTCGGGTTCTTCGTTCTCGGCGGCGGACTCCGCCATCACGAACTGATGTTTGCACTTCGGGCACTTCCCTTTTCGGCCCAACAAACTGCGATCCGGCAGCTTGAGCGTCTTGCCACACTGCGGACAGGAGATCTGCAAACCAGCCATCATTTCACCCGACCAGAATTGAGTTGGGTGTTACCGGCCTTCCGGTCTTGGCCCCAACGGGGACGGACTCGATAGCCCAGGGCAACGCCCTGGGTTCGGGCAACACCAATTTTGGTTTAGCCCCAACGGGGCGTGACTTGCATGTCATCCCTGCAAGTTGCGCCCCTTCAGGGCTGGAAATGTTCTCTCGAATGACTCACCCAGGGCGATGCCCTGGGCTTTCGAGTCACGCCCCCCTTGGGGCTGAATTCCCGGATGCCGATGACACTCAATTGAGCAACCACATTTCGCGAGCATATTACGTAGCGTTCTCAGCCGCTGCCAATCGCGAAGGGGTCGGTGGAACGTGACTACGCCTTCGACAACTCCGCCCGCACTCGTTCGAGCAACTTCTTCGTCGCGCGGATCCCTTCAGGTTCACTGAGCTTGCCACCTTCGTACTCGATGCCCAGATAGCCGTGGTATCCGGCCGCCAGCACGATCTTCATCATCTTGAGAAAGTCGGTCTGCGTTTCATCGCCCGCTTCGTTGAAGTCGTGCGACTTCGCACTGACGGCCTTTGCAAACGGCATCAACTCGGTCACCCCTTTGTAGCGGTCATACATTTCGTCTTTGCTGACTCGGAAGTTACCAAAGTCCGGCAGCGTGCCACAGCGTTTGTGATCAACCTTCTTCATCACCTTCGCCAGCCATTCACCGTTCGACGACAAGCCGCCGTGATTCTCGACGATGACGTTGATCTCATGTTTCGCACCGAACTCGGTCAGCTTCCGCAGCCCATCCGCCGCGCGATCCACCTGCTCGTCGTAACTGCCGGCGCTTTGAGCGTTCACGCGAATCGAATGACAGCCAAGAAACTTCGCCGCTTCAACCCACTTGAAGTGATTCTCAACCGCCGTCTGCCGCTTCGCTTCGTCCGCGTCGCCCAGCGCCCCTTCGCCGTCGCACATGATGAGCAGCATCTTCACCCCCTCACCGTCCGCCCGCTTCTTGAGTTCCGTGAGGTACTCGGTGTTCTTCGCCTTGTCCTTGAAGAACTGATTGACGAACTCGATGGCATTGATGCCATAGTCGTGCTTGGCCGCCTTCGCGAAATCAAGATTGTCGAGCTTCCCGCCATTGATCGTCCGATGCAGCGACCACTCAGCCAGCGAGATCTCAAACAGCGGCTTCTTGTCCTCGGCTTTCGCCCACGGCCCAACCCATCCAGCCGCCGCCAGCGCGGCGGAGACTTTCAGAAAATTACGTCGTCGAATCGGAAACAACATCGCGCATCCTTTCAGTGAGGAATGATCAACCGGTCTGGCCGCCAGTGTCCGTTGATCATTTCCAATTTGCAAAGCCCGCCAGTCGAATCCTCTCGTAGCCGCGTTCGCCAGAACGCGGGTTCTCCGGCCACCCACCCGCGTTCTGGCGAAACGCGGCTACCCCGCCCCCCTTCGCCCAAATCCACCAATCCAAAGCCCCCCTCGCTTTCGCGGAGATTTGTGACGGCTTACGCTCAGCACCGAGAACGACATCTGTGGCCGCTCCATCTCTTCCTATTCGTCAGGAGTTCATTTCATGCGCTGGAAAAAATGGCTCGAAAACTGGGACATGACCTCGCTGAAGATCAACGTCAAGTTTCTGGAAATGGAATGGAAGCCCAAGGACGAAGACAAGGCCGCCGCGTGGGAGCTTTACATCGAACTGCTCACCCGCATCACGACGCAGCCGCTACCGCCGGAGGACGGCGTGGAGAAGACCGCTCTCGATAGCGTCTACAATCTGTTTGACCTCACCCGCGAGATCATCAAACGCCACGGCCGAGACTGTGCCGAGTTCACGAAGCTGGCCATCGTCGTCTTGAACCAAATCGTCCGCCCCTTCACCGCCCGCTGGCATCGCCTCTCCGAACAAGGAGCGTTCAAGAAGCCCGCTCAATGCCAAGCCTTTCGCAAAGAACTCGCCGCTCTGCAAACTCAACTCACCCGCTACACCCAAATGCTCGCCGCCCTCGCGGGAGTCGAGGACTGGACGAAGTTGGAAAACGGAGACTGATGATGCAAGCCGCGCTGCTCCCGCTTCTGGGCATCAGTCCGGTGTCGAAGGAAGTCCTGCCATAGAGCGAGCGACGACGAATCAAGCAAGCTGTTTGCCGTAGGCCCCCGCGTCGCCCGATTCTCTCAACGGTGATTCCCAATATGCCAATGAAGACCGTATCCGAACTGGGTTCGCCGGAAGGCACCTTCGAGTACATCGAAGCGAAGATTCGCCGTGATGCGGAGGGGACGACGTTCGGTGGCGACTTCGAGTGGCTGTGCCAGTGGTTCTTGGAAAACGCTCCCCGGTATCGCGGTCAGTTCGACAAGGTTTGGCTGTGGAAAGATTGGCCGGAGCGGTGGGGAACGGATGCCGGAATCGACATCGTCGCACGCACGCGGACTGGAGAATTGTGGGCCATTCAGGCCAAGGCGGATCATCCCGACCGAACGATCACCAAGCGAGAGATCGACTCGTTCCTGTCCGAATCGAATCGTCCGCAGTTCGCCTATCGACTGCTCATGGCGACGACGGACGACATCGGGGCCACGGCTCGCCGGACGCTTCACGGACAAGAGAAGCCGGTGGGGTTGGTCCTGCGTGGTCATTTCCTGACGGAAGAAGTTCAGTGGCCGGTTCAGATTGGAGGCACCGCCGCGCGGCTGCCTCGGTGGACGGCACGGCCTCATCAAGTCACTGCGATTGAGGCTGTGGTCAATGGGTATCGAGATCATGACCGAGGCCGACTCATCATGGCCTGCGGCACGGGCAAGACGCTCACCGCGCTGTGGATCGCCGAGCGGTTGCAGAGTTCTCTCACGCTGGTGCTCGTCCCGTCGCTCTCGCTGGTGCAGCAGAACCTGGCCGAGTGGGGCCGACATTCAACGCAGGACTTCGACACGCTCGTTGTCTGTTCGGACGAGTCGGTCGTGCAACGCAACGAAGACACTGCGCTTCAATCGACGGCCGACCTCGGAGTGAAGGTCACAACCAAGTCTGCGGAGATTCAGCAGTTCCTCGCCCAGCATCGGACGCGACCGGCCGTCGTGTTCGCCACGTATCAATCATCCGACCGCATCGCGACTGCTCAGGCCGATCGGGTGGCACGTCCTGACCATCGGGAAGGGCGTGGTCTTGGTTCGTCGGACACCACGCCCTTCGATGACTCAGGGACGTGCCACCCTTTCGGCAAACCAAAGCCGTTCGATCTGGTGATCTGCGACGAAGCCCACCGTCTGGCCGGACACGCCGAGGGTTTGTTCGCGACCGTGCTGGATGGCAAGAAGATCAAGGCGTCCAAGCGGCTGTTCATGACCGCCACGCCGCGCTACTTCAAGGAGCACGTCAAGCGGCGTGCGGCGGAACTGGAATTTGAACTCGTCTCGATGGACGACGCGCACGTCTTCGGCCCCGAGTTCCACGTCCTCACGTTCCACGAAGCGATCAGCGTGAAACCGGAGCCGTTGCTGACCGACTATCAGGTCGTCGTGATCGGCGTCACCGACCGCGAAGCCAAAGCGTGGGCCGAGCGAGCGACGTTGGTCCGCATCCCTGCTCGGCGCGGGTCTCCCGACCCCGCCGAAACGCCCGACCGCAGGTCTCCTCTTCATGTGCAAGACAGCCAAACGCAAAGTGGAGACCTGCGGTCCAAGCGACGTGCGGGGTCAGGAGACCCGCGCACAGCGCAGGGTTTCAGCACCGACGCTCGGACGCTGGCCGCTCAGATCGGCTTGGCCAAGGCGATGCAGAAATACGATCTGCGGAAGCTGATCACGTTCCACTCGTCGGTGGCGAAGGCCGCGCGGTTCGTCGATGCCACACGGCGAGATTCCTTGCCGGGAGTGATCCCGCACCTGACGCGGTCGGCCCGGCCCTCGGGAAAACTTTGGACGAAACACATCTCCGGCCACACGCCCGCCGGCCAACGAGCCACGTTGCTGAAAGGCTTAAGCCACTTGCCGGAGGACACGCGCGGCATCCTCTCCAACTGCGCCTGCCTGGGCGAAGGGGTCGATGTTCCGGTGCTCGACGGCGTGGCGTTCATTGACCCCAAGCGGTCGATGGTGGACATCATCCAGGCGGTCGGCCGAGTGATCCGCAAAGCCGCCGGCAAGCAGATCGGCACGATCGTGATTCCGGTCTTCATCGACGAGTCCGAAGACGCCGACCACGTCCTCTCGCAATCGGCCTTCGAGCCAGTCTGGCAAGTACACAAGGCCCTGCGTGGACATGACGATTGGAAACAGCTCGATGGTCTATGTACCAGGCGACGTCGGACGATACAGTGGAAGCCGAATGCGAGAATCTGTTTGTCGCCGTCGCCACGAGGTGTCACATGTCTGCCGTTCTGGATCGAGTGATTTACCTGGATGAGGTCGCTGACATGTTGGCGACCCGTCCCGCTCGCGACGAGGTTTTGGCATTTCGGCCTTCCGAGGAGGTCGAGACTCGCTTCGCGGAACTGATCGCGAAACAGCGTGCCGAGGGATTGTCCGACGACGAGCAAGAGGAGCTCGAACAATTTCAGCAGACCGAAATGTTGCTGCGATTGTTGAAGGCCCGCTTGCGACAAGGTTAGGCCACGCGATGAGCGATTGGATTTCTCTTGAGCTTCGGAACTTCGTCCGGCAGCGTGCTCGTGGACGTTGCGAGTATTGCCAGTTGCACGAGGACGATGCCGGTTTGCGGCATCAACCGGACCACATCGTGGCCCTCAAGCATCGCGGCGCGACGATGGAAAGCAACTTGGCCTATTCGTGTGCGATGTGCAACAGTTTCAAAGGGACCGATCTCTCTTCGATCGATCCCACCACAGGCGCGCTGGTGCGTCTCTTCAATCCACGGATTGATGACTGGTCCACGCACTTTGAGGTCGTTGGCGGTCGCACCATCGGCCGAACACCGGAAGGCCGCGTGACCGTTGAACTCTTGCAGATGAATCGCCCCGATCTGGTTCAACTTCGGCGACTCCTCTCGGCCGTAGGTCGGTCGTCCCCATCGTGATTCCGGTCTTCATCGACGAGTCCGAAGACGCCGACCACGTCCTCTCGCAATCGGCCTTCGAGCCAGTCAGGCAAGTGCTCAAGGCTCTGCGTGTACATGACCGCCGTCTGGCCGACGAACTCGACCCGTGCCCGAAGCTCGCATAGTGCGACGAGACGCTGAGGTTCATTGCTGGCCTTCGCGATAGACCAGTTGTAGATTGTCGCCCATTCGGCGATTCGCCAAGTTGAAACGTGGCGAGTACCGAGCATTCTTTGAAAGGCACAAGCACTCCATGCGAGGCCGATTGTCGGCCTCGATCACAATTTGAAATTGACGCGCGTGCGTCAAGATTCTGCTTCACAAGAAACGACCAACTTGAGCCGCAAGGCTCTCGCACAAAGAAGCAGTGCCTTGGACCGCGCTCCCGAAAGGGAGCGTCGGCCGGGTGCTGTTCTTTGTGCCCCTTGGTCGGGGTCTTGTGAGCGGCTCTGGTTTGACGCTCCTCTCGTTTTGAAAGGAGCGTCAAACCAGAGCCGCATCAACCTGCTACCTCGACCAAGGAATCCGTGATGGCTGAATCAGATGATGATATTGGTGATGTGGTTGACGCGATTGACCGTCTCACAACAGTCGAAAAACTTGGAAATGCGGTCCAGGGATTAGGCGTTCTTAGCCAGGTTCTCCACGCGACGCAGGCGGCCAAATCGCGGGAGCAAGCTCAACAAGCTGAGGCTGCTCGTGCCGAGCAGATTTATCTTGGAGCACATTGCCCTTGTTGTCATACGTCGTTGACGGGCACACCCGCTGTCTGTGCGGCCTGCACACGAGACATCGCTTGGCTTCGTTTGCCGTTGGACGCAGCCGTTTTCAAATTGATTTCGAGCAACCTGCACACGTTCAAAGAGGTCTATCGCGATTTGCTCGGCGCTTCGGTCGTATTTGACCGGAACCAAAAACTGGTCCATGTGCCGCTGAGTTCGCAAGGCGAGGTTGGCGAAGCGCAAAAGAAGTTCCGGCCTCTTGATGAGAAGTTGACGAACTACATCAACTACTATTGCCACGTTGTCGAACGACGCGGAAGCGTAGTCACGAAATGCCCAAAGTGCGAAACCGAGGTTTTTGAACGGGCCCTCGTTCAATCGACGAAAGGAACTGATCGAACTTGTCCATCATGCGACTATCGACCGGCTTTTTTGCCCAATTTATTTAGAGTTCGCGGGTTCTTAATTCGGTTCGTCTGTTTTCTCGTAGTTGTGTTGGTTTTGTCGATCCTGACATCCCGTGATGTGGCCATCATGTCTTCTCTCCTGGCATTCGCAGCCTTCTTGTTCATTGAGTTCGCTGTTGATAGTCAGGGACGACAACGGATCAAAGACGCTTTTGAAATTCAACTCGCTGAATTGAAAGCCGCAGCAGAAATACCTGGCAATTGTCTTTCGTTCGGCGCAAAGACGATGAATGGACTCGTTAATCTGATTGACTTGCGGACTAAGTCGCTCGAAGAGCTTTTGAAGCGAATTGACGGAACCGCATTGCCGAAGCGGATTGCTTCAGAATCCGGTGATGCCGGTTCGGAGTTCGCCAATCAATTTGAACCCGTGGCGCAAGATTCAGCGTCACCAATTCTGCTTCCGTCACAAACACCACTGCGTCATATCGCAGGTTCACGCGTCGCGCTGGCGGCAGCAGAGGCTGAGTTCACGGCTATCGAAAAGCAAAAACCGCTGACTGCCGATTCACCGATGATTCGCGCGGTCGCACTGGCAATGGTTGCGATGAAGACCGTTGATGTCGCGACGGTCCGCGCATGCACGGATCGTTTAGCTCGAAAGTTGATTGAGATCACACCGGAGGCACTCTTGAAAAGCGTGCAAATCGTTGGCCGTGAAGTTCAAGAAGCGAAGCTCCGATATGCTTTCGAGCAGGTTTGCGACAGTCTGCGTGCGGAACCGGAATTTGCGAAGGCGAGGCACCGTGTTGTCGCTGAGGTCATCGCGGAATTGCTTCCGAAAGACACTGACGAAACCGCCAAGAATGCCAACGGTCCCAAGGTTATTCACGCTCTCTGCAAAGTCTTGAATTCGTGACAGGGAACGCAACGGGGACAGGTCCAGTTTCGCAAGGCTCGGCAGATTTCCGTGCTGAGACGAAACTCCTCGTGACTCAGGCCGGCCCGAAGGAATACTGGCCTGTGCGCGGGTGGCCCAGCTTGCTTCTGTTTAGACTGGAGAGATAGGTAACAGTCGTTCGGAGACATGGGTAACACATTTCATTCAAGCTACCGGACCTCGGAAAGGAGGACGGAAATGGCTTGGAAAGATGTGTCTGTGATGTCTCAGCGAGAAGAGTTTGTGGTGTTGGC
>CAMDDX010000067.1 GCA_945893075.1 Planctomyces sp. SH-PL62 | reverse complement strand
CGGCGCTAGCCCCGGTTACACGCCATGAACCGGGGCTAGCGCCGCGCGGCTAATTTTCGGAATGCGGATTAGACGTTCGTTTTGTGAGCGATTGCAGTTCACGGTCAATCGCGCGAACGGTCAACGATGAAATGAGGAATGCCAGAATGCAGACGAATCATCTCACCAAAAAAGTGGATCACCTGTTGGAGTGGAAACGAGCCAACATGCTTTCCCCCAACCCTGAATACCAGCGGGGCTCCGTTTGGACCACACCACAGAAAATGCGGCTGGTGGACTCGGTCATGCGGGGCTACCCAATCCCGCTGATTGACTTGCATCACATCCGGAAAGAAGTGGCAGGGGCTCAACGAGATGATTTTGAGATCATCGACGGACAACAGCGGATCGACACGCTGCATGAATTCATGGAGGGGCATTTCAAACTGTTTGACCCGATTGCGGATGAAGCTGCCGCCCAGTTCCCGAGTTTCATCAAGGAACAGCCTTGCCGGTGGGCCGGCAAGTCTTTCGAGGAGTTGGACAAGGAGGAACAAATCAGGTTCCGGGACACGGAACTGTCGGTGGTGATGATTCAAACCGACGCACAGAATGAGGCTCGTGACTTATTCATCCGCCTGCAAGCAGGGATGCCCCTCAACGCACAGGAAAAGCGAGATGCTTGGCCCGGCAACTTCACGGAATACATTCTCAAGATCGGGGGCAAACCCGAAATTCCCCGATACCCCGGCAACGAGTTCTTTAATGCGGTCATGAAGGCGCGGAAAAAGAACCGCGGAGATTACCGGCAGCTTGCCGCGCAGATGTTTCTGCTGTTGATGGCCCGTCGTGAATCGGGAGGCGAAGAACTGTGCGGAATCAAACGGGCAAACGTCGACATGTTCTACTACAAGCACTTGAATTTCGCCCCGCAATCGGCGGAGTCACAACGCTTCAAAGACATCCTCGAAATTCTCACCCACAGGCTTTCAATCGCCGTTGGAGAAGGCCATCTGAAGAAGATTGTTGGACATGAGGCGATCCACCTCATGCTGTTGGTTGATCGTCTGCTCGATCATGACCAGCCAGAATTGGCCGTGAATTTATCCAGCGCCTTGGAAACATTCCGCCTCAACGTCACTCAGGATCGGAAGGCCCGGCGCGGCGACTTCTGGGTCGAGTACGGCCAGTTGACACAGACCGGTTCCCACGCCAAAGACACGATCGAACGCCGACACAAGTTCTTCGCCGAAAAAATGCTGGCGCTGCTGAATCCGCAGCCGGAAGATTTGCAAACGCCGCTTTGAGCACGCGGAAAGCCGAAGCACTCCGCGGCCCGTCGTGGCTCGGCCACGCACACACCTGGCCGCGTCCTGAGTGGTACTTTCGAGTCGCCTGCGCTGGCACTCGTGATCGCCGATCGTCTCGTCGGCGAGTCGATGATGGGCGACGGAGCCGTGCGCTTCATCAGCGAAAAGATCGACACGGTGACTCGGCAGCGGCTTTCGACAATGGCCGACAACCAAGTGATCGGTGAATTCTAAACGCGGATCACCATCGGTCAGGTATTCCGTGGAATGCGTTTCACGTCGAGTTGTTGCTGACGACGCTCATCGAAAACGAATTTGGAAAAGATCGAACACAAACCAAGAACAGGAGGAGAGACAAATCATGAGAGTGCTTTATCAGTTGGTGTTGCTTGTTGGCGGAATCGGAACTCTGGCGGGATGCGGAAGCGCATCGGCAGGTCCGAAAGCGGAATCGCCGCTCGCGCCGGCGAAAGGCTGCGTGACGCTGGACAACAAGCCGATCGAAGGAGCTATGGTGATCTTCTCGCCGCTCGCCTCAAACATGGGGGACGGAGCTATCGGGATCACGGACGCCAAAGGAAATTACGAGGCTGCGGCTGGAGGTGTCGCCGGAGCTCCGGTGGGCAATTACAAGATCATGATCAGTCGCTTGGTAGACCCCACCGGTAAAACTGTGGTGGCGACTTTGGAAACGCCCCCGGCAAATCTGGGAGCGGTTGAGTCGATGCCTGCCAAGTACTCGGATCACGCCATCTCCGCGTTGAAATGCACCGTCGCTACCGGCGGGGGAACGTTCGATTTCAAACTGACTTCGCGGTAGCCAGGCCAGGAAAAAGTGTCAGCGCGGCGAGCGATGTCGCCGTGAGTGACACGTCGCTACGTTGAGGAATACCCGCTGCCGGGTGCAACTGGCAGCGGGTAACCGCATGTAGAATGATCGTTCCTGGGTGCCTGCAAAACCGTGTGTCAGCGTGATCGCAAGCCGTTCATTTGTGATCCCGAACCGTCGCTGAAGCCGCCTTTGCGCAAGCTCGCAATTACTAGGATGGGATCCGAATGATGAATGGCCAGTCTCCGTTTTCCGAGTTTGTGGGAGTTGATGTCTCCCAAGGCAAACTGGACTTCGCGTTTGCGGACGGCCAAGAAACTTTGTCGATCGACAACGCTCAGCAACAGATCGTCGCCGAATTGATTGGGCGGATCAAAAATCCCCAAGGCACGATCGTCGTGATGGAGGCCACTGGCGACAATGCGGAATTGTTGGTCACGCTGTTGCATCAGCACAACATCGCCGTAGCCGTGGTCAACCCGCGCCGCGTTCGTGCGTTCGCGGCCCGTATCGGCAAGGGTGCCAAGACTGATCCGATCGATCCGCGCGTGATTGCCTACTACGGACAAGTGGTCCAGCCGGCGGTCCAGGTGTTCCGATCCGAAGACGAGAAGAAACTCCAGTCTGTGATCGACCGTCGTCGTCGCGCCGCGGCAGGCTGGATCTGATCAACCAGGAAAACAAACGACGACAGCAAACGGCCGGTGAAGAAAGGGGATGCAGTTCTTTTTCGAGTGAAGTGTTTTGGCTGCGTCCGCGTTCTTTCCCCGCCCTTTTCTTTCCCTCGATGCCGAATCAATATCGCCCTGCCCTCTGACTCCTGACTCTCATCCCCTGCTGCCGATACACTCCGCCGCATGTCATACCGCCGGTTAAAACGTCTGCTGGGCGAGACCAACTTTGAGCTGAAAGTCTTAGTGCTGTTCGGCACCGGCTTGACGTTGCTCGCCGTCGCGACGTTTTTCTTATACCGCTCGCGGACGACGAAACTGCTGGACCAGTCAACACGATCGACGGCACGTTCGTTGGCAACGTCGCTGTTCCTGAAGACTCACTTTCAATTGTTCGCTCCGGATAGGCGGTTCGAGGCGTTGATTGACGAATTGAACATCGAGGTACAGCCAGAAGACCTACGTGCTCTCAAGGGCGAATTGTTTCATGCCGAGGCATCGGCGGCTGGCGTCGACCCCAGGTTCCGGCCCACCGAGGATCGTGATTGGGAAGCTTGGGAAAAGCTCCGCAGCGGTGAGAAAGAGGTCGTCAAAGAAATCGGCGGTGAACTCAACCAGTACCAGTATTACGTCGCGTTTCGTGCGTCCAAATCCTGCTTCTCATGCCACAATCATGAATACCTTGAACACAGCGTCGATGCCGACGGCCACGAAATTAAGCGTGAGATCGACGACTTTCTGGGAGTGGCGAAGATCACGTTGCCGCTCGACCGCGTGCGCGCCTCGCTGGCCCGCACCAACGCCTTCGTGATCTCGGCCGAGTTGCTGAAGGTCGTGCTGGCGATCGTCGCCATCTATCTGGTGTTGCGGTACGTCGTGACCAAGCCGGTCATGCACTTGAAGAAGGTCAGCGACGCGATCGCTCACGGCAAACTCGACATGCGGGCCGACATCCGCACCGGCGACGAATTCGAGGAGCTCAGCCATGCGTTCAATCGGATGCTGCGGCATCTCGTCACGGTCCAGGAAGAACTGCGGAGCGTCAACGCCGACCTCGACGGCAAGGTGGATGAGTTGGCTCGCGTGAACCTGCGGCTGTACGAACTCAACAACATCAAGAACGAATTCCTGGCCACGATGAGTCATGAGCTGCGCACGCCGCTCAACAGCATCCTGGGTTTCAGCGACGTGCTGAACACGGCGGACAATCTGTCCGACAAACAGCGGCGCTACGTTGGCAACATTCAGATCGCGGGCCGCAATTTGTTGTCGCTGGTCAACGACATTCTGGACCTCGCCAAGATCGAAAGCGGCAAGATGGAGCTGCACTTGGTCGAGACCTCGCTGACCGACTTGATCGAGCGGCAAACCAGTGCGATGGCTCCGCAGGCCGAAAAGAAAAACATCGAGCTGGCTGGGCAAGTCGATCCCGACGTGCCGCGGCTGTTTCAGGATGTCGGCAAGCTGCAACAAATCCTCAACAACCTGCTGTCGAACGCGATCAAGTTCACTCCCGAAGGAGGCCGCGTGCGAGTTCGCGCCGGCTGCCGCGAAGAAACACGCTTCTTTGTCGAAGTCGAAGACACCGGCATCGGCATCCCGCTGGAAGAGCAAGAACGGATCTTTGAAAAGTTCCGCCAGGGCCGCTTGCAGCTCGGTCAGGAGGACGCGCTGACCCGGCAATTCGAGGGGACTGGTCTGGGCCTCTCGATCGTCAAGGAATTGTGCAAACTGCTGGGGGGCGAGATCACGCTGGTCAGCGAGTTCGGCAAAGGGAGCACCTTCACAATCTCGCTGCCGTTGCGGCTCGAACTGTCGGCGAGTCCCAGCGAAGAGAGCGGAGCCCGAACCGGGACCGCCTCGGGATTGAGTCGGATCAAGCCGGACGAAATCAGTCAGCGCGCCGCTTCGCCCACGAAGGCCGTGTGAAACCCTGGAGTGCGGCGGCTCGACGCCGCCCTCCATTGATTTGGAATAGAGACGTTGATTGCCGGGAACGCGGTCGTTTCGACAACCGATTCTGATAGCAACGGTTGATGAGACTTCGAGAGTTGCTATTCCAAACGGATGGAGGGCTGCGTCGAGCCGCAGCACTCCAAGGAATTCTCAATGCTGGTCATCCCCGTGCTGGATTTGCTCGATGGTGTGGTCGTGCGCGGCGTGGGCGGGCGTCGCGACGAATATCGGCCCGTGGAAAGCGTGCTGACGCAGTCTGCTCGACCGCTGGACGTCGCGCGGGCGTTTCGCGATCGGCTGAGTTTGACGACTTTGTACGTCGCCGATTTGGATGGCATCCTGAGGCAGAGGCCCAACGCAGACGTTTACCAACAACTCGTCGATGACGGCTTCGAGTTGTGGATCGACGCGGGAGTGCGCTCTCTCAGCGACGCGAATCACTTGCTGAGCGCGGGTGCCGCGAAGGTCGTTGTCGGTTTGGAAACGGTCCCCGACGCACGATTGCTGGCAACATTGGTGGCCGAGTTCGGCACGCCGCGGATTGTCTTTAGTCTCGACCTTCAAGCGGGACGTCCGATGTTGGGTCACTCGGATTGGCCGGAGACCTCGCCGCTGGGGATCGCTCAAAACGTGGTGAGCCTGGGCCTCACGCAACTGATCGTGCTGGATCTCGCCAGCGTCGGCGAACAACGCGGACCGAGCACGATCGCACTGTGTGAATCCATCCGGCGGATCGCGCCGGAGGTCCGCCTCATCACCGGCGGCGGCGTGCGGAACGCCGATGATCTGCCATTACTGCAAGCCGCGGGGATCGACGGCGTGCTGCTCGCCACCGCGTTGCACAACGGAAAGATCGGCCGTCCGGAAGTAGACGCGCTGGCTCGCGGAAGCCTTCAATCGCCAGTGTCATTCGCACCTTGATCCTCGCCCTCCACAAGCGGGTCAAAGCCTTCCGGCAATTCCGTGAGCGGTTCGACGATCGCGTATTTGCCTTCGGACCAGCGGAACAAATCGACGTGCCGGCAACGCTCGCTGCAAAACGGAAAATACTCCGAGTTGCGAACGTCGTCGCCGACGAGCCGCTTTCTACAGATGGGACACGTCGGTGGCTTGTTCATTTTTGCTTTCGATTCATCCGCCGCGATTTCATCTCCGATCGTGGCAAGCTGTCCGGAGGAACGGGAATGACTTCCGGGCAAAAGTGCAGCCGGTCATGAATCGCCGACTCGATGCGGTCGATCATCGCATGGAACTCGTCGATCTCCTCGGCGTCCGGGATGCCCATCGTCGTTTCGATTTCGATCTGAAGCTGCGGCATCGAGTCGCGCGTCACGATGTGGAATTGGAATTCGAGGACTTCAGGGAACTCGCGCAGGATCGCTTCGATCGCTGTCGGAAAGACGTTGTTGCCGCGAATCGTCAGCATGTCATCAATGCGGCCGAGGATTCCGCCCTTCAACCGCATGAGATTTCTTCCACAAGGACACGGCAGCGGATCGAGTTCAACGATGTCGCCGGTCCGATAGCGGATCATCGGCGAACCGATGCGGCCGAGATTCGTGATGACGAGTTCGCCGCGAATCGGTGGTGATGAGGGTTGAGATTGACGGCCATCAGCCATCGGCCAACAGCCATCAGCCGAAAAGACATGGCCCGATTCAGGGTCGATGATTTCGGCGATGCACTCGGTTTCGAGAATGTGCAGCCCACCGGGATTCTCGACGCACTCGGCGGCGAGCGGTCCGATTTCGGTCATGCCCCAGTGATCGATGACTCGCGCGCCCCACGCTTCTTCGATCTTCTGTCGGATCGACGGCACGCTCCCCCCCGACTCGCCGGCGACGATCAGCATCCGCACCGACTTGAACATCTCAGCGGCCGTCGTGCTTCCAGGACTACTGGCGAGATCAGCGGCAACCTCAGCCAACCGCAGCGCATAGGTCGGTGTGCAGCACACGACGGTGGCTTGGTTCTCTGCGATGAACTTCAGCCGCGCTTCGCTCGACATCCCGCCCCCCGGCAAACAGAGCCGGCCCAGCCGAGCCGCGCCTTCAAACGCCGCCCAGAAACCGAGGAACGGGCCGAACGAAAACGGAAACGCCAAGCGATCGTCCGCGCGCAGGCCGGCCATCTCGAAGATCTGCTCCCAACAGCCGAGCATCCATTGCCACGACTCCGGCGTGTCGAGCCATCGCAATGGCTGACCGGTCGTGCCAGAGGTCTGGCAGAATCGGGAATACGCGCCGACTTCAAATGTCAGATTCGATCCATAAGGCGGATGAGCCGTGTGGTCCTCGACCAATTCGGCCTTCGTGGTCAGTGGCAGCTTGGCGAGATCGAGATCCGCAAGATCGACTCCAGCCGCTTGCCACTTCGATTGCCAGAAGCGATTCGACGCCGCCACCGTTCGCAGCAGTTCGCGGAGTCGCTCCGCTTGCCGTGCCCGCAGGTCTTCAATTTGCAATTTGCAATTTGCAGTTTTCAATTTGCAATCTCATCACGTGGGGCAGGTTTTCAACTTGCCAGATTACGGGCAGGTTGAAAACCTGCCCCACGAAACTACTCCGCCAGATAGTTCAACGTGTAGTACGCCTGCTTGTGCAACAGCGGCACTCCTTCGGCCGACTTCACGCCGTCGCAATGCAATTCGTGAACGTGCCCTTCTTGCAGAGCGTCGATTTTCAAGCGGACGCTCTTGCGATCAGCAGCGACAGTCGCGGATTCGATCATCGGCGTGGTTTGATCGACTTCGGGACTGCCGTAGCTGGCCTGATAGATGTAGGTGTATGTCGAGAGCTTATACGACTTCACGTCGCTGACCGCCGCGGCGTCCACCGGTTGCGTGAAGGTCAGCTCGAACCCGTCAGGTTTCGCTCGCATCTCATGGATTTCAAACGGCACTTTGCCGGACCAGTCGATGCGGTCCAGCGAGTGCGGCTTCGGACCACGCGAGCCCCAGCCACGATTGGTTCCGCCGACGAATAACGAACCGCTCGGCGACATCAACATGCCCAGGCTGCCTGAGCCAATCCCGCTGCGGAACGGGAAGCAGGCCCCTTGATAATGACCGCGCACTTTTTCGAGAGCGACGCGCATGACCGTGCTGTCGGACTGATCGCCGACGAAGAGTTGATTCACGAACGGTCCAAACTTGCCGGTCGAATCGAACGCAATTCCGCTCGCCGACTTGCCCATCTTCGGATACGGGAAGTAACAGGCCGGCGGTTCGAGTTCCGGAATCTTCTTCGCTTCAGCCATCAGTCGGCCGCCGCTTTCGGGTTCCTTCGGCTTCGGGCCGAGAGCCGCTTTGACGGCAGGCTCGTCATACCATTTGAAGCCGCCGGGATGACCGACGAACTTGCCGGGCCGCAGATGCTTCAAGGCGCAGGCTGCGTTCCACGGTCCTTGATTGTCGGTGTAGAAGACTTCGCCGAGGTGATTGAAGCCGATGCCTCCGGGGGAACGAATGCCGCTGGTCGTCGGAATCACCTTGCCGTCCGGAGAGATTCGCAGGCACCAGCCGCGATACTTGCTGTCGCTGGTGAAAGAGCCGGTCAAGCAGAGCACGACCCAGATGTTTCCCTCTTTGTCGAACCGCGAGCCGAACGCGTACTCGTGGTAATCGCCGTTGATGCCCCAAGCATCGGAGACCGTCTCGATGAGGTCCGCGAGACCGTCGCCATTCACGTCCTTCAGCCGAGTCACCTCTGGCCGCTGCGTCGCGTAGAGCCAGCCGTCGCGATACGCGATGCCCAGCACCTCGTGCAGCCCGCTGGCGAACTGCGAGAACTTCGCATCCTTACCCGTCGCCGAAAACGGCTTGTCGAGCAAATAGATCTCCCCGCGCCGCGTGCTGATCGCCAGCTTGCCATCCGGCATGAGATCAACCCCACCCGCCTCCAACACGATGTTGTCGGGGATCACGAACGACGTGATTGGGAAATAATCCTCTTCAGTCGGCGGCTTGTCAGCGGCGACGACGGACGACAAGAACAGAAGGCTAACGGTCGCAATTGCGACAACGCATTTGGCGATTCGTCTAACGACGATCATTCGAAGTTCCCCCAGAATTGGCTGACGTCGCGTGCTCCATGCACAACGCGGCGAATCCGCACGACGTTGCCCTCTTGTTCGTAATAGATCACATAGTTTCCGTACGGAATGCGTCGCAAGCCAGGACTCAGTTCACCGACCGATTCTCCGATCAACGGCTGGCGACCAAGCATTTGGTATCGTTTGGTCAGTTGGCGAACCCAACGTTCCGCCGCACGCAGATCACGTCTGGCGATGTAGGTCCAGATTTCATCCACATCCGCTCGCGCACGAGGCGCAATTTCGACCCGGCTCATGATTGCCCACGTTCATTCGCCAACCGTTCCTTTCCGCGGGCGATGACATCCTCCGCATACGCACGAAAGTCCGCAGCAGTTTCCAAAATGAGGCTTTCGCCGTCCGGCGAATCGTCGTCCAGTGCCAGTTCTTGCCGCAGTCGTTCAAGCTGGCTGTGTCGATCGCGCAATTCACTGATTGCCGCCGCAATCAGGGCCTCGCGTGAGGCAAAGTGTCCGGTGGAAACCTCGGACTGAATGAACTCTTCCAGATCGGGCGTCAGTGTGGCAACCATTGGAAACTCCCTCAATTCAAAGACTTGATGGCACGAGTCTCAACATCTCACACGGAATTCACCAGACGTATTTTGTTTCGATTTTCGCCGAGCCGTTCTTCAATTCCACAGGCACGAGCAATTCAAACCGGTTGCCCGCTTGGCGGACAAGAGGTTGTTTCGTGGAATTCGAAACGATTCGCAGTTTGAGCGTGCTGTCGATCGTGAACCAGCCGTCGGTGCCGGGTTCAATCTTCTGAGCAGTGACCGCTCGGAAGTAGAGATTGTTGAGCGACACCGGATCGCCGGGAGTGACCGCCAATGACAGTGTGCGATCCAGCGACAACTCCTTTCCGTCCTTTGAGTCCTTTCCGTCCTTCCCCTTCCGAATCGCGCGTGGGAGATCTTCGATCGCAACTCGGCCGAACGTGTATTGGAAGATGGGCCGGCGAGCTTCGTCGAAGCGATAGCCTTTGAACTGATAGCCTTGATCGCGAGCCGGTTGACTCGGCCATGCGGTGCTCGCGTCGGCCAGCACTGCGAACGGCACCTCTACCGGTAGCGGCAGCACGTTGTCGCCGAGCGGATTTTGAAAACCCGGACCGCGGCCGACCCAGTGCTTCGAGGCGTCGATGAACTGGCCCTGCCAAATCCAGAGCAGCGCGAAGCGGTCGAAGTCGAACGCGAGGTTCACACCTTCGGGATATCCGACTGCGAACCCGCGCGGAGCGGTGATGTTTCCGCCGTCCGACTTCGGGCCTTGCAGGAAGTTGCGATACAGGATCGGTTCTTTGTCCGGCGTGAGCACAATCGCTTCGCGCACGATGCCGGCGGGGATCGCCGCGCTGCCTCCGTCGGCGAGGTACGCCCAAGTGGCCTGCATCTGCTTCGGAGAATTCGCATCGAGCACCTCTTTGATGATCGCCATGCCGTTCGGCCAGGCATTGGGCATGCGGGTGCCTCGGCGATACGCCTGCGGATCGGTGAGATAACGATAGTACCAATCCTCGCGCAATCGCCGGTTCATCGCGTTGAGGTTGATCGCCTGGATGCCGGTGGCGGCGTGCTCGTTGAACGGGTGGCATTTGACGCAGGACAAGCCTTTGTCGCCGACCAGTTGCCGGCCGGCGGACTTCGCTTTCGCGAGCGACTCGTCGAAGGCCGGCAGATTCGCTTCCGTCTTGAGGTCCACCGCCGCGAACGTTTTTGCCAGCGAACCGGCATGAAACTTCGGCATCCGAGCGTGCATGTAAGGCCGGTCCTTTTGCTTGGGATCGCCCTTCGTGCCATTCTGCAAAAGATCGGTCAGCGCTTCTTCTCGCAGCTTGTCACCGACACCGTCGAGCGTGGGTGGGATACGGCCCTCGTCACCCATCTCTGGAATCTGCGTTTCAAAATAGGCGTTGCGAATCGGTTCCACGCCACCGACTTTGCCGCGCTCGTGACAGGCATAGCAATTGAAGCTGAGCAGCGCGTGAGCAATCGTCTCGGCAGGAGTTGGTTCGGCCGCGTTGCTCAACGACTTGAGTGCCGCGGTGGTGGCGGAGCGTTGCAACGGAGTCAGTTGGTAATACGGCAATCCGCGCGGAGTCGTCTCCGCCAAGCAACCGCCGTTCGCTCCGAGTTTCGAGAGCGGCTTCGCCTTCAACTCGGACGCGAGTTGCTTGTTGTCTTCTTTCAACTGGTGGCACGAAGCACAACCGAGCGTCGCGAAGAACTTGCGGCCTTTCTCGACCTGCGACGGATCAATCACGAACGGCTTGTCGTCGCTGTCAGTTGCCACGGGCTTCGGTCGCTCGCGAGTCAACGTGATGAACGCGGCGGCGGGCGTGCGCTTGATCCCCTGCCCTTGCATGTCGAGCGTCAGCGTCCATTCGCCGCCCCCTTGGAAGTAATCGACGATGATCTCGTGTGGGCCGACATCCAGCGAGACTCGGCCTTCTTTGTCCGAGTGCGGATGCACGCCGCCGTTCTTGACGACTTCTTTGCCGTCGATCAGCAACTGGCTGCCGTCGTCGCTGCCAATCCAGAACTGGTACTGACCCGGCTTGTCGATTTGCAGGAAGCCGGTGAACCGCATCCCGAAATTGTTCTGTCGTTTGCCGACGGCCAAATCGAGACCGCCGACCGTTCCGGTCGCGACCGGCTTCAGCGCACCAAAGTCCGGCACGTCATTCCAATCACCTTCAAAGTAGGCGTAATTCATGTTCGGCGGCACCTTGTGCCCCTGAAAGAAATAAGCGGCAATCTCGCGAGCTTCTTTCTCGTTCAAGTTCAGCCCCGGCATCCGGCCGCTCGGCCGCACGGCGTGCGGGTCTTGCAAGAACTTCGCGAGGCTCGGCAGTGTGTACTTCGCCGGCAGATTGCCGAGCGGAATGAACGTCTGCGTGACCGGCTTCTTCGGAGCGTCATCATCATCATCGACTAACGCCTGCGCGACTTTCGGAATCGGTCCCGCCGCCTTGCGAGGCATGTGACACGCAACGCATCCGAACCGATGAAAGTGTTGCTCTCCCGCTTTGACTGCGGCGTGCTCAGCCATCGCTTCTTGCGGAGCGCCGGTAGTCGCGAGGAAATGAGTGAGTGCCTCGACCGCCGCGCTTCGTTCGTTCTCCGGCAATCCCGCCAACACATCCGGCATCGTCGTCCCCGGCTTCGCCTGCTGAGGATTCGCAAGCATGGCTCGGATGAAACTCAATCGCACGCGCGAGCCGACGCCGTCCAAAATCGGAGCCTGCTTCTTCGTGACTTGCTTCGCGGTCGCTCCGTCCGCCTGATGACAGGCCACGCAACCCAATTCACCGAGCAGCAACTTTCCGCCTGGCTCTAAATCTTTCGGAGCGTTGGCTCCCGCCGCCGCGAAGAACCGCTCGAACCCAGCCACGACCGGGTGATTCACCAAGGGTTCGGCAAAGGGATCGCTGGTCGGCTTGGGGTCCGCAGCCAGCAACGGGGAACTCAACAACCAACCAACCAACAAGCCGCTCCACGGATAAGCAGCGAGACCATGTCTGGGCATGACGAGCAGTCCTTGAGGAAAGCAAACAATGGAGGCAGGAATCAATGGGCGGGAATGTGCGGCGAAGTCTAATGCGACCTGCATTCAGCCAACAGCACTCATTCCTCTGGCCCCATTCCTCTGCCGAAAGCATTCGACAGACGAATGGGGCCAGAGGAATTCTGCAATTAGGCATCAGACCAACGACCGGAATCGCCAGCAGCCGGCGGCGAAAAACAGCGCCGAGAATCCGAGCAACACGACGCAACTCTGAGCGATCACGGCCACGTCAGGCTGAGGATTCGTCATCGCTTCCAAGTAGGCGATCAACGACCACGAGTGCGGCGTGATGACGCTGATCTCCTTCATCAACTCCGGCATCCAATCGCGCGGCACAAAGCAGCCGCCGATCCCGGCCGTCGTGATCACAATCAGGTTCGAGTACGACGCGACTTGCGAATCCGTCCGCACGCTCGTCGCGATCAACAGACCCAGGCTCGTGGCCGCCAGCGACGTGCAAAAAATAATCGGCAACAGCAACAGCGGTTGTTCGCCCCAGGTCATGCCGTACGTCAACCGGCCAAACACGAACAACGCCGCGCTCTGCAACAGAGAGACCAGCAGATACGGCAACGTCTTGCCGATGAGCAGACCTGCCGGCGTGAGCGGAGCGATGCGGAGTCGCCGCAGCGTGCCGAGGTCTCGTTCGGCGATGAACGAGCGCGCCATCACGTTGACCAGAAAAAACGTGAACATCACCGTGAAGCCCGGCACCAGCCGATCGTAAATCGTCGCCTTGGCGGAGCGTCCCTCGGCGGCGGAGGTTTCTAATTTCGCGGATACCGGTTCGCCCGTCGTCGGTGGATTCGGAGACTCCGCGTCCTCTTCCTCGGCGGCCGCTTCCATGTTTCTGATCAAGACGCGGCCAAGGTTGTGGCGCTTCGCGACAGTCGGAAAGACTTCGTCCATCGTCATCGAATACAGGTTGTTCGAGACCAGCTTGCTCACCCAACTCCACGAGGCTTTGGTTTCAACTTCAACGTCGAGACTGGTCAGCCCCTTGGCGAGCTTCCCCTTGCCGAGCTTACGCGTGAAAAAGTCGCGCAGTTCGAGTTCGTCGATCCGCTTCTGAAACTCCGGCCCGATCGTCAGCGACATCGTCGCTTTACCGTTGAAGACGTCCCGTTTCGCGGAGACCGTGTCGGGATACGAGATGACTTGAATGTCTCCCTTTTCGGCGAGCTTCGCTTGCAGCCGCTTCGCCAGTTCGCCGCCGTCACGATCGACCCACGCCACTTGAATGACTTGATTGCCGGCGCGCCAGCCGAGCAACTTGCCCGTCGAAAGCCCAATGATGCTGATGAAAATCAGCGGCAGGATCAGCAGCACCGCCAGCGAACGCCGGTCGCGCATCTGCAATCGCAGGTCTTTCCAAGTGAGATGAAACCAGCCCATCAGACGAAGTCCTTCAATCCCGCAGCCTGCGGCCAGTCAGTTCCAAGAACAGTCGTTCGAGGTTCGATTGATTCGTTTCGACAGAGACCAGTTCCGACTTCTCTGCCTCAAGTACATCGAGCACACGCCGCAGTTCCACGATGAGTCCGTCGCCACTCGATTGGCTTTCTGACCGGTGCAGCACGAGCCGTGATTCATCACTGTTGGGCGCGCCGTTCGTTTCGATGAGCCCGCTCAACTGCTCGCGCGCCGTCGCCGATAAGCCGCGCACTCGCAACGCCAACTCTTGTTGCATCTGGCCGAGCAATTCGTCGAGCCGTCCCATCGCCAAACGGACGCCGTGATCCATGATCGCCACACGATTGCAGAGCGCCGAGACCTCTTCCATGTAGTGACTGGCATAGATCACGGCCATGCCCCGTGACGCTTCTTGCCGCACGCACTCCAGCAAATGCGATCGCGACTGCGGATCGACGCCGACCGTCGGTTCGTCGAGGATCAATAACTGCGGCCGGTGCATCAGCGCGACACCGAAGTTCAGCCGTCGTTTCATGCCTCCGGAGAAGTGTCCCGAATGCCGCTCGGAATGTTCATTGAGACCGATCTGATCGAGCACTTCGTCGCATCGCTGTCGCAACGCCGCACCGCTCAGGCTGTATAACTTGCCGAAGAATTCCAGGTTTTCGCGAGCCGACAGCTCTGGATAAATCGCGAGGTCTTGCGGTGCGATCCCCAAAAATCGGCGAGCGTCTCGCGGCATCGACTTCAGCGTTCGGCCGTCAAAGCGAACGTCGCCGGAGTCCGCTTCGAGCAACCCGGCGATCATCGACATGGTCGTCGTCTTGCCGGCTCCGTTGGGGCCGAGCAGCCCGAAGATTTCTCCAGCCTCGACCGTGAAACTGACGCCGTCAACGACTCGCGTGCTGCCGTAGCTCTTCCGCAGTTCGACAACTTCCAGGCAGCTCATCCAAGTCTCGCAGTCGCAGCGTTCACATCCCGACGACGAAGGCATGCGTGGCAATCGCGGTCACGGCGGCAGCGATACCCACTCGCACGTTGTCGTTCACACGAGAAGGTAGCGACTCCGCAAACGCCGCGACAACCGCCGCTGAAAAGCCACACGTCAATGCGATGATCCAACTCGCTCGCGGTTGCGATTCTGCCCAATATGCCAGCGAAGACAGATAGCCCCCGAAGCCCACGAACGCGAGCGTGCCCGCCCAGCTCTTCGCACGATTCCAGGGAAGTGTCGGTCCACGCAGCAACAGCCCGCAGGTCGTCGCCATGCCATCGCCGAACGCCAGCACGCACAACACCAGCATTCCCAACTCGGCATGCTTCGGCAGCAACAGCAGCGTCGCCAGCACCGACACCGAGTAACCGAACACCGCCGCCAACTCCGATTGCTCACCCTTCCGGCGAATCGTCTTGTAGCGCCACAGCAGCAACGCCGTGATGCCGACGATCAAGCCCGCCGCGATCTTTTGAAACGTCGGCGACAACGGATCTTTATGCGGCCAGATGTACGACGCGATGGGCAACAGACCGGGACTCATGTGCCAGAGTCGCCGCTTGAGTTCTGTCGCCGACAAATGGCCCGGCAGTTCTAGCCAGCGTCGCGGACGCACGACCGAGTCGATTCGCAACCGCTCGCCCGATGACGTTTCGTGCCACTGGCCGCTCGACGGGGACGAGGTTTTATTCGCGATTCGCTCGCGATCCGGAGTCTCATTGGCTGGTTGCCGAGACATGATGGATGCACCGGTTTGGAATGGCGATCCGCGATCACTCATCGCGCGCAACGCCGATGCCTGGAATCATCGGATGGTGCGACGCACAGATATCAGCAAACTCCGCGACCGGCAGAGCCTGCCGGTTCGTTGATCGTCGTAGCCTGACTCTCCGAGTCGGGGCCACGAATTCAGCGACCCGACTTGGAAAGTCAGGCTACGGTCAGCCAGCGTGTCGGCCGACCTTGTTAATCCGGCCATAAACATCGTTCAGAATCCAATGAAACAGCACGAGATGAATCGACTCGACCAAGCCCATGTCATCCAGCGGCACATGCAGATTGTTCTTGGCGAGCGATTTCAACTTGCCGCCGCCGTAACCAGTGATGCCCCACGTCCGCAGGTTGTGGCGGTTTCCCCATTCGACCGCATTCAAGATGTTCGGGCTGTTGCCGCTGCCGCTGATCGCGATCAGCACGTCATCCGGCGACGCAAAATTCTTGAGTTGCTCGACGAAGATGCGATCAAACCCCTCGTCGTTGCCCCACGCCAAAATGTACGGCGTATTGTCCGTCAGACTGAGCACCTTCAACCGCTTGACGCTGTCGTTCGTAAAGTCCTCGCGACGCAGCGTGCTCTTACCGAGGTCTTCGCAGAAGTGCGACGAGTTCGACCCGCTCCCGCCGTTCCCGCAGATGAACACAAACCGGCCGTCTTGATACGCCGAATAAATTTCATCCGCCAACCCGGCCGTTTGGCTGAGATCCAGCCGACCGAATTCTTCGGCGCAGCGAGCAAGGTATTGTTGAGGGTCGAGATGCGCTCCAAGCATGAGGGATCACTCCTTGTACTACCGACGGCGGATTCGCCGTGAGCCGATTTCCAATCTCATCCGCCGCGGCGGGTCAAATCACGCTGCGACTTGTCGTCTTTTGCCGCGCAAGTTGCAACTTGAATTTCGCTTAGCGGGGCGGCACTCGCCATGCGTGAAAGACAGTCACCATGCGGTCAGGAACTGAGACGGTGAACTCGACACCCAGCGGTTCGACAATGAGCACACGGCTGTTCTCGTCCTGCCGCGACTCACCCAGGCGATCACCATTAGCTCGCAGATGTCGTTCCAGCAGAGTCATCGCAGCAGAGGTTTGGCGACGGACGTCCGGTTCCGCAGACATCCACGCAGTTGCCAGATCATCCAACGCATCCGGCGTCCAGACGACCGTGAACATCACAGGCTTTCCAGATGCCGTAGCACTTCGGCGGTCGAGTATTTTCCGGGTTGAGCCAATCGCGCTCGGCGTTCGTCGTCAGTGATCACTGGCACCAACGAGGCGTCGTACGGCGGGGGCAACATCGGACAAAACACACCCAAGGTGTGGCCGCTGTCATCAACGAATTCAATCGACTCACGAGCGGTTCGCAATCGTTCTCGCAGCGTTGAATCAACAACGAATTGAGTCATCGTTGTGGCTCCTTAACTCAGCAACTCGTGAATCACTTTCCCGTTGTTGACCACTTTCACGGGGCGGCCTTCGGGCGTGTGGAACTCGGCGTCGGGGTCAATGCCCAGGCAGTGGCACATCGTTGCCGTCATGTCCTCCGGGCTGCGCGGATCGGCGGCCGGCTTCTCCCCCTTCGGATTGGTTGCTCCAACGATCAAACCGCCACGCACACCGCCACCAGCCATCAGGATGCAGTTGGCCGGACCCCAGTGGTCGCGGCCGGCGTTGTTGTTGACGCGCGGAGTGCGGCCGAACTCGCCCATCACGACGACCATCGTCTTGCCCAGCAGGCTGCGAGTGGCCAAGTCGCTCAGCAGCGTTGAAAGGCCAGTGTCGAGTTGCGGCAGCAGTTCGTTCTTCAGCACGCGGAAGTTGTCGTTGTGCGTGTCCCAGTTGGAATGGTCGATGGTCACGCAGCGGACGCCCGACTCGATCAACCGCCGAGCCATCAAGCAGCTTTGTCCCAGCGAGTGCCGGCCGTATTCGTTTCGCAACGCTTCGCCTTCGGAATGAATGTCGAACGCAGCCTTCGTTGCCGGCGAGGTGATCAAATCAAACGCCTTGTCACGGAAGGCGGAGGTCATCCGCGCTTTCGCGTTCGAGGCGACCTCAGCCGATTTCTCAAAGCGATCGACCTGCCGCATCAACGCTCGGCGGTCGTTCAGTCGCGAGCCATCAACGACGACCGGCGGCACGAGATCCGGCACGCTGAAGTTGGGAGCGTTCGGGTCGGCTTCGACGACGAACGGCGCGGCGACCGATCCGAGATACGCCGATCCCGCCGACGGGTGCATCTTCGGCAAGCAGACGTATGGCGGCACCGCACCGCGCGGCCCCAGCATTTTCGCGACGACCGAGCCATGCGCCGGCCGCTGATTGTTCGGCACGAGGTTCGGATTGAAACCCGGCAACGGCTGATATCCCGTCAGCATGTAATGGTCGGCTCCGCCGTGATCCGAATTCGGATGCGTCAACGACCGCAACAGCGCGAAGTGCTGAGCCTGCTTCGCGACGAGCGGTAGGTGCTCGCAAATCCGCATTCCCGGAACCGTCGTGTCGACGGAATTGAACTCACCACGAAACTCCGGCGGCGCGTCCGGCTTCAAATCGAGCGTGTCGATCGTGCTCAAGCCGCCTTTCAAAAACAGAATGATGAGCGACACATCGTCCTTATCCTTCGCTCCCTTGTTTGAGTCCGCAGCCCGCGCTCGACCAGCCAGCAACTCCGGCAGCGAGAGCATCCCGGTCAGAGTGCTCGCGCAGCCGACCCTCAGCAAATCACGACGTTGAATGCCATCACAGAATCGAGCAGAGGAGGACATGAGCAAGTTCCTTGATTCGAGTTGGGAGTCAACAAGGCTCAGCGTTTCCGTCGCGAGCCGACCGGCGCATCAATCGGTTCAATCGCCGCCACATGGAGGTACGAACAAATCTTGAATCGAGTCGGAAGACCATCTCGAGCCTCGTCAATCCCGACCAAAATATCTGTTCGCAACAGCCACGCCATCTCAGGATGCTTCACTTCGTATTTCTCGCCGCTGGACATCACCAGCCGAAACGGTCGGAATGGCTGAGCGGTCAGCAGGTCTCGGAATGTTTGGACGGTCATGCTTGCTCTCCGAAGTTTTGGACGTTGCCCATCATAGTGTCCTCTCGCGTCAGTGATTGAACACAAACTCCAACGAATTGAGCAGGCTCCAGGCTAAATCTTCGGCCGCTTGGCGGCGAGTCGATTCATGATCTTGCAGGTATTTTGTGGCGACGGACTTTTCGTTGGCGGTTGGCAGGCGACTCTGGACGGTCAGGTAGAGTTCGTCGATTAGGGCGGAATTGTCGGACGGGTAGCGGCGGACGAGGCGGGCGACCGTGCCCGATTCGTGAGACAGTTTGGCTTGCAGTTCGGGCGAATTGAGCACATGCAGGACTTGTGAGACGCTTGGTTCGGTGGCGCGTTCGCATTCGCAGGCGGTGGCCCGGACGGGGCGGCCGAAGAGTTTCAGGAAGTAATGATTGACTTGGCTGTCCCAGAGTTGGATGGCTCGTGAGCCTTCGGGAACGCCGCTGAATTTTTCCGGGACGCCGGTCGCTTGGCAGACGGCATCGAAGAGGACTTCGGCATCCAGTCGCTTGAGCAACGCTCGCGAATAGTTCTGTTCGTCACGTTCGTTCGTCGCGTTGGGATGCGCGGAGCGCTGGTACGCTCGCGAGGCGGTAATCGTGCGGATGAGTTGATGGACATCGAAGCCGGATTCGATGAACCGCGCGGCCAGAGCGTCGAGCAGTTCGGGATTCGTCGGCGGGTTGGTCAACCGCATGTCATCGACCGGCTCAACGAGACCTCGGCCGAGGAAGTGTGCCCACGCGCGGTTCACCAGGTTCCGCGCGAAGAACGGATTCTTCGGCGAGGTCATCCATTCGGCGAGCAGCTTGCGACGGTCTCCGTCAGGTGATTGCGTGGGCGATGGCTCGCCGAGTGCGTGAGCAAAGACCGTTTCACCGGTGCGCGAATGCTTGGTCGCTCCAGAGTCCTTCGCCAGCAGCATCTCGCCTTGCGGAGTTGGCTTGAACGAGACCTGTGTGAAGAACGCTTCCATGCCGAAGTAATCGGTTTGGCTCCAACGATCGAACGGGTGGTGATGGCATTTCGCGCATTCGATGCGGGTACCGAGCAGCACTTGCGAGATCGTCGCGGCTTGCTCGCCCGACTGCTTGACCGCTTTGAAGACGTAGCCGGCTGGCTGATCCCGCAGCAGTCCTTCGGCCGTCAACAACTCGCGAGCGAAACGGTCGAACGGTTTGTTCGTGGCGAAGCCGTCGCGCATCCAACGGTAGTAGGCGTGTGCTCCGGCATGTCCCAGCGTCGGCCGTTCGACGCGCAGCAAATCGGACCACTTGAGTGCCCAGTAGTCGGCGTACTCCGGCCGCTTGAGTAGATCGTCGATCAAGCGTGCTCGGCGGTCGGGGCGTTTGTCGTCGAGGAATTTGCGAACCTCGTCCGGCTTCGGCAGCGTGCCGATGACGTCGAGAAAGGCTCGCCGGAGGAAATCTTCGTCGGAGCAGAGATCGCTCGGTTGGATGTTGAGCTTCGTCAGTTTGGCATCGACGAGTGGGTCGATGAAGTTCCCCTCAGCAGTGGCTCTGGTTCCCGGTGGGGCGACGGAAGCAGAGTCAGTCGGTCGCGGGATCAGCACGCGGAAGACGTCCACCGCGCCGAGGTAGTTGGCCATGATCGCGACGTCGCCCGGTGTCTCGCCGGTCGTGACGAGGCCGTGCTCATCAACACCCGCGAGGCCGTCGTTGTTCGATTGGAACTTGGCGTGCCGAGTGACGTCTTCCTCAATTCCGTTGTCGAACTTCGCGACGACTTTCAGCGGCTGAGTCGACTTCAGCTTCATCAATTGTTCGTGCGGCGAAACGGTGATCGACACGACGCGAGGCGCGGTTGGCTCGCCGAACGGCAGGCCCGCTGCGATCCAATTCCGCAGCGTGCGGTACTCGTCCGTGTCCTTGCGAATGCGAACTCCGCCGCCGTGCGGCATGTCGCCGCACGCTTTCTGCAACAGCAGGCTCCGTTCGGGGACCGCTGGATTCGTGCGCCGCCCGCGACTTTCGCTGGTCAACGCGACGTGATCGGCTTGCGGGTCGAATCCAAAGATCGACAGTTTGAAGCCGTTTTGTCCTTCCGCCTTGCCGTGGCATCCCGAAGCGTTGCAGCCGAAGCGGGACAGGATCGAGACCACGTCGGTTTCAAAATGAAACGGCCGCGTCTTCGCGGGTTCTTGTGCGGCAAGCGGGTGCGACGTCGTGGCGAAGGCCAGCAAAACGAGGCTGCTCAGAATCCACCGCGCACGGTGACTGACAAGCCAACAACGGAAAGCACTGGCAGGCGGGTTCATGGGCGGGAGTTCGCAGGTGGGAGGCTTTGACGAGGCTTATTATCGACCAACCAAACGCATCAAAGCCAGCGGATGCTAACAACACAAAGCAGCCGGGGACAATTCGCCAGTTCGGTCGCTCCGGTTTTTCGGCTCTTTCGCAGTCTGTTGCCGGAGTTCCGGATCGCCGCTATGAGTTCGTGCGTTGTTGCCCCGCGCCCCCCTTTTTGAGTTTTCGTGACCGTGACCGCACCGGCTCCCAGCGTTGACTCGATCTCCATCAGGCCTCCGGTCGGCGAGTTGCCGGTCTCACCGTCGGCGGCTCGAGCTGAGTATCAGCGACGGCGAGACGGTTTCTTCATCGAGCTGCAACGGCTGGCGAAGATCGACCGCAAGCTGTCGTTATCGCGGCTGGGGTTGTTTGTCGTCGGGATTGGCTTGGCGGCAATGTCGCTGACGGCCAACGAGGTCGCCCCCTGGTGGTGTGTGATTCCGTTCGGTCTGTTCGCGGTGGCGATCGTGCGGCACGAGCGAGTGCTGCGACGCTTGGATCGTTGCCGCCGAGGGATCGCGTATCACGACGTGAATATCGACCGCTTGGAACATCGCTGGCAGGACGCGCAGCCGATCGGTGAGCGGTACGTTGACGAGCATCATCCCTATGAATTCGATCTCGACCTGTTCGGCAAAGGTTCGCTGTTCCAGCTTCTGTGCCGAGCTCGCACACGATTGGGTGAGGACACGTTGGCCGATTGGTTGCGGTCGGCAGCCAGTCCGTCCGCCATCGACTTCCGCCAGCGAGCGATCAACGAACTGCGCGGCCGCGTCGATCTACGCGAAGAGTTGGCGCTGCTGCCGGCCGAAGTCCACGACTCGATTGATCAGTCGCTGTTGCAGGACTGGGCAGCGCGCACGCCGCGCTTGTTGTCGCGGACGTTGCTGGTGACGGCGGGCTTGCTGGGCCTCGCGGCGTTGATCACCGGCTTCGGATGGCTGCTATTCGAATGGCCTTTGGCTTACTTCGCGTCGGTTGTCACCATCGAACTCGTGCTGCATTTCGCGTTCAGAGGATTGTTGCAGCAGGTCGCTCACGACATCGACCGAGCCGACGCCGGGTTGGCGATCCTGTCGCAGGTGCTCAACGTGCTGGAAGCCGAGCGGTTTCAGTCGCCGTTCCTGACCGCGTTGCGTTCGCAGCTCGACACCGAGCGGCATCCCCCCTCCTGGCAGATTCGGCGGCTGCATCGGTTAGATGAGTGGCTCGACAGTTCGTTGCACAATCAGTTCTTTGTGCCGTTCGCGTTCTTGCTCTGCTTGCCGATCTGGTTGTCTCACGCGATCGAACGCTGGCGAGCGACCATCGGCCCGCGGATCGCGCAGTGGCTGGACGCGGTCGGGCAGTTCGAGGCGATCAGTTCGCTGGCCGGTTACGCCTGCGAGCATCCGGCCGATCCGTTTCCGGAGATCGCTGGCCCGGAGGCTCAGTTCGATGCGGTGGGCCTCGGTCATCCGTTGATCCCCGAGGATCGCAGCGTGCGCAATGATCTTCGCTGCGGTAAGCAGCCGCAGTTGGTGATGGTCAGCGGCTCGAACATGTCGGGCAAGAGCACGCTGCTGCGGACCATCGGCTGCAACGTCGTGCTGGCGTTTGCGGGTGCTCCGGTGCGAGCGACCAAGCTGAAGCTCTCGCCGTTCGTACTCGCAACGTCGGTCCGCGTGCATGACTCATTGCTCGAAGGCGCGTCGCTGTTCTTTGCGGTGATCTCGCGGTTGAAAGGGATTGTCGAACGGACTGGCGGCCAGACACCGCTGCTGTTCCTCATCGACGAAATTCTGCCCGGCACAAATTCGCACGACCGCCGCGTCGGAGCCGAGGCGATCATCCGCCAACTCCTACATCGCGGCGCGGTCGGACTCGTGACGACTCATGATCTCGCCCTGACGGACATCGTCGATAAGCTCGGCCACATCGCCATGAACGTCCACTTTGAAGACCGGCTGGAAGAAGGCCGCATGACGTTCGATTATCTGCTCCGCCCCGGCGTCGTCCGCCGCAGCAACGCGCTGGAACTGATGCGACTGATCGGACTCGGTGAACCTGTCGAGCCCATCCGAGAGCCGGAAGCCGAGTGATTGAGTGACTCCCAGTCACGACAGATTGCCGAATCGCGTTTGGCGATCCGTGTCCTCCGCGTCATCCGTGTGCTGATCGGAGAGAGGACACTTTCGAGAGAACACGGATTACACAGATGACGCGGATTTTCCGGCAGTCTCAATCAACATCGGTCTGCCGGTCACAAACAGTTGTTCGAGCGGATCACCGCTTTCGGTCAGCGATATTGTCACCAAGTCCGCTCGCTTGCCTGGCGTGATGGTTCCGCATTCGTGCTCACAACCGAGTGCTCGCGCCCCCGCCAGCGTACCGAGTTCCAACAACGTACACGGCGCGACATCGGGAAATCGTTCGCGCAGAAAAACTAACTCGTTCCACAAACTGAGGTCCGGGTTCGAGCCTCGGCCATCGGTGCCGAGCGCGACGTTCGCCCCACGCGCCAGCAACTGCCGCCACGGATGCGGCTCATGTCCAAAGAACTCATGCGTGCGCGGGCAATACACGACGCTCATCTGCGTATGAGCGGCAATGAAGTCGATCTCCTCATCAGACAGATAATTCCCATGCACGACCAATGCTCGCGGCGCATCGGCCAGCGTTTGTAAAATGTCGAGTGGCCGACGTCCCAACGCAAACCCGCCCTCCGGCCACGCGCCGAATGACTTCAGCATCTCGACGAACTCGCCCCTTCCGTGCATCAGGAATTCCAACTCGCCGCGTGTCTCGGCCAAGTGCATCGCGACCGGTGCGTCGAATCGTGTTGCCAGGTCGACCACACGGCGCAGCAACTCCGGTGCGACGCTGTAAGGCGCGTGCGGCGACAAGCCGTAAGTCACCGGGGCGAGTTGTGCTTTGCGGGTCAGCCATTCCTCTGCGATCTCGATTTGTTGTTCCATGACTGCCGATTGCAATCCGATCAACTCGCGAAACGCGACGACGCGCGGACCGTGCGTCGGCAAAAACAATTCGTCCCAGTCTGATGTGGCGATCTCACCCAACAATGTGGTGCCACTCAAACCCGCTTCGATAGCACCGATATTCAGAGCAACGCACTGGTCTGTCGAAGCCGGAGTGAACACGCGGCGGCGGTACGCGACGAGCGAACGAATCCAATCCGTGAATCGTTGAGTTGGCTGGAACGGTTGCTCAACCAGGCTGAATTCCAAATGCGCGTGCGCGTTGATCAAGCCCGGTAGAATCGCCATGTCGCCGAGATCGTGACCTGGCTCGTGCGGCATGGCCGGTCGAACCGCCGTGATCAGGCCGTCGTGAACCTCGACCACGCCGTTCTCAATCGGCGGCCGATCGACGGGGATGACCCAAGCAGCTTTGTAAATCCAGGCCGAAGACATGTCGAAATCGTAGCGGCCAACTCACCGCACGACATCGCGGACCAGCACGAACGCCTCGGCCGCGTGGACGCTGACCGTTGAACCGCGATATCGAGCCAACGCTTCGATCGCCACCAGCGAACGCGGATTCGGCGCGGGCTTGAGTTGTGAGGTAAAGCACTGCATCGCTTCCAACTTCTTCGGCAAGTACGCCGCGATGTCCACGAACACGGTCGGATAAAACACCGCGCTGGAAATCGGCGGTGCCCATTCGGTTTCGCTGAGCGTTTCGTAGCAGAGCAATTGCTTGACCGGACAACTCGCCAACGGCCGAGCGGCCACGAGCGCCGCGTGATAGATGCGGCCGTGATCCGAGTGAATGTCGCCATGATGCGGCAGGTAGACACGTTCGGGCTTCAGTTCTTCAAACTGCTTCGCCAGCGCGTCGGCAATCAGATGCCCCGGCGTCACGTCCAACTTCGGAGCAGGAAATTCGAGGAACCGTGTCTCACGCACCCCCAAGATCGCGTGTGCGTTGCCAGCTTCCGCGCGAGTCCGTTCAACCGACTCATCGGAATACAAATCGGGCGCACCGCGCGTGGCGACGATCACAATGACTTCGTCCCCCTCGGCCGCGTGCCGAGCCATTACGCCACCGCAGCCGAGGATTTCATCGTCCGGATGCGGGGCAATTACCACAACTCGCATGAAAGACTCCGTGAATAAGAATTGCAGAATAAGGATTGCAGATTGAAGAAGGGAAACGCGAAGTGCCGACCTTCTGCCTTCGGCAATCCTTACTCGGCAATCCTTACTCTCCGCACCAATTCCTCCAACTCCGCAACCCGTGCCTTCAACCGACTGACTTCATCCTCGACGACATACCCCAATCGATGTCCAACGGACAGCTTCGGCTTAGTCAGATCGCCGTCACCCCACGCGACCTCGCTGAGCCAAATCAAACCGTCTCCCGTTTGCACGAGTGATCCGCGTTGCGGATCGGTCAGCAAGACTCGGCCGATGACGCCGCGAAACGGAGTGACGTTATCCAACTCCGCTCGCCATACCAGCAGCTTGCGGTCTTTGAGATACGAGTACGCTCCGGGATGCGGCCGACCCGCCGCGCGGATCAAGGTGTGAATCTCAACAGCCGACTTCGTCCAGTCGATCCAGCCATCTTCGGGAGCACGCTTGCCGTGATACGTCGCAAGCCTGTCGTCTTGAGGTTGCGGATTCCATTCGCCCGCCAGCAGCTTCGGAAGCCAGCGATCCAACGCGCGGACAATCGCTTGTTCGAGGGAAGCGGTGACTTGCTCAGCGTCATCGGTCGGCGAAACGTCAAACGGTTCTTGGACGAGGATCGGGCCGCTGTCGGTCCCTGCATCCATCACGAAGAAGTTTGCCGCGCCGGGAGTCCCGTCCAACACCAGCCACGCGACCGGAGCACGGCCGCGGCCACGAGGCAGCAACGTCGGATGAAAGCCGACACACGCCAGCTTCGGCACCGCGAGCAACTCCGCTTTGACGAGCTGCGATAATCCGACGACAAACAACAAGTCCGGCTGCCAATCGCGCACCTGAGCCACAATCTCCGGCGCGTTGATGTTCTGAAACCCAACACACGGCACGCTCGCTTCGGCCGCGACATCATTCAGTCGAGCAAACCCGCTGATCGCCGCCGGATCAACGGGGACGAGTTCCAGCGCTCCGACCACGTTCGCTCGATGGCGCAATAGCGCCTGCAACGTCAGCCGGCTGCTGCCGACGCTGCCTGCCAGAACGAAACGAAGCGGTGCTGCGATCACGGTCGAGGCCCTTACGGAATTCGGTTCGGCTGAAAGCTGTGGGCTGATAGCTGTTGGCTGTCGTTTCAAAATCGTTTTGGGATGACAGCCAACAGCGTTCAGCCATCAGCCATCGGCCGGACAAGTCAGGCGGCTTTCCAGGAAGTGTTTGTGAGCAAGTCTCGCGCGACCTGCTCGAACTGGCGGTAGTCGCTCAAGCCGGGTGAGTAATGCAACTGACTCGGACCTGGTGGTGTCAGTGTCGGTGAAGCTCGGAAGTTGGCTCGGTTGTCATGAATCCAATCCAGGATCAACTTTGTTCCGGCGACGCTGGATTTGGCGAGCAGCGTCAACAGGTTGTCGATCGCCGGATCGAACTCAAAGCGGCCTTGCTTCACGATCGCGCCGGTGTCGATCCCCTTGTCCACGAAATGCAGCGTCACGCCGACGTTGCCGAAGTCTCGGTTGAGCACCGCCCAGAACTGGCCGTGAGCGCCGCGATACATCGGCGTGATGCCCGCGTGCAGATTCACGAAGCACGGCGCGGCGGCGAGCACCGGTTCTTTGAGGATGCTCGTCCCCAGCACGACGACAAGTTCTGGCTGCGTCTTCTGCAACAGGTCGATGACGGACGGATCGTTGATCGACTCGACGCGCTGCACCGCGCATTCGGGCTGGAAGCCGGCTGCCGCGCGGACCTCGCGGTACTCGGAGCACGCCAACGCTTGCCGTTTGAGTTTCAGCTTCGTGTACGCGCCGAGCAACAACCGGTCGAGCCAATAGCCGCGGCGCAGTTTCTTGCCGCGACGAAAGACGGCGCGCAGCACCTCGCGACGCGGACGTTGTTGCTTCACGACGGCGACGAGATCGACCTCGGAAGCGAGTCGGCTGAAGACGTATTGCGAACCGGCTGACGGTCCCATCAGCACGGCGACGCGCGGACGCGCTTCACGCGGCCCAGTGCAGGTTGTGGCCGGCGGACAGGTCATGAGCGATTTCCTCCATCGTCTTGATTTCAATTTCGCCGGCGTCACGCAGACGAGCCGCCGCGATGCAGATTTGCTCGAACGCGGCAAGTTGCTCCGGCACGTCCGGCAAGAAATTGTGCGGGTGTGTGTAGAGGCTGAAGATGCGACCCAACCGCGCGGCCTTCATCATGCCTTTGGTCGCACGTTGCACCTGCGACTCGCGCGGCACGAACTTTGATAAACCGGTGCAGCCGGGAAAGAACATGCTGTGTGGCAGCTCCCACAGCCCTTCGACGCGCCGCGCTTTGCCGAGCGGCGGGCAGATGACGAGCGACTCGTCCACAAATCGCAGCACGCGCACGAGGTTGTACGTCAGCCGATTGAGCAACCGATTCTTGATCGGCTTCGCCGCCGTGCCGAGCAGAAACCACTCCGAGTTCGGCCCGCGAAAGCAGGTATGCCCCGTCTCGCGGAGCACGTCGAGATGTCCGACTTTGTTGCGCGGAAAGACCAGCGAACGGACCTCTCGGCCCCAGCGCTGAGCGACTTCACGGCAGGTGTCAAACTCGGCCCGCGCGACTTCACGCGTGCAGGCGTCCTCGCCGATGACGACGTGCGAGAACGTGTGGCTTGCCAGTTCCTGATGGACTGGGCAGTTGACGATCGCCTCGACCAAATCGGGAGCGTAGTACCGCAGACCGCGCGGCTCGGTCATTGATGGGATGCCGTCGTACCAGTCTCCCGTGAACCAATCGGGCTGCGGCGCGGGAAGCTGTTTGGGAAAGCGGCCGGTTGGGCAGTCCTCCGGTTTGAGCATCAGATGTCCGACCGTCGCCCACGTCGCCGAGATGCGATGTCTCGCGAAGATGTCGAGCAACCCGCGCACGACTTCGCGCACACGCTCAACCCCTTGAGCATGATTGAGGTCGCTCGCGTTGCGGCGCGTCCCCCAAGCCATCTCGAAATCGAAGCTGATCGAAAGGACGCCGACGGCCATGAATCACGGCTCTCGAACAATGCGCAACAGGGGGAGGTGGGAAAGGGGCGGGAATGTCCAACGAGCGGTCGGAAAGTGTCAAGGCGAGTTGCGTCTCGCTGTAGCTCGACCCCTTGTGGGTCGGTTGATTGAAACAACGGCACGAATCCTCCAGGCCACAAGGGCCTGGGCTACAGAAGTTGGGAAATAATGGTTTGCACCCAGCAAACGCTCTGGAACACTGATCGACGCTGATCTTCGCTAATCCGGACAGACGGGGA
>CAMDDX010000066.1 GCA_945893075.1 Planctomyces sp. SH-PL62 | reverse complement strand
AGTTGGCTACGACGCTTTGCCATCACGCGACTCAAGCATCATCCGCTCAAAGAAAGTCTGCGAGGCAAGATGCAAATCGCCGGCTGGAACGACGACTTCCTCGCGGAAGTCCTCACAGGTCAACAACTTTGATACGCGCTGGCCGTGCGCACGGGGAGCAGAACAATGCTATCTTGCCGGATTCCAGCAACAACAATGCGAACGCGATCCCCGCCAAGCAGCCTGATCCGTCTCCAGTCGTCTCACAGCCACAACAGGGAGTCAATTCGCCGAATATGTCGGCACCTCCTCCCATCGCGAATAGTCCTGCGGCCACTCCTCCCGCCATTACACAAGTCTCGAAACCAATTCGCCTAACCGTCCAACCACTGCCCGAGGTTTCGATAAATCCCGGTGAGGGAAAGCGCGTCACTGTCCGCGTCGAAAGTGAAAATGCCGATGGCGGCATTCGACTCGAACTTCAGGGGCTACCGGTAGGCGTGAGTCTCAAAGGTGGGGTCGCGATAATTCCGCGCGGTGCCAAGCAAGCAGATGTGGAACTCGTGGTGGACCGTAACGTAAAGAAAATGAGTGCCGATGTCAGCGTCGTCGCGTCCGTCGGTTCTGTGTCAAACAAGCAGTCCCTTCGCCTGAATATCACCAGTATCGTCTTCCAAGATGACTTCAAAGATCCCAACAAATCAAAACTACCGTCGCAATCGCAGGGCAATCTCTCACAGGGGTATGAGAACGGTCGTTATTTTATTCGACTTCAGTCAGGAAAAACTTCTTCGGGTGGCGTCACGTTCGCGCCACCAGTCAATGACTTCGACGCGGTGTTTACAGTGCGAGCAAGCGGCGCTGGGCTCTCCAGTGTGGCCATCATATTTCGGGAAGAACCTCGATCGAACAACACGTTAATGCGTCACCTCTGGTTTGTGGATAATCGCGGAATATCCGTTGTATCGGAGCAAACATTCGACGCCTCAGGCCAACGGAAGGAACGCTTCATTGTAAAACACACAGATATTGCATTGCCGCGAACCGAATGGCTCCAACTGCGAATCCGAGCGATTGGTGGAAGAGCTGACCTTTACGTCAACAATCAGTTGTTTAGAACTGTGCCTGTCGGTGTCCAGAAGGCATCTCCACTGACGATCACACTTACCAAATACGACGAGTCCACGCGATCCACGCTTGAATTGTCGGATGTAAAAATCGAACAGATCAACGAGTAATAGCGTGTGGGGTCGGGTCTACGATTTTTCGGATTTGGCGGGGACAGAGCCTGATTTGCAAACAAAGCTTTCTTCCCGCCAAATCCGAAAAATCGTAGACCCGACCCCGCGTTCAGACCGCGTTCGTGGACCAGGAACTCACCCTGCCACGCCGATTGCGTTGTGGCCGGTCTCCTGACCGAACCACCCCGGCCGACCGTAGGTCTCCCCGAACGGTCAAGCCGCGCGGAAGTCGAAATGTCTTGCCGCACGAACGAGTCCGCCGCGGCGGATTCGAACGGTGGCTCGGTCAGGAGACCGGCCACAACAGGGACACGATGGTCACGAATCGGCAATGGCGACGCCGAGGCATTTCAAAACACCGTCCCAGTCGCGTTGGCTGAGATGGCCGACGTGTCGCACCGCAGTTTTCGGAGCCATCCCAAAATACGAGCGAAACGCAGACGCGCTGTGCAGCCCTGCAAACTGCCAGTCCTGCAAAAGTTAATCGCTGGCAGCGGTCGCGGCGGCAACATTGGTGGTGAGCACCGCCACGATCACGTCGGGGCGTTCGCGGTGGTATTGACCACTCGACACCACAACGACGGGACGACGCTTCAGCCCCGTCGCACCGGCAAAATCGACCGTGACCACATCACCGGGTTTCGGCATGTGCGGTCTCCACGTCAGCCGGTGCTCTTAGCCAAGTCGAACGAGTGAAATCCTGAAGGTCTTCGTCTGACCAATACTCGTTGTAGTCCAAGACCGCTTCCGACGGGATATCCGCCAAAATCAACGATGCCAGCCGCAGGCGATCGGCGACTGCCAGCGGAAGAACGGCCTGCTCATAAAACTCTTGAACGGGCATGGTGAATTTTCTCTCGCTGAGATTGGGAAGACCGACTCATCATCTTTCGGCCAACTTAGTCCGTCGGAAACGGATCGGCAATACGTCAGTCACCGAGAGTATGGGGTCGGGTCTACGGTTTTTCGGATTCGGCGGGGACAGAGCCTGATTTGCAAACAAAGCTTTCTTCCCGCCAAATCCGAAAAATCGTAGCCCCGCCCCCGCGTTCAGACCGCGTTCGTGGACCAGGAACTCACCCTGCCACGCCGATTGCGAATCGAGCTTGAGGCACCGCAGCATTCCGAATTGTCGGATTGAATCGTGGAGCCAATCGAAAGCGTCGTTCCGCGAATGTTTCACCGCGACGCCATCGGCGTGCGCGGGGATCGGGTCGGCCGCTCGCCACCCACTCGCGCCCACGCCGCTGGCGCGTGCGTCGTAGCCACGCCTCGCCAGAGCGTGGGTTTCGTCGCTCACGGCCCACGTTCTGGCGAACGTGGCGACTCGCACCCACGCCGCTGCGTTGGGGTTAAACAATTCGCGACTTCTGGAGAGTGGATGGCGTTCGTCTTACTGCTCATACCGTTTGGAAAGGATGTCTCCGGTCTGCTCGTCGATGAGGTAGTGGGGGCCACCACCTTGCAAGGCCGCATCCTTCAAGACGTAATCGACCTGCCATCCGTCTGACTCCAGAACAACGCTAATGCGATACGGCGACAAGTTGCGGTAGACCCGTTCGGCGTCGGTTCGCGCGATCTTCAAAGCCTCGTCGCACGAGATTGTCTTGCCTGCTTGTGAAAGCGCTGTGATGGCCATGCGTGGTCTCCTTCGTTGGAATCGTATCAGGTCGGATAGCCCGATCCACCCGCGAGTCCACCTCGGCGGCTGTTCGGCCCCGAAACATAAACGCCGTCGTCGGCGCGAATCAGGTCGGGTACGCCGTGTCGTTTATCCACGATTTCGTCCGACGAACTGGGACCGGGATCCCAACCCTCGTTGGACGGATTGGGATGGGTATGAAACTTTCCCACAACAATTCCCTTACCTCGTGGCGGATGGCTCAGATCGATCAACGCTTGTTCGCCTCGCGTGGCACGACGAGTGGTGAACTCGCCAGTCGTGAGGTTCATGTAAATCCAGCCGCCCTCTTCATGCCGATTCTCTGGGTCATCCGACTGGGACTCCGCCCAGGCTTCGTCCATCGCCTGCACTACGACGGGGTCGGCAAGTAGTTCGCTGGCCGTCGGCGGTCGTCCTGGCATATCGGTCATCGCAGTAACATAGGGCCGACTTCTGGGTGATTCAATTCGAGTGTTGAAGCATGGTGCCTGTTGTGGCCTAGCCAAGAGAACGCCGATAAGCTGTCGCCGGAGCAGGGAGAGAATTCTTGGCAACCAGACATTTGGCGTTGGGTGGCGATTTGATTGTCATGGCGAGTGCGCCAAATTCCGGAGTGCGATCATGTTGGTGATTCAAGAAGCGGCCACGGGGCGGTCGCTGGAGCAGGAGTTCCACGAGTTGGCGTCGCAATGGAAATTGGAAACGGCGCATCTCTCGCGGATGGACAAGATCGTCCTGCATCCGGCCTATCTGAAAATCATTGGCATGGGCCGGGAGGCGCTGCCGTGGATTCTGCGAGAACTCGAACGGCACGTCGATTATTGGTTCACGGCGTTGGAAGCGATCACTCGCACTTCGTTGATCGAGCGCGACCAGCCGCTGACCATGTCGGAAGCCACAGCGGCTTGGATCGACTGGGGCAAGCGACATGGCTACTGCTGACCGGCCGGCTCTGGAAGACCTCTTCCCACGACTGATCGGCTCCGCCTATCGCGTCACGCTGGGGGCAAAGGAGATAAGTCCAAATACCGACTGGTCCCCTCTCCAACCTCGTCTTGATCGCGGCATCCTGTTGTTGCTGGCCGTGATTCAAAAACTCGCCTCCTTGGGGATGAGTGCCAAATTCGTTCGAGATCATCCAACGCGGAGCAGTCCCGCTTCGTCTCGAAACCTGCGACGATGCGTTGAACAAGTTCGAGGCGAGGGCTGCGATGATTTTGTTTGTAATTGGGTGTGTGGTGCCGGCATTCCTGGTGTCGGTGGTGGCGACCGGGGCGATGCGTGTCCTGTCGCCGAAGATCGGGTTGATCGATCATCCGGCGGCTCGGAAAGTTCATAAGGCTCCCACGTCGTTGGGGGGCGGGATTGGGATTTGGCTGGGGGTCGTCTTGCCGCTGGCGGTCGTGCAGTTGGTGGCGTGGCTGATCACTCACGGACATCTGCCGGAGTCTTGGATTCCGGCGGAACTGCGGCCGCACCTGAACGGTGTCATGTATCGGTCGGGCCGGATGTGGGCCGTGTTGGCGGGCGGGACGGTGTTGTCGATCATGGGTCTGATCGACGATCTGCGCGACTTGCCGTGGCAGCCGCGGTTGGTGATTCAGCTCGGCGTGGCGGCTCTGCTGGTTTGGGCGGGCGTGCGCGGGACGGCGTTTCTGGGCGTGCCGGCATTGGAGTTTCTAATCAGCGTGCTGTGGCTGGTGGTGCTGATGAACTCTTTCAATTTTCTCGACAACATGGATGGGCTGTCGTCGGGCATCGGGCTGATCGCGGCATTGATCTTCGCAGTCATCATGCTGACATCTCTTTCGGAGCCGCGCTGGTTGGTCGGCGGAGCGTTGCTGGTGCTGTCGGGATCGCTACTGGGATTTCTGTGTCATAACTGGCCCCCCGCGCGAATCTTCATGGGGGATACCGGCAGCTATTTCATTGGCGTCGTGCTGGCGTCGATGGTGGTGCTGGGGACGTTCTACGAACAAGGCGGAGCGGCTCAGCATGGCCCGCATGTGATTCTCGCACCGCTGTGCGTGCTGGCGGTGCCGCTATACGACTTCGCTTCGGTCCTGCTGATTCGGTTGATCGAGCGACGCAGTCCATTCAAGCCGGACAAGAGCCACTTCTCGCACCGCTTGGTGCAGCTTGGATTGAAGCCGAAGCACGCGGTGCTGACGGTGCATCTGGCAACCCTGACGACCGGCCTGGGAGCGTTGTTGCTGTATCGCGTTCCGGACTGGTCGGGAGCGTGGCTGGTCATCGCGCTGGTGCTGTGCGTGCTGGCGATCATCGCGATTTTGGAAACCATCGGGCGCGGGGCTGTGGAGCGAGGGGGCGATCGAACGAGTGGGCGAGCGGACGAAGAACCACAATCGACTTCGTCGCCAAGCAGGGCTTCCGGCAGCTAAACCGACAGCGTTAGACCTTGGAGTGCTGCGGCTCGACGCAGCCCTCCATTCAGTTGGAATGAAGACTTTGATCGGCACGAAAGCGGCTGTCGCTCAGCCGGGTGGCGTAGCGACGGTTTTGAGAGTTTGAACGTCGCTATTTCAATTGAATGGAGGGCGGTGTCGAGCCACCGCACTCCAGGGTCTAAACGATGTCGCGTCAGCAACGAGTCCCAAGTTTCTCGATCGTCTCCTCCCCTGCCCCACACTACGGAATGCTGGCGTGGCTCGCCGCACTACTGGTCGCTCGTTGGTTGATCCCGACCGAAGGAGCCGCCGAGGGACTGACGTTGTGGTTGGTGCAATTGGTGTTGCTGACGGCGGTGGCTCGGACGGTTTGGGTCTGGCGATTCGAGGAGCAGCCGTTTCGGTTCGATGCGCTGGATGGCGCGATCACGTTGTTGATCGTGGCTCAAGTCGTCTCCGCGCTGATGGTCGTGTTTGGAGTCGGCAACTCGCGCGCGGCGATCAATCTCGCGTGGGAGTGGGTTGGCTCCGGCGTTTTGATTTGGATGTTGCGGCAGGAGCTGACGTCGCTGCGTGTCATCCGGCAATTGTGTCTCGGCCTTTTGCTGGCCGGTGGAGTGCTGGCTGGCTTCGGACTGTGGCAGCATTACGTCGGGTACGGAGAGACGAGTCGCGAGTACGACCGGCTCGTCTCGGATCACGATCGTCTGGCGGAGCGGCTGCACGGCGACGGAGTTTCGCCCGTGAGCGTCTCGGCCGGGGACGTGCGGAAGTTGGAGTCGTTGCGAGCCGAGATGGCTCGGCAACAGATTCCGATCGAGAAGAGTGCTCGGCAGTCGCTCGAACTTCGTCTCAAGGCCAGCAGTGAGCCGTTGGGGTTGTTCGCTCTGGCGAACTCGTTCGCGGGATTGCTGATCGTGATGGGGTTGATCGCCGTGGGATTGATGGGGGGCGGACGCACTTCACGAATCGCGTTGGCGTTGTTGACGGCGATCATCGCGTTTTGCCTTTTGCTGACGAAGAGCCGCACGGCGATGGTGGGATTGTTCGCGGGGATCGGTTGGTGGCTGTTGCGGCTCGTCGCCGCGCGCCGAGGGGAGTCGGAGGATTCCGATCGCAAGGGGGTGTGGCTGCGGATCGGAACGTGGGTGATCGCCGGCGCGTGCGTGGTTGGATTCGCGGTTGGGATCGCGGCACTGAGCGGTGGGCTGGATCGGGCGGTGTTGTCAGAGGCTCCGAAGTCGTTGCGTTATCGATTGGAGTGGTGGCAGGGGACGTGGGTCACGATTCGCGAGCACTTCTGGTTCGGGACTGGGCCGGGCAATTTTCGGGATTACTACTTGGCTCACAAGTTGCCGGAGTCGAGCGAAGAGATTGCCGATCCGCACAATTTTCTGTTCGACGTGTGGGCCAACGCGGGGACGTTCGGGTTGATCGGATTGCTGGCGTGTGTCGGACTGATGGTGCGAGAAGTTTTCAAACGGCGCGACGGGGTCGGGAGTCTTTTTCAGAGCGGCGGAGACTCGCCCAAGCATTCGATGAGCAACGACAGCCGCTCTGAAAAAGACTCCCGACCCCTTTTGTCGGCTGGCGCGTGGGGCGTCGGCTTGGCGTTTCCTCTGAGTGCGGTCGGCCTGGAGTTGATGGGACACGGGACCGATGAGCGGTTGTGGTGGCTGGGTGGAATTTGGTGGGGGTTGTGGTTGATCGGCGTATTGGTTGCGCAACGAACATCGGCCGAGCGATCTTCGGAGTCCGGATGCGTGCAGGCGGTCGCGATTCGCTGGTCTCTGGAAGCGGCGAATGTCGCGTTGCTGGTGCATCTGTCGGGCGCGGGCGGGATCGCGATGCCCGCGATCACGCAGTTGTTGTGGCTGGTGTGGGTGCTGCGAGTCGCATGTTCCGAGTCAACGACGACTGCGCAAGACAAAAAATCGCCCAGCGAGTTGGCGACCGGAGGCGTAAAGCCCGGACGACTTCCGGCGGGAGTCTCAGCGTTCGCCACCGGAGGGCTGTGTGTTTTGTGTTGGTGGACGGCGACCATGCCGGAGATCTTATGTCGCACGTCGTTACAAATAGGGGATGCCGAGTGGGGACGCGGTCAATTCGCAGCAGCGAACAAGCGGTATCTCGATGCGAACCGCGCCGATCCTTATGCGATCGAGCCGCACGAACGGTTGGCCGATGCCGCGTTTCAACGCTGGCAAGCGACGCAGGCCGAGCACGATTTCGACGAGTCGGTGAAACACCAGCAAGTCGTCAACACTCGGTTGCCGTTCGCTTCACGGCCGTTTCGACGATTGGGGCAACTCTGGATGGCGCGATTCGAACGCTCACGCAACGAGCCAGACGCGGCGCGAGCCGTCGCGGCGTACACGGTCGCGGTCGAGCGTTATCCCCATCATGCGGCACTGCTCTCGGAGTCGGCGATCGCCAGCGAGCAGGTGAAGTTGATCGAGCAGGCTCAGGAAACGGCGCGGCGAGCCGTTCGGCAAGACGACCTCAATCGGCGCGCGGGACACTCGGACAAATACCTCGACGGCCAGACGCGGCAGCGGATGGAACGTCTCGCTGCCGAACCGTCGGAACCGAATTGACCGGTTTTGGCACGGCCATCACAATGCCGCGCCGACTGTTTGGCAGTTGTTTGGTTGTGTTTTTTTCTCAGTGATTTACGGAACTTGGAACTAGGCGGGCAGGTTACAAGCTGCCCCATCTCAGCGGAGGCTTCATGAATATCCGAGCGGTCGCGGTTGTGGTGTTCCTCGTACTGACAGGTGGCGGCTTGGCGGTGCATTTCCGCCAGCAGTCCGTGACAGATCATGATCCGTCTCTGAAACTGGCCAATGCCAGTGACATTCCGGTGCCGCCGAAGTCCGGGCCGTACGGCAAGTTTGTCGTCGTCGGCGAAGCCGTGCATAACTTCGGCGTGATGGAGCACATGCAGGAGGGGCAACACGAATTCAAGATTCGTAACGACGGGCAAGCGCCCATCAAGATGGTGGCTCTCACAAGAGACCAGACCTGCCAATGCACACTCGGCAGCTTAGGGCAGGACGGACTGAAGCCCGGCGAGGAAACCGTCGTCAAGCTGACCTGGACCATCAAGAACCCGAGTACGTTGTTTGAGCATTCGGCCAAGATTCGCACGGACGATCCGGAGAACCCGGTGACGACTTTCCGTGTTCGTGGCTTGGTCGGCAAACGGCTGTTGATCAAGCCGTCCAACGAAATCAATTTGGGATCGCTCAGTGAAAAACAACCGACCGAACGAACCTTGGTCGTGTATTCTCAGATCGTCGATGCGTTCGAGATCACCAAGCTGGAGCCCAGCAATCCACTCATCGTGACCACCGTCACTCCGATGACCGCCGAACAATTGAAGCTCGCCACGATTGATCCGCAAGCGGAAGAGTCCCGCGCGATGATGGCGAAAATGGAGGCTGATTCTCCAAAACCCGAGGAGAAACCGGGATCAAAGAGCAACGTGGAGCTTCCACACGTACCTCCCGCCGATGATCTCGCCGGTAAATCGCCTGACCCCAAGTGTGGCTATGAATTGAAAGTCACCTTTCAACCCGGCTTTTCCATCGGCAAGGTGCGTGAGACCTTGCAGATCCACACGAACATCCCCTTTGGAAAGCAAACCGATGCCCCCGTCGGTCCATCGATGCAAGTCACATTCACAGGCACCCGCTCCGGGCCGGTCCAGATTTTCAGCGCCACAGTCGGCACTCTGTGGTCTCCGGAAGAGAGCATTTTCCGGCTGGGACGTTTCTCTGCCAAAGAAGGGCGGAAGGGCAAATTGATCGTGCTTATCAAAAAGTCGGATCAGGAATTGGAAATCACGGAAGCCAAGTTGGACCCTCCCCAGTTGAAATACGAATTCCGTAAAGATGAAAAATTCAACGGGCCCGGCCGTAACAAGTACGAGATCATTGTCGAAGTTCCCGCCGGCGGAGTGCCGCTGAGCCTAGGTGGTGGCGAGCGGTCTGGCTCGGTCATCCTGCAAACCAACCATCCCGAAGCGAAGATCATCAAATTCGACCTCGAGTTCACCTCGTTCTGAAGCCAAGGAATGTTCGCATGAGCCGCCTTCGACACGGATTGGTCGCAAGCTTGCTAAGCCTCTCGCTCGGCAGCTTGAGCGGCTGCAATGAAGCGCCCGTTTCCGCTCCGTCCGCCAAGTCTGACACGCCGAGTCTCGAATCTCCCGCACAGAATTCGGTCACAGCCGAGAAGCCGGGCGATCTCCAACTCGACTCCGCCATCGCCGCCGACAACGTGGGTTCTACCAACGTCGTGCTGACCTCGAACGATCAATCGAAGTCCGACGCCAAGAAACCGGCCGTCGCCGACAAGCCACTGTTCGATGGTTGGGGCAAGCCGGCGCTCGCGCTGGTGCTCTCCGGAGAACAACACGGCTACTTCGAACCGTGCGGCTGCGCCGAAAACCAATCGGGCGGCGTGTCGCGGCGGCATGACCTCATCAAAAAGATGCAAGCCAAGGGCTGGCCGCTGACAAGCTTCGATCTCGGCGGCACCGTCAATCGCAATCGCCCGCAGACGAAGCTGAAGTTCCAGACGTTCCTCGCCGCCATGAAAGACATGCGCTACAGCGTGCTCAACCTCGGCCCCGAAGAATTGAAACTCGGCGCGGCCGACTTGCTGGCGTATCACTCTCCCGATCCAAAAGACCCCAGCAGTCTGGCGTTCGTCTCCGCCAACGTGACGCTGTTTGGTTCACCCGAACTCGGCACGCCGGTCCGTTCCAAAGTGCTGACGCTCGGCAAGCTCAAGGTCGGCGTGACGTCGGTGCTCGGCGCGAGCTTCCGCAACGAGATCGCTCCGCCCGGTGCCAACGTCGATATCACCATCGACGACCCCGCCACCGCACTGCCCCCCGTGCTCAAAGAACTGCAAACTCAACAACCCGACTTACTGGTGCTGCTGTCTCACGGCACGCTCGCTGAAGGCAAAGCCCTGGCGACAAAGTTTCCGCAGTTCGCGGTGGTGCTGACTTCCGGCGGTGCCGAAGACCCCGAGTTCGACAATCCCCAAAAGGTCGGGCAGTCGCTGGTCGTGCAAGTTGGACACAAAGGGAAATACACCGGAGTCATCGGCTTCTTCCCGGAGGACTCGCAAAACCGCGTCCGCTTTGAACTGGTCAAGCTCACTCAAGACCGCTTTCAAGAATCGGACAAGATGCTTGAGCACATGCAGTTCTACCAAGAACTGCTGATGACGTCGCAACTCGCCGAGTCCGAACCCCCCATCAAGACGTCCAACGGCGCGAAGTTCGTCGGCTCAAAAGTCTGTGGCGGGTGCCATCTGCAAGCGTTCGCCGTCTGGGAGAAGTCCGGCCACGCGCACGCTTTCGACAGCCTCATCAAAGGCCGGCCCGAGAAGGCCGGCAAATGGGTCTCGCGCATTCACGATCCCGAATGCCTCGCCTGCCACGTCACGGGCTGGCACGCTCAAGATGTGTTGCGCTACGTCAGTGGCTTCGAGAGCAAACAAAAGACGCCGCTCTTGCTCGACAACGGTTGCGAAAACTGCCACGGCCCCGGCAGCAAACACATCGAGTTGCTCAACGACGACAAAAAAGCAGAGGCACGCAAGGAAGTCCGCATCACGCTCGCCGAGTCCAAGAAGACGCAGTGCTACACCTGCCACGACGGCGACAACAGCCCCAAGTTCAAAGCCGACGCCTACTGGGAAAAGATCAAGCACGCCGGCTTGGACTAACCACTCCCTTCCGCCGCCTCCAATTCATTCCTCTGGCCCCATTCCTCTGCCAGACTCTCTGCCGACCGGCATCTGAATTGCGACCGCGCACGACGTCCCATAACGTACCGCCCCGCGCCGTCGTGGGGCACGTTTCCAACGTGCTCGTCCGCTTCCCAGTCAGCAAAAAGCTGGCTTCCCCGTCAGGTTCACATGAGCAAGATCGAAAAACTGTTGGTGGCGAATCGCTCCGAAATCGCGATTCGCGTTTTCCGTTCCGCCTACGAGTTGGGCATTCGCACCGTCGCGATTTACACGCACGAAGACCGCTTCGCCCTGCATCGCTTCAAAGCGGACGAGGCGTATCAGATCGGCAAGAAAGGGGAGCCGATCAAGTCGTATCTCGACATCGACGCGATCATCGACATCTGCCGCCAGCGCGGCATCGACGCGATTCATCCCGGCTACGGCTTTCTCTCCGAGAACCCGAAGCTCGCGCAGGCGTGCGCGGACAACGGCATCACGTTCGTCGGACCGAGCGTCGAGGCACTGCACAAGCTCGGCGACAAGACGATCGCGCGCGAAATCGCCCAGGCGGCCGGAGTACCGGTCCTCAGCGGCAGCCTGCGAGCGATTGTGAACGCGGATGAAGGACTCACGCTCGCCAAGTCGCTCGGCTTCCCGGTGATTTTGAAGGCCGCTCACGGTGGCGGCGGACGCGGCATGCGCGTCGTTCGCGACGAGGCCGACTTCGTCGCGCAGTACGAACAGGCGAAGCGTGAATCGCTCTCGGCGTTCGGCAGTCCGGACATCTTCATCGAAAAGTTCATTCAGCGAGCGCGGCACATCGAAGTGCAATTGCTCGGCGATCAGCACGGCAACCTCGTGCATTTGTTTGAACGTGACTGCTCCGTGCAGCGACGGCATCAGAAAGTCGTCGAGATCGCGCCCGCTCCGAATCTCGATCCGAAAGTCCGCAACGCGCTGTGCGACGCAGCCATCAAGATCGGCCAGCAAGTCGGCTACTACGCCGCCGGCACCGTCGAGTTCCTCGTCGATGCCGACACGAACCAGTTCTTCTTCATCGAAGTCAATCCGCGGATCCAAGTCGAGCACACCGTCACCGAAGAAGTCACCGGCCTCGATGTCGTGAAGTCGCAGATTCTGATCGCTCAAGGCGAGCCGCTCTCCAACGAGTTAATCGGCATCAACTCGCAAGCGGACGTGCGGACGACCGGCTTCGCCGTGCAGTGCCGAGTCACGACCGAAGACCCGGCCAATAACTTTCTGCCCGATTATGGTCGCGTCGCGCACTATCGCTCGGCGGGCGGCATGGGCATTCGGCTGGATGCCGGCTCGGCCTTCAGCGGCGCGGTCGTCAATCCCTTTTATGACTCGCTGCTGGTCAAGGTGACGGCCCGCGGCCGACGGTTCGTGGATGCGCTCAAGCGGCTGGATCGGTGCCTCGCCGAATTCCGCGTGCGTGGCGTCAAAACCAACATCCCGTTCCTCGTGAAGCTGCTCCGGCATCCGACGTTTCAAGACGGCCTCTGCACGACCCGGTTCATCGATCAAACGCCGGAGTTGTTCCAGTTTCCAAAGCGGCACGACCGAGCCACCAAGCTGCTGACGTATCTGGGCGAGATCATCGTCAACGGCAACACGCTCTTCGGTGGTCAGCGCCCGCAGCCCGCACGGCGCGAACCGGCACCGGTGCCGGACGTCACTCATCTCAATGCCGTTCCGCTCGGCACTCGCGACCGCTTGCACGACCTCGGCCCGACGAAGTTCGCAGGTTGGGTGCGTGAGCAGAAGTCGTTGCTGATGACCGACACGACCTTTCGTGACGCACATCAATCGCTGCTGGCGACACGACTCCGCACGAAAGATTTTCTGGAGATCGCCGATGCCTACTCGCGGCTTTGCCCAGAACTCTTTTCGCTAGAGATGTGGGGCGGAGCGACTTTCGACACTTCGATGCGGTTCCTCAAAGAGTGCCCGTGGCAGCGGCTCGCCGACATGCGCGAGCGGATTCCGAACATCCTCTTCCAGATGCTGCTGCGAGCCTCGAACGCCGTCGGCTACACGAACTATCCAGACAACGTCGTCCGCGAGTTCGTTCACGAATCGGCGGAATGCGGTATGGACGTGTTCCGTATTTTCGATTCGCTCAACTGCATCCCGAACATGAAAGTCGCGATGGACGCCGTCCTGTCGGCGACACCGTCACACGGCGTGCGGCCGATCTGCGAAGCGGCGATCTGTTACTCCGGTGACATCACGAATCCGGGTCGCACGAAGTACTCGCTGAAGTATTACCTCGACATGGCCAAGCAGCTCGAAAAGATGGGTGCGCACATCCTGTGCATCAAAGACATGGCCGGCCTGTGTAAGCCGCGAGCGGCGCGAGAACTGGTCCGCGCATTGAAGCAAGAGATCGGCATCCCGATCCATTTCCACACACACGACACCGGCGGCATCCAGTCGGCGTCGATCCTGATGGCCGCCGAGGAAGACCTCGACATCGCCGACGCCGCGATGGCTCCGATGAGCGGCGGCACCTCGCAGCCGAACCTCAACTCGCTCAGTGAGAGCCTGCGGTTCTCGCCGCGCGAGACCGGATTGAACTCGCAGCATCTCGACGACCTCGCCCTGTATTGGAAAGCAGTGCGCCAGTTCTACTCGCCGTTTGAAAGCGAGCAGCAGCCGGCCACGACCGACTTGTATTCGCACGAGATGCCCGGCGGCCAATACACGAATCTGTATCAGCAAGCGAAGTCGCTGGGGCTGGCCGGCCAGTGGCCGGAAATCTGCAAAGCCTACGCGCAAGTCAACCTGATGGTCGGCGACATCGTGAAAGTCACGCCGAGTTCCAAAGCCGTCGGCGACATGGCCCTGTTCATGGTCGCCAACCGACTCACGCCCGAAGCAATCCTCGACGGCGGCCGAGAACTCGCGTTCCCCGAGTCGATCATCGAACTGCTCAGTGGAGCAATGGGCTTTCCCGAAGGAGGCTTCCCCGAACGCATCCAGCAAATCATTCTCCGCGACCGCAAACCGTTCACCACTCGCCCCGGTGAGACGCTGCCCCCCGCCGACTTTGATAAAGTGGGCGAGACACTGAAGGGGACACTCAAGCACGAACCGACTCGTCGCGAGAAGCTCAGCAGCGTGCTGTATCCGAAGGTCTTCGACGAGTTCGCTCAACACGTCGCGAACTATTCCGACACCAGCATCTTCCCCACGCCGGTCTTCTTCTACGGCATGAACACCGGCGAAGAAATCTCGATCGACATCGAGTCCGGCAAGACGCTCATCATCAAGTACCTGACGATGAGCGAACCTCACGCCGACGGCTCGCGCAACGTCTTCTTCGAACTGAACGGCCAACCGCGCGACGTGACCGTCATCGACCGCTCGCTGGAACCGACCGAGAAGCACGCCGTCAAAGCTGACCCCGCCGACGCGAACCAAGTCGGAGCCTCAATGCCCGGCATGGTCGTCACCGTCGCCATCCAACCCGGCGACAGCGTCAAGAAAGGCCAAAAGCTGCTGACCATCGAAGCCATGAAAATGGAAACGACCATCGCCGCCGAACGGGATGGAAAAATCGCCGACGTCCTCGTCAAACCCGGCAGCCAAGTTTCCACCGGCGATCTGCTGCTGAAGTTCGCGTAGAGCCCCGCTAACGCCGCTGGCCAACGTCGTGCGTGGCAAACCAATCGAGCACTCGGCGCAGGACATCTTCCTGGTGAGGAAGCTGTTTGATCGGGTGGCCTTCGTCGGGGTAGATGACCATTTGCGTTTCGACGCCGGCCGACTTTAAGGCTCGATAAAACATGCGGCCCATCGGGAGCGGGCAGCGTCGGTCGTTGGCGGCGTGGAGGATGAGAGTCGGTGTCTGCACTCGCGACGCGAACGTCAGAGGGCTGTGATCGCGCATCTGCTGTGGGACTTCCCAGGGGAGGCCGCCGAATTCCCATTCGGTCCAGCTTTGGATGTCGGTCAGGCCCCACATGACGTTGAGATCGGTAACGGCGTTTTGCGGCACGGCGGCTCGGAATTGGCCCGTCTGACCGATTAACGAACAAGTTGTGTAGCCGCCGTAGCTGATGCCGTAGACGAACTGCCGCTTCGCATCGACCAGTCGTTCGCGGACCAAATGCTCGATGCCGGTGAGAATGTCTTGCATGTCGCCGCCGCCGAAGTCGAACCGGTCGGCATCGATGAAGCGTTGGCCGTAGCCGGCGCTGCCTCGGTAGTTCGGCTGGAAGACGGAATAGCCGTTCGCGGCGAAGACCTGCACGGCGAAATCAAAGCCCAGCGACGAGCGGCTGTGCGGACCGCCGTGCGGGTACAGCACCATCTTGAACGGCGGTTTTTCGTTGGCCGTCGTCGGCCGAGTGAAGATGCCTTCGATAATCTGGCCGTCGAAACTCTTCCACGAGACCAGCTCACCCTTCGCGACGACGCGATCCTTCAAAAACGTATCGGCTGGCGGAGTCAGCTTGCGTCGAGCGGCCGCGAGCTTCGCTTGTTCGGGGCTGTGAGTTTCGAGATTCGATTCCGCCAGCGCCGCGGAACCTTGGCTGAAGTCGATCACCTGCGTCTTGCTGCCGGTCCGATTGGGAGCCGTGAAAGAAATCTTCTCATTCGACAGCCAGCAGTCGCGCGGCAATGGAAACGCCGGCGGCAGATGCGGTGGCTGATCGGCCTTCGCTCCGTGGTGATCGAACAGCACTCGCGAGCTGACACCGCCGGTCGTCAGGTCCATGACCATCAGATTGAAAACGTCGGCGTGCGAGCCTTGGCGCGGCACGCTCAGATGGACGAGTCGTTTGCCGTCGGGCGAAAGACGGGGCGAGACATCCGGGCCGTTGTCGAACGTGAGTTGTCGAATCTGCGACGAACCCGCGCCGGACAATTCAATTCGCCACAGATCGAAGTTGTGGTTGATGCTGTACCGCACTGACTCGCGGTCGGAGGTGCGGTTGGCGTGAACGATCAACGCTTTGCCATTGGGCAGCCACTGCGGATCGCCATACCAGACGTCATCGTTGGTCACGCGAGTCACCTGCGTGGAGGCAACGTCGGTCGGTTGATCGAGCAAATCGGCGATCCAAATCTGAGCGGGCCGATAGCCTTCGTACCCTTCGCCTTGATCCTCACGCACGATCTGCACATTGTTGGTTTTTTCTTCGGCAGTGCGCGGATCGACTCCGTCGTCGGCGACGAAAACCAGTCGCTTGCCATCGGGTGAGAAGCTGATGTGTCCGTAGAACGGATCGCTGAAGACACGGCCGTAGGGTTTGTCGCGGCCGAATAGCGGGATCGCTTTGCCGCCAGCGGCTGGCATCAACCAAAGGTCGGTGGCTGGATCGGAGTACGGCGGGACCGGCTCGAACGCAGGCTTGCCATCCTGGAGCGGCCGCGTCGATAGAAACACGATCCACTTTCCGTCCGGCGACAACAGCGGCGAACGCGCATCCGGTTCGCCCTCTTCGAGTGCTCGTCGATTCGCCGCGTCCCCTTCAACAAGCCACAACGAGAACCGGAACGTTCGAGACGACCGCTCGGCCCAACGACGCGAATAGATCGCATTGTCGCCGCTCAGTGAGATCACCAAGCCTTGCGGGGCATCAGAGCGATACAGGTCGTCGATCGAAATCAGCGTCGGCTCCGCGGCGCGGATGGACGCGGCCGCGAGCAACCAAAACAGACAGAAACCCAAAGTTCGTCGATGTGCTGTGGCCATGAATTGTCTCCCGTCCGCGAGAACATGATTTTGTGCCCCATGATTTTGTGATTCATGGGCGGAGGAGTTGGCAAAATCATGGGGCACAAAATGATGAAGACAGTCCACGCTCTTGGCGAGCGTGGCGAGCAAACAATCAATCCGGGTTCAATGAGCGCGATGCTGGATGTTGGCCGCGCTGCGTGAATAGACTCTCGCCGCGTCTTGATAGTGCCGCGTGTCATCGTTGTCGGAGGCGATCATGCTCAAGAGTTGCGGGTGGGTCACGTCGTTTTGCATTCTGTTGTTGTGCGGGCCAGTGAGTCACCTGTGGTCGGCGGAACGGACGCCGTGGACGACCTCGAAAGTGGTCGGTTCACCGGAGCCGCCGGACCCGTATCGGTTGGAGTTGGCGTATCCGAAACTGAAATTGTTTGAACCGTTGTCGGCGGCCGTCGTGCCGGGATCGAAGCGGCTGATGGTGGCTGAACGGCCGGGGAAGATTTGGGTGCTCGATGGCTCGGCCAAGGAGCCGCAGCCGCAACTTGTCGTGGACTTGAAGCGGACGGTGTATGGCATCGTGGCTCATCCGCAGTTTGAGAAGAATGGATTCCTCTACGTCACGAGCGTTGCTGATTCGGCGAACCCATCGCCGAAAGGGAGCCGGTTGTCTCGACTGACGGTCGCGCGTGGTGAAACGCTCGTGGCGGATGAGAAGTCGGAGACGACGCTGCTCGAATGGCCGTCCGGTGGGCACAACGGCGGGTGCATGCGATTTGGATTGGACGGGATGCTGTATCTCGTGACGGGCGACGGCAGCGGGATCGCGGATTCGTTGCAGACCGGTCAAGACCTGAGCGATTTGCTCGGCGCGATCTTGCGCATCGACGTTGATCATCCGAGCGACGGCAAAGCGTATGGCATCCCGAAAGACAACCCGTTTGTCGGTGACTCGAAGGCGCGTGGCGAGATTTGGTCTTACGGGCATCGCCAAGTTTGGAAATTCAGCTTCGACGCGCCGACGGGCCAGATGTGGGCGGGCGAAGTCGGACAAGATTTGTGGGAGATGGTCTATCTCATCCAGCGCGGCGGGAACTACGGCTGGAGCGTGCGCGAAGGCTTGCATCCGTTCCGGCCTGAGCGGCCAAAGGGGCCGTCGCCGTTCATTGATCCGATCGTCGAGCACTCGCACACCGATTTTCGTTCGATCACCGGCGGCTGGGTGTATCACGGCAAACGTCTGCCAGAGTTGGCGGGTGCCTACATCTACGGCGACTACGACACTGGCAAAGTCTGGATGTTGCGCTACGACGTGAAGACGAAAAAAGTGACCGAGCATCGCGAGCTGTGCGACACGCAGGTCCGCATCGTCGAGATCATCCAAGACACGGCCGGCGAGATCTTGTTTGTCGATTTCGCGGGAGGCGGGCTGCATCAACTCGTCCCGGTCCCGCCGAGCACTCAGCCGAAGGTGCCGTTCCCCAGCAAGCTGAGCGAGACCGGTCTGTTCGCCAGCGTCAAAGACCACAAGCCGGCGGCGGGAGTCATTCCGTATGACGTGATCGCACCGCTGTGGTCGGACGGCGCGAGCAAGGATCGCTTCATGGCCGTCCCCGGCGACGGCAAGATTGAGTTCGATACGGTCATCTATCCGTTTCCCGCACCGGGTTCCTTGCCGGGTTGGCGATTCCCCGACGGCACGGTGTTCGTGAAAACGTTTTCGCTGGAGACCGAGCCCGGCAATCCGAAGAGCAAGCGGCGGCTCGAGACTCGGCTGCTGCATTACATCAAGATGCCGGGCAATGATGACGAGTACGGAGCTCAAGTCTGGAACGGCTACACCTACGTTTGGAACGACGAACAGACCGACGCCGTGCTATTGGAAGCGAAAGGCGCGGATCGCGTCTTCAAAATCAAAGACAAGTCCGCACCGAACGGCGTGCGCGAGCAGAAGTGGCACTTCCCCAGCCGAGCCGAATGCACGCTCTGTCACACGATGGCGGCGAAGTACGTGCTCGGCGCGACGACGGCGCAGATGAATCGTGAGTTCGACTACGGCGATGGAAAACCGAAGAACCAACTGAAGCATTTGAATGATCTCGGCTACTTCACGAAGCCGCTGCCTGCCAAACCGGAGGTTGCGCATCCGCCGCTGGCGGACTATCACGACGAGCGGCAATCGCTCGACGCTCGCGCGCGGTCGTATCTGCACGCGAATTGCTCGCACTGCCACCGCAAGTGGGGCGGAGGCAATGCCGAGTTCATCCTGTTGGCGTCGTTGCCACTCAATGAAACGGGAACCATCGGTGTGCGGCCGGGACAAGGCTTGTTTGAGTTGTCTGATCCGAAAGTTCTCGTCCCCGGTGACCCCGCGCGGTCGATGGTTCTACACCGCATGAAGAAGACCGGCCTCGGACGGATGCCGCACATCGCCAGCAATGTCATCGACGCCGAAGCTGTCGAATTGATCGAACGCTGGATTCGAGCGTTGCCCAAGGAACCTCAATAACCGGCCCACATACAAAACAACTTGGCCGTTTTGTCTTCATCCGTGCTCCGGCCCTGGGCTATGTGACGCAACTCCTTCCGAAGTACAGAATCCCGACCCCGCCGAGCGCGGTAAACACACACGGGGCATAACAGCGTCCGCCTCGGCCGGCGTTTGACGTACCAATTTGGTACCTCAAAGAATCCGATTCCTTGGGGCGAGTCAGGTCCACACATCTGACGTCGAGTCGCCCAGAGGGAAACGCATTTCATGGGCACGGGCTGGGCCATCGGGTTCTTGGCCGAAGTCCACGAAGAAGCGGTCGTTGAGCGACAGCCCGCCTTTGGTGGTGTCGGCGTCGACCTGCAGCATGATCGAGCCTTGCTTGGCGATGTTGGGATAAAACTGGTTGTCCCAACTGCTGACGAGCGAATCGGTGACATACAGGCGTTTGCCGTCGAGGCTGAGTTGCAGCATTTGCGGCCCGCCCGTCGCGGTCTTGCCGTGAATCTTCGGAGCCTTGCCGAGCAGACCGCCCACCCACACCTGTCCCGTGAGTTTCGGCTTTGAGGGATTGCTGATGTCGTATTGTCGGACATCACCGTGGAGCCAATTCGAGAAGTAGAGCCAGCGGTCGTCCAACGACACGACCAGATCGCTGATGAGGCCCGGCACCGGGAAGTCCCAGCCTTTCAGCTCCTGTCCCGCGACCTCGATGACCTTCTCGGCCTTCCACTCCTGGCCTTCCTTGAAATAGTGCCACATGACGCTGGAGAGCGCCGCTCCGACATAGCCGTGCGTGCTCGCGGGGTTGTGGTGGAAGCGGACTTCGAGCGGGATCAAACCTTGCTCACCGAGGTCGATGCTCTGAGCGATGCGGCGTTTCGACCAGTCCCAGAAGTGGAGGTGATGGCCATACTTGCCGGCCTTCACATCGTCGAGTTGGAAACCGGGCCGCGTCGTCTTCGGTGCTCCCCATTCGCTGCTGACCATCACGTTGTGCCGCGGCTGATACCAGAAATCGTAGTTGAAGTTCATGCCTTTCGTGTCGGCTTCCCAGCGGCCGGCGATGTTGAATTCTTCGTCGAGCAACAGGAATCCTCCCGGCCCGTTGAGCTGCTCATCGCCGAGCATCGAGATCATGATCCGGCCATCGGCGAGACAATGGACCGTGTGAGGTGCCGTCAGTTTCGTCTGGCGAACAATCTCGCCCGGTTCGATGACCTTGTGCAGCTTCGGCGCGTCCGGCGGCTGCGTATCAATGATGTGAATGCGCCCGGAGACCAATCCGGGAACGATGAGATACCGCCGAGCACGCAGACCGTGGCAACTGGCACAGGCATTCCAACCAAAGTGATGCAATTCATCGCCGACGTTCGGCATCTTGAGCCGATGGATGACCTGCGAATAGGTCTTCGACGCGGGATCGAGATCCACCGTCGCCAGATAATCCGGCTGCTTGACGTCCGTGCCCGCATAGACGCCGATGACATACGCGATTTTCTCCGGCGGCGATTTGCGAGCCTCCTCCGGCGTAGCGAACGTGCGATCCTCGCAGTGGTCGTCACCGATGAGATGTCTGTTTGACAGAGCGAGCGATCCACCAGCCGCCACGGAGGTCAAGAATTGACGTCGATCCATAATGTCCTCGTCGAGAGATGAACGACTCGTGAAACCGGTACGCGGATGGCTTGGCTTACTTCAAGCACCAAAAACTTGGCAGCCACGGTTCATGACCAGAGCCATTGTCCGCCAACTGGCCGCTGCGCCAAGTTTCATCTGCTTGCGATTTGTTCCCGCTGCTGTTGCCGTCGAGCTTGTTGCTCAGCGGTGAGCTTAAAGTCGATGAGAAGCTGGGCGGTTGGGAGGAGATATTCTCGACGGTTTGTGTACTCGCTTGAAAGATGGCGCGGAGTTGTGTCTATTCGTCGTGTCGAGCGTTCGCTCGCAAAGTCGAATCGCATTTCGCACCATTCAACAAAGGAGCATCATGATGAATCTCGCTTGGCTCGGTGTGTTGGCACAACAGGGTGGAGTAGACGCGGGCGACGCTGCCGCGGGTGCCGCGGGTGGCGCAATCATGATTGTCTATCTGGGCATCCTCATTGTTGCATTGGTTGGGATGTGGAAGGTGTTCGAGAAGGCTGGCAAACCCGGTTGGGGAGCGATCGTTCCGATCTACAACTTAGTCTTGCTGTTGGAAATCGTCGGCAAGCCGATCTGGTGGCTGCTGTTGGTTTTGATTCCGTGCGTCAATGTTGTGATCTTGCTGATCATTTTTCTGGAATTGGCAAAGTGCTTCGGCAAGGGCGCGGGATTTGGAATCGGTTTGTGGCTGCTGGGGTTTATCTTCTTCCCGATCCTTGGATTTGGTGACGCCAAATACCGCGGTCCGCAGAAGGCATAGCCTGCTCGCGGCGGTCGGACTCCATTGACCGCGCCGAGCGCGACATCGGTCTAAAAAACACAGCAGCCCGGCCACTGTTTGGTGACCGGGCTGTTTTTGTGGGGCAGGTTTGAAACCTGCCAGAATTCGCGGGCAGGTTGCAAACCTACCCCACGGTTATTGCGTGACGATCTCGAAGTTTTTCAGGTGATCGTTGCCTTGAGTGACAAAATCGTCCAGCTTCGCTTTCAGGTCCAGGTCTTTGTTCGCCAGATGGAACTGACAGGTCCGCTTCTTGATGTCGGTATGAACGTTGGAAATGCCCTCGACCATTGCCAAATCGCTGCGCACGGCAGCGGCACAGCCGCCTCAGGTCATCTCTGGTAACTTGAGCGTCACCAGCGTCACACCGTCCGGCAGCGGTTCGTCACTGGCGGCCAGCGCCGGTGGTTCGCTCGGAGCCGAGCTGCTGGCCACGGGGGGCGGACTGCTCTGACCGCAACCAACGGCCAGTGCCACGAATAGAGAACACCAACAAGATCGCTTCATGGACCAAATCTCCTCAAGAGTGCTGACAGAGTGTCGTCGCGGCAGACCTACCGCGAGCGGCGAGATTCTATGATCGGCCGGCGGAGATGGCACGCTGCAACTTGGCTATTTTCAGCACAACTTCGCTGCGGCTGCGCAGGCTTGGAAGAGCAGTCTCAGCTCATCACTTGGGCTGCCGCCGCTTCGCCGCTGGCGATGGAGTCGGGAATGCCGACGCCGGTCAGGAAATTGCCGGCGAGAGCCAAGCGGGGGTACTTCGCAGCGGCCGCTCGGATTTGCGAGACGAGTTCCAGATGTCCGACGTGATATTGCGGCATGGCTCGCGCGTGACGAAAGGGGATGGCGAAGTCGGGTTCGCCGCGCACGCCGAGCAGGTCGTGGAGCTCGCGACGGACTAGTTCCAAGATCGCGGAGTCATCCAGTTCGCAGAGTTCCGGCTGCAACGCTCCGCCGACGAACGTGCGGAGCAAGACGCGGCCGTCCGGTGCTCGGCCGGGGAACTTGCGGCTGGTGAAAGAGACGGCCAGAACCTGCCGCCGCTCAATGTGCGGAACAACGAGTCCGAACGCAGCGAGCGGATGGTCGATGTCCGCCAGCTTGTGTCCGCTGGCGACAACGACGGTCGAGGCGTATTCGATGCGGTTCAATTCGGCAGAGAGCGTTGAGCAGCCTTCGGCAAGCAAGCTCGCGGCGACATACGACGGCACGGCGAGGATGACGGCGTCGAACTGTTCGGGAGCGGAAAGGGGTCGGGAGTCTTTTTCAAGGCGGCCTGTCGAGAAACTCTGAACGTCGAGTTGCGAAGGGCCGCCTTGAAAAAGACTCCCGACCCCGTCGCGTTCAACATCGAACCGCCCGTCGCTGCGTGGCCGCACCGCGCGAACGTTGACTCCACAATGAATGTCCGCGAACTGAGCGACACGCGCGATCAATGCCGAAGCCAATTCTTCAATCCCGTTCGGCAGACTGACGAACAAGCCGTAGCGGGCACCGCTGGTTCCCGACGATTTGCCGCGTGACTGACGCAACGCACCACGAATCAGGCTGCCGTGTTGTTGTTCCATTTCAATGAATCGCGGCAACGTTGCGAGCAAGCTCAGCTTTTCCGGATCGGCCGTGTAGATGCCGCCGACGAGCGGTTGCACGAGTCGCTCGAACGCTTCGCGTCCGCAGCGGCGACGCACAAAATCGGCGAGGCTTTCGTCCGCACCGTCGCGCCGCGCGGGGACAAAGTATTCGGCCATCAGCCGCAGCTTGCCGCGCCAACTCAGCAGCGGTGAGCGGAGCATCGGCCACGCTTGCTCCGGGACCATCAACTGAAAACCTTCGGGAACCGGATGAGCGCGGCCGTTGCGCAGCACGAGCGACCTGCGGAATTGGGCGTTCGTCGGGATCAGCCGATCGACGAGGCCGAGTTTCTCACACAGCCGCACACCTTCGGGTTTGTTGGTGATCCACATGTCGGCGGCGCGTTCAACGAGGTAATCGCCAATGCGGTCCGTGTGCAGCACGCCGCCGAGTCGGTCCGAGGCTTCCAGCAACGTGATCTGCACGTCGCGGTGCTGCTCGGCCGCGAGTTCATGAACTCGCAGCGCAGCCGATAAGCCGGAGATGCCGCCGCCGATGATCGCGATTCGTGTGGGAGTCGGAGGCATGTCGCCATTCGTCGTAATGCACGCGGCTCGCGAGCAAAGTAGACGAGTCACTCCGTGACTCGAATCGAGTCACGGAGTGACTCGTCTACTTTGCGGCTTCGCCGCGCTATTCCTCAGCTAACTCGCCGTCGGCGGAGTCGAGTTCGTCATTGGTTTCGCGGCCGCGATTCGGTTCGGGACTGCGGCGGAAGACGGCGACGATGTCGGAGACCGGAACGACGAACAACACGTTGTTTTGCTCAAAGTCCACGGGGATCGCGTTCTTCGGATGGAACAGCACCTTGTCGTACTTTTCGATCGGGAAGTCGCTGTCGCGCTGGACCTGCACGCTGACCTCGACGATGCGACCGGTAATGGTCGGGATCTCGGCGTGATCCGGCAGCACGATGCCGCCGCGAGTCTTCTGGCGGCCCTCGTCCTTGCGGATCAAGACGCGCATTCCCAGCGGTTCGACATACTCGTTCAAGGGTCGCTCTCCGGAATTCCATCAAGGTAGGGTGGGTCGAGTCATCGAGACCCACCAGCATCAACTGTCCGATGGTAGGGCTCGATGACTCGACCCACCCTACGATTTCACAACACCGCTTCGATGACATTGCCGCGGCTGATCGGGAACGGGCGGCCGATAGTGTCGTGCATTTCGGTTTCGGGCGAGTAGCCGAGGCAGTGATAGATCGTCGCCAGCATGTCGGCGGGAGTGACTCGGCCCTCGATGGGGAATCCGGCGTCTTTGTCGGACTTGCCGTAGACGACTCCGCCACGAATGCCGCCACCGGCCAGAGCGACCGAGAAGCAGTTGCCCCAGTGATCGCGCCCCGCATTGCCGTTGATCTTCGGCGTGTGGCCGAACTCACCCAGCCACACGACCAGCGTGTCGTCGAGCAACCCACGCTCCGACAAATCTTCCAACAGCGCCGAGTAGCATTGATCCATAATCGGCATCAGGAACGATTCCAGAGCTTTCGCATGAGTCGCATGCGTGTCCCAGCCCCCTTGATTCGGTTGGTCTTTGATGCGCGTCCAATTGATGCGCACGATCGACACTCCCGACTCGACCAGCCGCCGCGCGAGCAACACGCTTTGAGCGTATCGCGAGCGGCCGTAGCGGTCGCGCACCGAGTCCGGTTCTTGCGACAGATCAAACGCTCGCCGCGAGGCGGACGCGCTGAGCAATCCGATCGCCTGCTGAGTGTCGTCGTTGAAGCGTTGGACTTGGCCACCTTGCAGCGTCGTGTCGAGGTGCCGATTGACTTGTTCGAGCAACGATCGACGCGCGTCGAACCGCAGCGAACTGATCTCGTCGGGGAACGACAAGTCGGGAACGCGGAACTGTGGCGAACTCGGATCACAATGAATCAGCCAGGGATCGGCTTTGTTGCCGAGGAACCCGGCGTCTTGTCCGGGCCACGGGAAGTTGCCGTCGTTCCAAATGTGTTCGGGCAACACGACCGACGGCGGCAATCCGTTTCGGGAAGCTCGCAACGACCGCACGATCGAATCAGCGCACGGCCAGAGGTTCGGTGCTTTGGCGGTCACGCTCTCGGCGTTGAGCGGCACGTGTGGGACACCCGTCAGCATTTGATAGCCGCTCGACGAGTGCGCGTTATCGCCGGTGACGACTGCTCGCAGCGCGGCGATCTTGTCGGTGAGCTTCGCGGTGCGGGGCATCAACTCGCCGACAAACATTCCCGGTGTCTTGGAGGCAATCGGCCCGAACGAGCCGCGAATCTCGGCGGGAGCGTCAGGTTTTACATCCCAGGTTTCATGCTGCGGAGCGCCTCCGGTCAGCCAGAAGAGAATGACGGACTTCGCTTTTCCGAACGAAGCTGCCGGACCGTTGGTTGCGGCCTTGGCTCCGTTCTTTGCCGCCAACAGATGCGCGAGCGACAAGCCTCCCGCGCCCAAACTGCCAACACGAATCCACTCGCGCCGGTTGACCCGGTCGCACAGCGAAAGTCCTTGATCAAGAATCGTCAGCATCTGAGCCTCCCGTGGGTGAGCATCGTATCGGGCTCATCGGCTTTGACTCCAGCACAGGATGAATTTCGCGCGACGGGGTCGGGAGTCTTTTTCAGGTCGGGTGTTTGGTTATTGAACGTCTTATCGCAATCGAATGTCGAAGCGACCGACGGCGAGCTGAAAAAGACTCCCGACCCCTACGCATGGTTTCCCAGCCAATAGCTGTAGAGGAAGACGATCCCGCATGCCACGCAGCCGAACACCAACAGCAACTGCGCTAGCGGTTCGTTCTTTCGAGCGACCACCTGCGCGATCGCCACCACGAGGGACACCATGCCCAGCTTGAACCAGACCATGCCGGCGATGCCCCAGCCGTGATAGAACCAGAGCGCGATCGGATTCGACTCCACGAAGCCGCTGTTACGACGCAACAACATCCATGTCGCGAGGATGTCGCAAACACTCAGCAACACGTACCACGCGGTCTCGGTTTCCAGAGGGATGCCACGACGTTTCTTCGCCATGAATCAACCTTCGCAACAGGTAAGGGGTCGGGAGTCTTTTTCAGGCCGCCATCTCTTGAGTCACGAACGTTGCTCTCTGGGTCCGGCGGCCTGAAAAAGACTCCCGACCCCGTCACTCCGACTAACCATGAATCAGCTTTCGTAGGTCCGCCAGAACTTTCGGGATCTCGCCATACGGATCGGCTTCCTCGTATTCCAACACGACGTAGCCGCGGTAGTTTGCTTTGCGGAGGATCTCGATGACTCGGCCCAGGTCCGCCGGTTCCTTCTTGCCGTTGGGAGTCACGGAAACTTTCACCTGAGCATTGATGGCATACGGCGCGATCTGTTCGAGTTCCGCGTAAACGTTCTCCGAGCGGAAATTGCCGCCATCCAGATTCACTCCGAACCAGGGTGACGGCGAGACCGCCTTGACGATCTTCAGGAGTTGCTCGGCGGTCCCGGTGATCCCGCCGTGATTTTCCAGAGCGAGGAACACCCCTTTCTCGGCGGCGTACTCCAGCGACTTGTTGATGCCGGCGACGCAACGCTCGAACGCGGCGGCTTCGGTGTCTCCCTTCGGCACATTGCCGGCGAAGATGCGGATGACCGGCGCACCCATCGTGGCCGAGTGGTCGATCCATTCGCGAGTCAATTTGATCTGCTTGTCCCATTCTTCACCGGCTGGCTTACAGAAGTCGTTGCCGATCGCGGTGCCGGAAACATCCAAGCCCAATCGGAAGGTCTGCTCTTTGATTGCGATCAGATACGACTGCGAGAACTCTTTCGGGAAGTAGTACGACGTCAGCTCCGTGCCATCGAGGTTCTGATCGGCGCAGAACTGAATGAAGTCTTCGAGCTTCATCTTCGCCGCCGCGAGTTGCTCTGCCGTGCCGCGGTTCGGCAGGAACTTGTTGAACGAGTACGCCGCCAGGCTGAGCTTCATGTGGCTCTTGCCGTTCCGAGCGGGTGGCTCGGCAGCGATGGCTGGCTGATTAAACGCCAGCGCAGTCGCACCGGCAGCGAGGCCACATTGCGTGAGAAACTGACGACGCGAATTTGGAGACTGATTCATGGGTGACTCCGAAGATCTGGTTGAGGCGAGCGGGGTCGGGTGTTCGGTTTTTCGAAATTGGCGGAATGTGAACGTCATTTGCAATCCCAGCTCTCTTCCCGCCAATTCCGAAAAACCGAACACCCGACCCCTGTTTGAGCCGCACAACTTACTGTCAGTCTTTGCTGTTGACGACCGAAGCGAACCATTCGCTGGCCAGGCGGGCCGGTGCGTCGAGGTGCCCGGAGTAACCGGTATTCGCGCCGGGGACCAATTGCAGATGCAGATGACGGTGTGAAGTCTGTAACTGCCGAACCGTGTCGGGGACCGATTCAAAGGCCGGCGACGACTCGACCGAGGCGGTGCCGACGATCAGCAGCGTCGGGCAAGTCAGGCGCGGCAGGAGCGAAACGAAGTCGTAGTCGTCGTGCGGGCCGTACTTGGCCAGAAAGCCCGCGGCCGTGAGCCACAGCGGCAGCGGTTGTTGAACCCGCATCAATTCGCCCCCTCGGCCACTGGCGACCAAATCGGTCGCGCGCAGAAAGTGATCGCGAAACGGGGTGGCCCGCGGCGAAGATTGCCACTCGGCATGACAGAAGCGCGGCGGAGAGACTCCGACCACGGCCACGACGTTGGGGTGCGGGTCGTGAGCTTGAGAAAAAATCGCTTTCACGCCTCCCATGCTGTGGCCGACCAAGACGATTCGTTGAAAGTCGCGACGGATCAGCTCGTCCACCCAGGCTCGCAAATCGTGGACGCAGTCGGCAATGGACTCAAAGGCCGCTCCGCCTGACAACGGCATTCGTCCGCCGGGCAAGGCGCTGATGATGTCGTGTCCGCGCGTGTTGATCCGAGCGACCGAACAGCCACCACGCACGAGTTGCTCGGCAAAGGCGTGCAGAACACCGGAGAAGTAGAAGTTGCTTCCGGTTCCGTGGATGAGCAGCCAAGCCGTGTTCTGCGACTTGGAGTCCACGCTTGCAGGGCGTTGCAAGCTGCCATCGAGCAGCACGCCGTCGGCAGTGTTGACCCTGATCAATTCCACGTTCACCGCATCCTTATCCGCATTCCGAAAATTAGCCGCGCGGCGCTAGCCCCGGTTCATGCCGTGTAACCGGGGCTAGCGCC
>CAMDDX010000065.1 GCA_945893075.1 Planctomyces sp. SH-PL62 | reverse complement strand
CCAACACGTATTGAACGCTACACGGTGCTTCGTAGTCCGCATATCGACAAGAAGTCTCGTGAGCAATTTGAAATCAGAACGCACAAGCGGCTGATTGATATTGTGCAACCAACGGGCAAGACGATTGACGCTCTAAACCGTCTGTCGCTGCCGGCTGGCGTAGATATCAAGATTAAAGCCTCTTCGCTGCATGGTTAATTGTGGTGCGCCTTTCTCCGGCTGAGTGCTTGTGCCTCGCCGGATCGCAGCCTTTAGTGCTGACTGCGAGGGGAAAATGTTTCTGTTGGGTCGTAAAGTCGGAATGACGCAGGTCGCGGACGCGAATGGTCGCGCCATTCCTGTCACGCTGGTCCAGGCGGGGCCGTGTCGAGTGCTGCGAGTCAAGTCGCTGCTGACGGACGGCTATCACGCTCTGCAGATCGGCTTTGAGGAGAAGCCTCGTCGCTTGGCGTCGCGTGCAGAGCGCGGCCAGGTGGCAGAGTTGGAGCGATCGGCGTCGTCGCAAAAATCAAAGAAGCCGGCAGCGGCGAAAGTTGGCGGTGAGCCGAGTCGAGTCGTTCGTGAAATTCGATTCCAGGCCGAGCCGGCTGATCATGAAGTTGGCGGAATTCTGACGGTGGAATTGTTCGACGGTAAGAAGTTTGTAGACGTGATCGGGACAACCAAGGGGCGTGGTTTTGCTGGTGCGATGAAGCGCCACAACTTTCATGGCCAGCGAGCGTCGCACGGTGTGAAGAAATGCCATCGTGCGCTCGGGTCGGTTGGACAGAATACATACCCCGGTCGAGTTCATCCGGGTCAGAAAATGGCTGGTCGGCTTGGCGTTGATCGGGTGACGATTCGGAACCTGAAGTTGTTCTCGATCGACAAAGACAAGAATCTGCTGCTCATTCGCGGGGCGATTCCGGGGCCGAATGGTGGTCTCGTGATGGTTCGCTTCCCGAAAGAGCCGCCGCGGTCGCAGGTTTAGTTGAGTATCGAGATTTAGGATTTGGTCTCTTCGGTTGGGTGACAACATGGCGTCGGTGGAAGTGAAAAACGCAGGTGGTGCGGCGGCCGGAGCGGTCGAATTTGATTCGGCATTGCTCGAATCGAAGGTGACTCCACGTCTGTTGCGCGATGCTTATATCATGTACGAAACCTGTCAGCGACAGGGTACGGTCAAGATTAAGACCAAGGGTGAGATTTCTGGCAGTAAGAAGAAGCTGTTTCGGCAGAAGGGGACCGGTAATGCTCGTATGGGGCAGAAGCGGACTCCGGTTCGAGTTGGTGGCGGCAATGCGTTCGGCAAGCAGCCGAAGGATTGGTCGTACCGGCTGCCGAAGAAGGCACTGCGAGTGGCAACTCGGATGGCGCTGGTTGGCAAATTGAAGGACGGCGAGATCATTGTCGTCGATGAGTTCAAGCAGGAGAAGCCGAAGACCAAAGAGGTCGCTCAGCTTCTCAAGACGTTGTCGATCGCAGGTAAGAGCTGTCTGTTTGTGGTCGGAGACTACGACAAGACGTTGTGGCTCTCGACTCGCAACATTCCGCGTCTGAGTCTGACGACGGCGGCGTGGTTGAATTCGCATGATCTGTTGAAGCATCGCGCGGTCGTGATGACTCGCGAAGCATTTAATACTTGTGTGGCTCGGTTCACGGCCTGAGAACGGTGAGATTCGCGATGATGAATGCGGCCACTGACATGTTGGAAACCTACCAAGTGCTGATGAGCACTTTGGTGACGGAGAAGTCCACGTATCATCGGACGGCTCCGTTAAACAAGTTCACGTTCCGTGTGCCGGTTGCGGCGACGAAGACTCAGATTCGCAAAGCGGTGCAAGACGCCTTCGGGGTCAAAGTGATCTCGGTGGCGACTCAGCGTTACAAAGAACTGGCGGCGCGGTATCGCTTCCATAAAGGCTTTACGGCCGAGTGGAAGAAGGCGATTGTCACGATTCATAAGGAACAGACGCTGCCGGTTTAGTTGGCGAGCGAATGCAAGCAGTTGAGTGAGTCAAAGGAAACGCGATGGCGATTCGGCAATACAAACCGACGAGTGCTGGACGACGAGCCGGTCAGGTCATTATCGGTGACGATCTGACGAAAGGCGCGAAGGCTCCGAAGGCACTGCTGGTCCGCCAGAAGAAGCGCGGCGGACGGAACCATCACGGTCGCATTACGGTTCGGCATCGCGGTGGCGGTCACAAGCAGATGTACCGCATCGTCGATAGCTATCGAAGCAATAAAGACGGTCAAGACGCAACGATTGTCTCGATTCAATATGATCCCTGCCGCTCGGCTCGTTTGGCGTTGCTGGAGTACGCGAGTGGCGAGAAGACGTTTATCTTGGCTGCCGTAGGCATGAAGGTCGGGCAGAAAATCTTCACGGGAGTGGGTTCGGAGCCGGTTGTCGGCACGAGTATGACTCTTGAAAAGATTCCGCTCGGTATGACGATTCACAACATTGAGATGGTCCCCGGTGGCGGTGCCAAAATGTGTCGGGCAGCCGGCACGGGTGCGGTTCTCAACGCTCGCGAGAAGAGTTGGGCGCAGATCACTCTGCCGTCCGGCGAAGTGCGTCGCGTGCCTGTTGGTTGCAAGGCGACCATCGGCCGCGTCGGAAATATCGAACACAACATGGAGAAGATCGGCAAAGCCGGACGCAATCGCTGGAAAGGCATTCGGCCTACAGTGCGCGGTTCGGCGATGAACCCGATTTCTCACCCGATGGGTGGCGGCGAAGGTCGACGATCTGGCGGCGGCCATCCCTGTAGTCCGTCCGGTGTGCTGGCCAAGGGTGGCAAGACCCGAAAGCCTCGGAAGCCGTCGAAGTCGGCGATTCTGCGGCGGCGTGTTTCGCGGCGGTACGGTCAGCAAGTTCTGTAGAGGTTGGAAACTAGATTTGAATTTGAGATTTCAAATTTGAGATTTGAAATCCATGAGGTGGTGTGATGAGTCGTTCCGCAAAGAAGGGCCCGTATGTTGACGCGAAGCTGCTGAAGCGGCTGGAGCGACTCGACGCGACGGGCAGGAAAGAACCGATCAAGACCTGGGCGCGGCGTTCGACGATTTCTCCGGATTTCATCGGGCACACATTTCTCGTGCATAACGGCAAGGTGCATATTTCGGTGTATGTGTCGGATGAAATGGTCGGGCATAAGTTGGGTGAGTTTTCTCCCACTCGAACGTTTCGCGGGCACGGCGCGCGGGGTAAGAAGTAACGATGTGAATCTACTGGCAAATGTCGGTAGAGTCTCGAGGCGATATTCATGGCTCAAATTCGTAGTGAATCGAAATTCGTTCGGGTTTCGTCGAGCAAGCTGAAACCGACTGCGGACTTGATTCGTGGTAAGCAGATCCGTTTTGCCCAGCAGTCGTTGGAGTTCTTGCCGAATCGCGGCGCGAAACTTTTGCGAAAGTGCTTGGCGTCGCTGGTTGCGAATGCGGAAGACCGAGGCGTTCGCAATGCGGACAACTTGGTGCTCACGAAAGTTGAGATTGGAACTGGCCCGATCATGCGTCGGATTCGTCCGATGTCGCGCGGCCAGGCGTTCGTGATTCGGAAGCGTTTGGCGCACATCTTCATGGCGGTGGATGTGCCGGAATTGTCGTAGTCGAGTTTGGTGGTTTCAAGTTGAGCTCGGATGAGTTTGACGAACCCAGTCGCAGCGAGTGACAAGTTATGGGACAAAAAGTTCGACCTACTGGATTCCGGCTCGGTATCACCGAAACGTGGAAGAGCAAGTGGTATGCGGCGAAGAAGGAATTCAGCACGCTGCTGGGTGAAGACCTGCGGCTGCGGAAATACATTCTCAACAAGTACCAGTATTCGGGGATTCCCCGGATCGAGATTGAGCGGACTCGCGATCAAGTGATCGTGCATCTGCACACGGCTCGACCGGGCATCATCATCGGCCGTAAAGGCCAAGAAGTGGATAAGCTCAAGGCGGAGTTGGAAGAGTTCACTGGCCGCCGTATGGATTTGAAGATCGTTGAAGTCGCTCAACCGGCTCGCAACGCGATTCTGATCGCCGAGGAAATCGCTCAACAGTTGCTGAAGCGGACGAGTTTTCGCCGAGCGATTAAGAAGTCGATGGATACGGTGATGGAGTCGGGGGCATTCGGAGTGAAGGTGCAGTTGTCGGGTCGCTTGGGCGGGGCGGAAATGTCACGCACTGAGAAGGCGATTCGCGGCTCGATTCCGCTGTCCACGATTTTGAGATGCATTGATTACGGCTTCGCGGTTGCGAAGACGGCTCAGGGTACGATTGGTTGCAAGGTTTGGATTGATAACGGACCGTTTGTAGACGGAGTGAGTACACATGGCGTTAATGCCGAAGCGAGTCAAGCACCGCAAAAGCCAAAGAGGTCGCATAAGAGGTGACGCTAGCCGCGGTGCGACGGTCGCTTTTGGTGATTGGGGTCTTCAGTCTTTGGACGCGGGCCACATTGCCGCGACCACCATCGAGGCTTGCCGCATCGCTGCGAACCAATACATCCGCGGTGAAGGTAAGTTGTATATCCGCATCTTCCCGAACAAATCGGTGACGGCGCGGCCGTTGGAAACTCGAATGGGAAAAGGGAAAGGTGAGCCCGACCACTGGGTCGCGGTCATCAGACCCGGAACGATTCTGTTCGAGTTGGCGGGCGTGTCTCATGACGCGGCTCGTGATTGTTTCGCACGGGTAGCTCACAAGCTTCCGCTGCGAGTGGCGTTGGTTGCACGTCATGCGAGATAGGTGAGTGTCAGATGCGAGCGAAAGAACTTAGAGTTCAGACGACAGAACAATTGCAGCAGACGAAAAGTGTGCTGGAATCGGACTTGTTGCATCACGTCGCGACTGTGGCGGCCAATGCTGGGGAAGCGAAACATCGCCGCGAGATCCGTAAGGACTTGGCGCGCGTGTTGACGTTGTTGAATCAGAAGTAGGCGAGCAAGGGGCGGACGACAATGAAGCGGCGAGTCACTGGACGAGTCACCTCGGACAAGATGCAAAAGACGATTCGCGTGTCGATTCCTCGACGCGTGAAGGACGTTGTGACGGGCAAGTTTCTCAATCGCGAAACGGTCTGCCTGGCTCACGACGAAAAAGAAGAAGCCAATATGTCCGACGTGGTCGAATTGGTGGAATCGCGGCCGTTGTCGAAGCTCAAGCGCTGGGAATTGGTGCGGGTGGTGTCTCGCGGAGCGAAGTAGGTCGCACAAACCGGTCGCCTAACAGTTAGCTTGAAGTGAGTTTGTTATGATTCAAATGCAGACAATGCTGGACATCGCCGACAACACCGGCGCGAAGACGGTGCGGACGATCAAAGTGCTCGGCGGAACTCATCGCCGCACGGCGGGGATCGGTGACGTCGTGGTGGCCAGTATTCAGAAAGCTCTACCAGGCGGAGCGGTGAAATCGGGTCAGGTCGTGAAGGCGGTGATTGTTCGCACGAAGAAGAAAGTGCGACGTGAAGACGGCGGATACGTCAGCTTTGACAGCAACGCTGCGGTGTTGGTCGATGCGGACAATAATCCTCGCGGCACTCGCATCTTCGGTGCGGTGGCTCGCGAGCTGCGAGATAAGAAGTTCATGAAGATCGTCAGTTTGGCTGTGGAAGTGGTGTAGTCATGAAGCTCCGGCGAGAAGACATGGTGGTGGTGTTGAGCGGCAACTTCCGAGGCCAAGGCCCCGCGAAGATTGTGTCGATCGATCGCGACTCCAAGCGAGCGGTCGTCGAAGGCATCAACACTGCTCTGAAGCATGTGAAGCGCGGACATCCGAAAAGCCCGCAAGGGGGTCGCGTGACGATCCCGGTCGCGATTGATGTGACCAACCTCGCGCTGCACTGCTCCAGTTGCAATCGTGGCGTGCGAGTGAAAACTCAAGTGATCGATGGTGCGAAGCGTCGCGTATGTGGCAAGTGCAAGAAGTCCCTCTAGTTGATGCGGTAAGTCGTCATGGCCCGTTTGCAAAAACTTTACTACGAGACGCTCATTCCAGTGCTTTCCGAGAAGCTCGGTATTGCGAACCGCCATGCGGTCCCGCGATTGACGAAGATTGTCGTCAGCATGGGAGTCGGCAAGGCGACTCAGGATCGCAAGCGGCTGGAAGAGGCCGTGACACACCTGGGAATGATCACCGGTCAGAAGCCGAGCATTAAGAAGTCTCGTATCGCGGTGTCGGCGTTCCGTCTTCGTGAGAACATGGAAATCGGCTGTGCGGTGACGCTGCGTGGTCAGCGGATGTACGAGTTTCTGGATCGGTTCGTTCTGTTGGCGTTGCCTCGCGTGCGTGACTTCCGAGGACTCAATCCGAAGTCATTCGATGGTCGCGGCAATTACTCGACGGGGCTGACCGAACAAATGGTGTTCCCGGAGATTCCGGCGGACAAAGTGGCGTTCACTCAAGGCATGAACATCACGTTCGTGACGACCGCTCGCACGGACGATCAAGGACGAGCACTGCTCGTCGAGTTGGGGATCCCGTTCAGCACCAAGTAATCAGACTTCAAGGTCGGTGAGTTATGGCAACGAAAGCACATATCGCGAAAGCGAAACGAACCCCGAAATTCAGCTCGCGTCGCGAGAGCCGATGCCAGGTGTGTGGCCGTCAGCGTGCGGTCTATCAGAAGTTTCGATTGTGCCGCATCTGTTTCCGCAACTTGGCCCTTGACGGCATGATTCCCGGTGTGACCAAGGCGAGCTGGTAAGTAGGCGAATTCATTATGATGACCGATCCAATTAGTGATATGGCAACCCGCATTCGCAACGGCCTGCAAAACGAGGCGACGCATGTGGACGTGCCGACCTCGATTTTGAAGGTACAAGTCGCGGCGGCCATGCAGCGCGAAGGTTTCATTTGGGACTTTGAGTCGCATGCAAACGAAGGTGCTCCAGGGGGCACTCTGCGGATCAACTTGAAATATGGGCCGAGCGGCGAGCGCGTGGTGCGGAGCATCAAGCGCGTCAGTAAGCCGGGACGCCGGATTTACTTCGGTTGCGAAAACATGCCGAAGGTTCTGGGCGGGATGGGCGTGCTCGTCCTCTCGACGAATCAGGGTGTGCTCAGCAATCGCGAAGCGAAGGATAAGGGAATCGGCGGCGAGGCGCTGCTGGAGATTTGGTAACAAGTCGATGGGGCAGGTTTTCAACCTGCCACTGAATAAGTTTGGCAGGTTGAAAACTTGCCCCACAAGAAAATAGTTCGGGTGGCGAAATGTCCCGAGTTGGAAAAATGCCTGTAGTTGTGCCGAGCGGCGTCACTGTTGACGTGGTTGCGGGACAGGTCAGTGCCAGCGGCCCGAAAGGGAAGCTGTCGGTCTCGCTGCATCCAGCGGTCATCGTCGCAAAGGACGGGACAACGCTGAATGTTTCGGTGAACGGGACAGGCCGCAGCGAGCGATCGTTGCACGGGCTGTATCGGTCGCTCGTGAACAACGCGGTGGTCGGAGTTCACACGGGATTTGAAAAGCGACTGGAACTCAACGGCGTTGGTTATCAAGTTCAGCTCAAGGGCAAGAATTTGGAACTGTCGGTCGGTTACTCGAAGCCGGTGGTTTTCGAAGTTCCCGCTGGCATCACAGTGACTCTTCCGGACAACACGCATTTGGTGGTGGCGGGAGTCGATAAGCAGGCGGTCGGTCAGTTTGCCGCTAAGGTGCGTGCGTCGCGAGTTCCCGATCCGTATAAGGCCAAGGGGGTCAAGTACGCGGGCGAGTTCATCCGTCGTAAGGCTGGCAAAGCGTTTGGCGCGGGTGCCAAGTAAGTTTGAACAACATAAATTCGGCGTCGTTAAGACACCAGATCTCAACAAAGTGCGGTCATGTCGATCACAAAATCTCTTCAACGTAGTCGTCAACGCCGAACGTGGCGCGTGCGCAATCAAGTGCGCCGCTCGGCGAGTGGTCGATTGCGTCTGTCGGTGTTCCGCAGCAACAAGCACATCTCCGCGCAGGTCATCGACGACGCCTCTGGTCAGACGGTCGCGTCTGCCAGCAGCACGGAGAAGGACTTGCGTGGGCAGTTGAAGAATGGCGGCAACGTCGGCGCTGCGACTGTCGTGGGTAAGACGCTCGGCGAGCGTTGTGCTCAAAAGGGAATCACCGAAGTGGTGTTTGATCGTGGGCAATACAGGTATCACGGACGCGTCGCGGCGTTGGCCGACGGTGCTCGTGCGGCGGGTTTGCAGTTTTAGTCGAGTGAATCGCGAGGGGAACTGTGGCAGAAAAACGATCAGATAACCGTTCCGAAAACCGCTCTGACAGCGTCGAACACACATTGCAAATTCGGCGATGTGCTTGCGTGGTGAAGGGCGGTCGCCGTTTCAGCTTCGCGGGCTTGGTCGTCGTTGGAGACGGACGCGGCACGGTTGGTTGGGGCTATGGCAAAGGGCCGGAAGTTCCGATCGCTGTTGAGAAGGCGACTCGCGCGGCTGAGCGGACTCGCATTAAAGTGCAGGTCGTTCATCAAACGGTTCCGCACCGAGTTGAAGGCCGTTTTGGAGCGTCTCGCATCGTGTTGATTCCGGCAAGCCCCGGAACTGGCATCATCGCCGGCGGTTCGGTTCGGTCGATCATGAATGCGGTTGGTATCACCGACGTTTTGACAAAGAGCTTTGGCTCGAACTGCCCACTGACGTTGGTCAAGGCGGTGTTCGAGGCTCTCAAGTCGTTGCGTACTCGCGAAGAAGTGGCTCGGTTGCGCGGCGTGCAGTTGTAGAAGCATCCGTTTCTGGAAGAGTTTTGAAATGCACATTCACGAAATCACCGCTGTTGCCGGCCGCCTGGGTCCGAATCGGAAACGCATCGGCCGCGGTATCGGCAGTCACGGTAAGACCTCTGGTCGCGGCCATAAGGGCGAAAGCTCACGCTCCGGTGCCAAGGGGTACTTGTTCAAAGAAGGTGGCCAGATGCCGATGTTTCGCAAGGTGGCGAAACGAGGTTTCTCGGCTGGCGACTATTCGGCTCAAAAGAAGATCGCGATCGTCAACGTCGGAGCGTTGGCCAAGTTGGACGCTGCGGTTTCAGTCGTGGATGCTGAGGCGTTGATGGCGGCGGGATTGATTCCTCGCCGAAGCCAAGTGGTGCGAGTCCTGGGAGGCGGCGACCTGACGCGAGCATTGACGGTCCAAGCCGATCATGTGTCGCGCAGTGCGGCGCAGAAGATTGAAGCAGCGGGCGGCAAGGTGGTCTTGTACTAGACTCCCCGTAAGAGTTCGCCAAACAAACCCACGATGTTCGTATTGAGGGCTGAGTCCCTCTGAGTGAGTGATGATCCAGAAGTTAGTGGCCATCCTGGCAATCCCTGATCTCCGCCGCAAACTGCTGCTAACGGCAGTGTTGCTGGCGGTGTATCGCTTGGGATTTTGGGTGCCGCTGCCGATCGTCAACCAAGCCCGCTTGAAAGAGACCATTGATAATGTCGCTCAAGGCCAGGGCGGAGCATTAGGCCAGATTCTGCAGACGGCATCGCTGTTCTCAGCCAGTCAGGTGGGCTACAGCACGATTTTTGGTCTGGGGATCATGCCCTACATTTCGTGCTCGATTGTGTTTCAGCTTTTAGCGACGGTGTATCCGCCGTTGGAACGCCTTCAAAAGGAAGGCGAGTCCGGTCGTCGTCGTATCAATGAATTGACCCGACAGATCACAGTCCCGGTCGCGTTTGTGCAAAGCGTCGGTTGGGTGATGACGATGTCGCGCGGCTCATTGACCGGCAGCAGCCTCGTTTTAGATGGTTGTGGCGGGCCTTTCGATATTATTTCCACGGCTCTGATGATGACCGCGGGAACGATGTTTTTGATGTGGATCGGCGAGCAAATTGATGCGTTCGGAATCGGCAACGGGATTAGTTTGCTGATTATGGCGGGCATCATGGCTCAAATGCCGAGTGCCGTCTTTGAATTGTTCAAACCAGTGCTCACAAATGGCGTGTCGATCGGAACTAATAGTGGCATTGACCGAATCCTGCTCTTGGCAGGGTTGTTCGTGGCGATCGTGTTAGGTGTGGTTTTCGTCACACAAGCTCAGCGCAGAATTCCGATTCAGAGCGCTAAGCATGTGCGTGGGCGTCGCATGTTTGGCGGGGCAGAGCACTTCTTGCCGCTGAAGTTGAATCAGTCGGGAGTCATGCCGATCATTTTCGCGTCGAGCCTGCTGATGATTCCCAGTTATCTGTACCACCAACTGATTGAGAATTGGAGCGTGCCCTATCTCAATGAGTTCTTTGCTCTGCCTGCCGTGTACTACCTCAGTTATGCGGGGCTGATCTTCTTCTTTTCGTATTTCTGGGCGGCGGTCACGTTCAATCCGAAAGAGATTGCTCAGAATCTGAAAGACTATGGCAGTTTCATACCGGGATATCGTCCGGGTGAACGCACCTCAAAGTATCTGGAGCAAGTTATTGTCCGGGTCACGTTTGTCGGGGCGGCCTTCTTGAGTTTGTTGGCGATTTCCCCCAGCATTGTGGGGAAGGTCATTGACGTGAATCCATTGATCGCCGGTTTTTACGGCGGTACCGGTTTGTTGATTGTCGTGTCAGTGTCGATCGACTTGATTCAACGCATTGACAGCCATCTGCTGGTGCGGAATCAGGCGGGCCTGACCGAAGGTTAGAAAAGATTCGAGGTTGTCATGAAAGTTCGGTCGAGCATTCGGCGAATCTGCGAGGGCTGCAAAATTGTGCGGCGTCGCGGTCGCATGTACGTTGTCTGCCGTCTTGATCCACGCCACAAGCAACGCCAAGGTTAGGGAGAGGAACGATGCCACGTATTCAGGGTGTCGATATTCCGAACGACAAGTTCGTGTATATTTCGCTGTCGTACTTGTACGGCGTGGGACAGAAGGTCGCGCTGCGATTGTGCCATCAGATGGGCATCGATCCGTGCATGAAGGCCGGGCAACTGACTGACGACAATGTCGCCAAGATCAACACTTACCTCGACAAAGAGGTGTTGGCGGAAGGTCAGTTGCGTCGCGCGATTCAGCAGGACATCGGGCGGCTGAAGGACATCAAGAGTTATCGCGGAATGCGGCATCGCCGCAACTTGCCGGTTCGCGGCCAGCGAACACGCACGAATGCTCGCACACGCAAAGGTGTGAAGAAGACGGTCGCCGGTAAGAAGGGCGTCAAGGACATGAAGCACTAGGCTTGAGCCTAACGGCTGAACTCCAATAGAGGGGCGGAACAGTGGCAGCGGGAAAGAAAAAAGTACGACGGCACGTCAACAAGGCGATCGCTTTCATCAAAGCGACGTTCAATAACACGATCGTCACCGTGACCGATCCGGCGGGTGATGTGCTGTGCTGGGCGACTGCCGGTACAGCGGGATTCAAAGGGAGTCGCAAGAGCACGCCGTTTGCCGCACAGCGAGCAGCGGAAATTTGTGCGGAGCGCGCGGCGAAGTTTGGCGTCCGTGAAATGGAAGTCCGTGTGAATGGTCCTGGCTCAGGCCGAGAGAGTGCGATCACCGGATTGCAGAACTCCGGGATCGTGGTCCGTTCGATTGAGGACATCACGCCGTTGCCGCATAACGGTTGCCGTCCGCCGAAGAAGCGTCGCGTGTAATTTTCAACGGCGGCTGACAGACGTTTGTCTTGAGACAAGAGTGCGGTTTTCTAGGGAGGTTTGCGATGCGAATTCGTTGGCGAGGTCTGGAACTTCCGAGCAAAGTGCAGTTGCTTCCTGCAACGGCGACTCCGACTTACGGCATGTTCGTCGCCGAACCATTTGAACGTGGTTTCGGTGCGACGATTGGCAATAGCTTGCGCCGGATCATGCTGACCAGCTTGGAAGGCAGTTCGATCACCAAGGTGCGAATTCAAGGTGTGCGGCACGAATTTACGACCGTGCCTGGGGTAGTCGAGGACGTCACCGACATTTGCTTGAACATCAAGTCGGCCGTCGTGAAGAACCACAGTTCGACGCAGAAGATTTTGCGGATCGAGCGGCATCAACGTGGTGTCGTCACGGCTGGCGACATCATTTGCAGCGATCAGGTCGAAGTGCTCAACAAGAGCATGATCATCGCCACGATGACCGATGATGTGCCGTTCAACATCGAGCTGACCGTTGAAAACGGACGCGGCTACATTCCGTCGTCCGAGTATCATGCCGCGCACGACGAGGAGCCGGGGCTACTGCTTCTTGACGCAATTTTTTCGCCAGTGGTGCGCGTGCGTTACAAGATCGAAGATTGCCGTGTCGGTCAGCGCACGAACTACGACAAATTGATTCTGGAAGTCTGGACCAACGGGACCATCTCGCCGGAGATGGCTGTCGTCGAGGCGGCCAAGATTCTTCGCAAGCACCTCACGCCATTCGTTTCGTTCCGGGAAGCCGGTGCGGAGATCAGCCCAGAGGGTGGCCTGCGTGGCATGATGGATGCGACCGGATACTCGCCGGTTGATTTGGAATTGGAAGAGAAGCTCAATCAAAGTTTGGCCGAGTTGAACTTGTCCGTGCGAGCGACCAACTGCCTGGAGTCGGAAGGGATCAACACGATCCGCGATTTGGTGACTCGCAGCGAGGATCAGTTGTTGCAGGTGCGGAACTTTGGCGAGACGACCTTGGTCGAGGTTCGCGAGCGTTTGAGCCTGATCGGTCTGCGATTGGGCATGAAGGTGTCTCGTTCGCTGGCGGCGAGGTCATAGATTGGTTGAGTTGCGGGATTGGTCGGGAGACCGGACCTCAACGGGGATTTGCGACGAAGAAAGAGTTGGGTGATTGATCATGCGTCACAGACTTAAAGGCCGGCACCTCGGACGAACAGGTACGCACCGTCGGGCGTTGATGCGCAATTTGACTCGCGCGCTGATTTTGACACTCGATCAAGAGGTCGCGGGAGCGGCGAAGGCCAGCGGTCGGATTCGCACGACGTTGGCGAAGGCGAAGGAAGTGCGGCCGTTTGTCGAGAAGTTGGTGACGACTGCCGTGAAGGCGAAGAAGTGTCTCGACATCGCGAACAAGATTAAGAGCCCGCACGAACGTGGGAGCGACGAACACAAGAAGTGGCGAGCGACCGATGCGGGCCAGGCGTGGTTGAAGGAGCAGGCCAAATACATTCAACGTCGTCGCCAGTTGTTTGACGTTCTGCGCAGCAAGAAAGCCGTGATCCTATTGATCGAGCAGATCGCTCCCCGGTTTGAAGATCGTCCGGGCGGATACACCCGCGTGGCGAAGATCGCGAAACGGCGTTTGGCGGACGGAGCCTACTTGGCATACATCGAGTTCGTTGGTGAGCCGACGCGTTTGACGGTCGAGAGCAAGAGCTAACTTGACTCGGAATTCATTGAAGCCCGGTGGCTGCAAAGTCGCCGGGCTTTTTCGTTGGTGGAGTGACCGATACGCTCAGTGCCGCGAGTCGAGTCGCGATGTGAAAGAGGCTTCCTGTGTCAGCGTCGATCGGCACGGTTTATTTGGTGGGTGCGGGGCCGGGTGATCCCGGCTTGCTGACGCTGCGCGGATTGGAGTGTTTGCGCCGAGCGGATGTCGTGCTGTACGACGGCTTGGTGAATCCGATTTTGTTGCGGCACTCGAAGGCCCGAGCGGAGCGGACGTGTCGGGTCTCGGATGGGCGTGAGCGTCGGCTGGATCAGGAGGAAATCAATCGGCGGTTGATCGCGGCGGCGCAGGCCGGGAAGACGGTGGTTCGGTTGAAGGGGGGCGATCCGTTTGTGTTTGGCCGCGGCAGCGAAGAGGCGGCGGCGTTGGCGGCGGCGGGAATTCCGTTCGAGGTTGTGCCAGGTGTGACGGCGGCGGTTGCGGCGGGAGAGTATGCCGGGTTCTCGGTGACACATCGCGATCATGCGTCGGCGGTGGCATTCATCACGGGGCATGAAGATCCGGCGAAGGACTCGCCGAGTTTGGATTACCGCGTGCTCGCTGCATTTCCGGGAACGTTGGTGTTCTATATGGGCTGGCATCGTTTGTCGCAGATCGCGGATGCGTTGATCGCGGCGGGCAAGAATGCGGCGACGCCGGTGGCGGTTATCAGCCACGCGAGTTTGCCGTCGCAACAAACAGTGACAGCGCCGCTGGGAGCAATCGCGGAACAGGTTGCCTCGGCGGGTTTGCGTCCGCCTTCGTTGATCGTGGTTGGCGAGTGTGTGCGGCAGCGCGAGCAACTTGCGTGGTTTGAGAAGCGTCCACTTTTCGGGCGGCGGATTGGCGTGACACGCGCGGACGAACAAGCGGACGCACAGATCGACCGCATCTTTGAATTGGGGGCGGAGGCGGTGTTGATGCCGACGCTTGAGATCGAACCTCCAGAGACTTGGGACGCAGTCGATGCGGTATTGCGGCGGATCGGCGAGTTCGACTGGATTGTTTTCACCAGCGCGAACGGCGTGCGAGCGTTGTTGGGGCGACTTTGGGAATTGGGTGGCGATTCACGTCGGCTTGGCAAGGCGCGACTGGCGACCATCGGTCCGTCCACGGCGGCGGCGCTTCGCGAGTTTCAATTGCGAGCGGATGTCGTGCCAGAGACTTATCGGGCTGAGCATCTGGCGGCTGCTCTGTGCCCGCAGATGGCCGGACAACGAGTGTTGTGGGCGCGGGCCAATCGAGTGCGGGACGTCTTGCGAACGGAATTGACGGCGGCAGGTGCTCTGCTCGAAGAGGTTGTTGTCTATCAGCATCAGGATGTGGCGGCTTGGCCGGACGACGTCAATCAGCGGTTGATCGCGGGGCAACTCGATTGGATAGGAGTTAGCAGTCCGGCGATTGCTCGCAATGTTGCGGGGTTGGTGCCGGAACCGGCACGAGCTCTCCTTGGTCAGAGCATTCGGATCGCGAGTATTAGTTCGGTGACCTCGGCTGCTTGCCGAGAGGTTGGTTTGCCAGTGTCGGCTGAAGCGACGGAGCACACATGGGACGGGCTGTTGGCGGCGATTCAGCAGGTGGAATCCGCGACGTCAATTGCTCGCGGCCATGACTGAGTTGTTTAACCGCACGCCGCAGGCACGCGCGTTTGGAAACGCGCGTGCCTGCGGCGTGCGGTTAAACGACTGACAGAAGCCTGACCTACTTGCGAGCGGCTCGGATCTCTGCGGGCATGGGACGTGCGGCGTTGAGGGTCCGGTCGGTTGAGTTCTCGACGCCTTGGATCAGCGTTTCGTCGAGCAGTTGCACTATTGTGCGTTGGCCGAAACCGTAGAGATTCCAGAAGCCGAGTTGAGTGGCATCGACGGAGCGGTGCAGCAACTTCGACGTGGGGAGTGGTGATTGGCCGGTGACATCGGCGACGTTTTCTTCGATGTCTTGCTCGCGGCGCTGCACGTAATCGACGGCGGCGTTGATGCGGCGGAGGTTGGTTTGCGAGGTGATCTGGTAATCCCAGATTGTCGCGTTGGTGAGGTCGACGACGTTCGCGCTTTCGGAGACCCACTCGCTGCGATGGTGCCGCAGCGCCAGATCGACGCGGTCGGTCGCGGTCATGAAGGGGTGGCGGCCGCGCGTCAGTGGCGAGATCACGTCATCCATGATGCGAAACACGCTCAGTTCTGTGAACAGCAGCGCGTTGTACATGACGTTGTTGAGGTCGTACTGGCTGGCGGGATGATTGATGGTCAGCGGCTGGTCCGGGTATTCGGGGACGGGTTGGTAGCTGACCGGTTGCCACGCCTTCAGATCGACCGAGTCCCAAAAGACGGCGCGCATGACTTGTCCGGAGGTCAGCGTGATGTCTCCGGCGGGACTGCGGGCCGTGATCTTTGAAGAGAGGCCATTGGCGTCATCGGCTGACGCGAGCTGGATGGGAAACGGACTTTGTTGGATGTGCTGTGAGAACATCGGCGTCGGCAAGTGTGGGACATCGGGTTGATAGATCGCGCGGATCGGTTGACCGTCAAAGTGATCCATCGGAACTCCGCTGCCCACCATGTCGAGCAGAGTGGGAGTCAAGTCTACGAGCCGGCAAGGTGAGTCGATGCGGGCACCACGGCGGACGTTGGGGCCGGCGACGAACATGCAGGCTCGCATGGCGTCGGCCAGCGGGTAGCCGTGCATCGTGCCGGGGGAGCTGTCGCTGCCGAAGTACCAGCCGGGTCGCGCCGTGATGACGAAATCGGGAGCGGCATCGACTTCTTGCGGAGCGATGTTTTCTTGCCACAACATGTGCCGCGAAAGGGTCACGACTGAGTCGGGATACAGACTGGGGGTCTGCGTTTCGAGCCACTCGCGTTCGTTGTGCCATTCGCGGAGGTAACTGGCATCGACGAGTTGCGTGAGTCCGAGCGGGTCGCGTAAGGGATGCTCAACGACGTTGTAAGCGACCTGTCTGTCGGCGGTCGGCTTCACATCGGTCACGACCGAGTACCGCAGTTGCCAGCGGATCGTGTCGGTTGCAGTCCGTTCTCGCGGTTGTCGTTCGATGACTGCGGAGCCGCGGTCGGCGGTCGTGATCAACATAGAGTTCTCGGTGAGCTTCATCAGCACGAGATCAATCGCGCGTTGACGCGACGAAGACCCGGAGGCATCAAACAAGCGAGCCGGTTCGTCCCGTCCGCGTTCCTGCTGTTGTCCATCGGGATTGTTGAACTCGGCGCGAGCGATGAACTCGGGGAGATTGATCGGCGGCAAGTGACGGGCGAGTCGATAGGTCAGCAAGTCTGCGGCGCGGTTCGGTCCCGTCCAGTTGTTGCTACGGTAGTGCCCTCTGGGAAAGAAGACGCGGGCGACTCCGTCGGAATCACCGTCAATGAAGACGAACTGACGCAAGCCGTCGCCGTCGTGATGAGCACGTTCGCGGTGTTGCCGGACGGTGACTCCGAGTCCTCCGCCGACCCAGCGGCCGTCGGCGTCGAGCTCGCGCGGCCGGTAGAACAACTCGTGTGCGACGTCGAACAGCGAGAGGTGTCCGGTGCGTCCGCCGTGATGTCCGTGATCGCTGACGAGACAGAAGTAGGTCGAGTGCAGCCGATTCTGAGCTTTGAACTCGGCGACCATCTGGCCGATGAGTTGATCGGCTCGGGCGATCGTTCGCCGTGTCGCGCCGAATTGGCCGCGGCATTCTTTGTGGCTGACGGAATCGGTTTCCGGCAACCAGACGATCGTCACCGGTTGCTCGCGTGGGATCAGTTGCCGCACGGCGTAGTTGGCGTTCGCGTCGTCGATGTACCTCCAAGCGTCTTGAGAGTTGAGGTTCGGAACGGTTCGCGCGAGGCTGCGGCTCCAGAGAGGTGGCGGCGTGTCGGTCATTACGGGCAAGACACCGGTGGACCAGTCGCGGCCTTCGCTGCGCAGGATTTCATAGATCGGCGCGATGTCGCTGGTGAGCGAGTGCTTCCAGGCGTGGCCGTCTTTGTGTCCGTAGATCCATTTGCGGACGGTCGATTGGCCATCGACCAGCGCGCGATCGACTCCTTGCGGCGACAACATGCGTGAGCTGCGGCTGGGGCCGAGCGGATCGAGGTACGACTCCGAGTCGAGCCGTTCTCGGCAGAACCGCACTTGTCCTTTGAGTCCGTGCCGGTCCGAGAAACAGCCGGTCCACATCGTGCCGTTGGAGGTGATCGTGTCGGACGGAAAAGCGGTGAAGCAGTTAGACATCCAACAGCCGTTGTCGAGGAACAGCGATTTGATGTTCGGCAGATGTCCCATCGCGGCCATTTCGCGGACGACATCGGGCCGCAAGCCATCGACGTAGAAGACAACCGCGTGGCAATTCGGCAAGGGCTTGCCGTCGGCAGAGTTCCCAGGGACGACCTCTTCGTAGCTCATCGGTTGCACGAGCTTTGGCCGTGTTACTTCTGCGTGAAACGCACCCTCGCTGTCGCTGGGATCGAAGTCGTTGACCGCGAGTTGCAAGCGGCCGCTGTTCGAGGCTTGCCAACTTTTGGACTTGCCGACGAAGAACGGTTTGCCGTTCTCGCCGATGCGTCCCATCAGGCAAAAGCAAGGAGCTGGTCCGTGACTTCCACTGGGGAGCGGGAACTGTTGGTCTTGAATGCCGTCGTGAACCATGAAGGTTCCTTCGGGGCTGACGGTGGCCTCGAACTTCTGGCCGAAACGATCCGATTGCCGCACGACAACGCGACCGCTGGCGGTAATCGAGAGCGGCTCGCCATCGACAACTTGCAGACCGGTGTCCACCCAGCCGACGGTGCCGGGCACTGTCACGGCGGTTCCGCTGGACTCTGCGGCGTTGTTCGTGAAGGCATGGCCGGTCGAAGAGGCCGTGTGCGTGCAACCCAGCAACGCCAGCGGCGCGCACAGGCAAAGCGCCAGCCAGCCGTGGCTACGTGAAGCGATGGTCCATCTTGTTGAGTTCCGATTCACGACCGGCATCCCTGCCATCCTGACGATCTAGCGGTGTGGAGTCCTGGTGAGAGCACCGCACTACGAATTCGTCGAGAGGCCCACGAACAATTGATGTCATCGACAGGATCGTGACAGTCGGATGAAAACCGCGTTGTGACCTTGCGGGCTACGGAGCCTCCGCAGTTGTTTCGGGAGGACGCAGACTTCGCCAGACCGCAGAGGTTTGCTCAACCGTAAAGGTTTTCCAGAGGCTGTTCCGCAAATCGTAGTTCAGGTCTTTCTAGCCTGACCTGAACGCGCGAAACGGCGTCGATTCACCAACGGGGCAGCCTGGAAAGGCTGACCTACGATTTGCGGGATAGAGCCTAGAACTGCAACTGCGCCAGCACGGTGCCGGACAGCGTGAAGTTCTCGTTGATCTCGGAGGCCGAGGCTCCTGGCAGTGAGTCGGTGCCCTGGTTGCCGGCGACGGTATCGGCACCGGGGCCGCCGTTGACCACGTCGTTGCCGTCCTCGCCGAGCACGATGTCGTTGTCGTCGTTGCCGGACAACACGTCGTGTCCGTCGCCGCCGAGCACCGTGTCATTGCCCAGGTCACCGGTGACGGTGTCATCGCCGTCCATGCCGGTGATGAGGTCGTTGCCTCCATCGCCGGTGATCGAGTCGTGGCCGTTGCCACCGTTGATGATGTCGTTGCCCTCGCCGCCGAGGATGTTGTCGTCACCATCGCCGCCCTTGAGTTGATCGTTGCCGTCTTGTCCATTGATGTTGTCATTGCCGGCTCCGCCATCGCCGATGTCGTTGCCGACTCCGCCGGTTAGCGAGTCGGCTCCCAGGCCGCCAAGCAGCGAATCGTTGCCGGAGTTGCCGTTGAGCGCATCGTCGCCATCGTCACCGGCCAGCGTGTCGTTGCCGTCGTCGCCAGAGAGGACGTCGTTACCGGCGTCGCCAGAGATCAAGTCATCGTTGTCGCCGCCGGTGAGCGTGTCGCTGCCATCGCCGCCTTGCAGCGTGTCAGTGCCGATCGAGCCGCTGATCACGTCGTTACCCAGACCGCCGAGGACGCTGTCGGCTCCGGCTCCGCTGTTGATCGAGTCGCTGCCGCCGTCGCCGCTGATGAAATCGTTCCCCGCGCTGCCGGTGATGGTGTCGTTCCCTTCGCCGCCGTTGACCGTGAGTTTGGAAGTGCCGACGGCGAGGTTCGCGGCGTTGATCTTGTCGTTGCCGTCTCCGCCGTTGACGATCAGCAAATCGCCAGGCGTCTTATCGAGTGCGCCGATGTTGATCGTGTCGTTGCCGCCCAGGCCGTCGATCTGAACCGTGGCCGCCGTGCTGATAATCGCGACGGTCGAAGTGCCATTGCTCACCGTCAGATTGCCAGCCGTATTTTGACCGATGGTGATCGTGTCTGGGCCGAGGGTGCCCGTGAAATGCAAAGCGTCGTTTCCGGCCGAGCCTCCGTTGTAGATGTCGTTGCCTTCGCCGATGGTGGTGACCAGCACGTCATCCCCGATGCCGCCATCGAGCACGTCTTGTCCCGATTGGCCATCGAGCGTGTCATCGTCTCCTTCGCCGAGGATCACGTCGTTGCCGCCGCCACCCAGCGCGTTGTCGTTGCCGTCACCGCCGAAGAGCGAGTCGTTGCCAGCATTGCCATTGAGCGTGTCGTTGCCGAAGCCGCCGGGGAAGGAGTCGTCGCCGTAGACGACATCGTTGTCGGCACCACCTGAGACGTCGTCGTTGCCGTCGCCGCCAGAGACGGTGTCGTTCTGATTGCCACCCAGCACGGTGTCAGAGCCGGCATTGCCTTCCACCAAGTCCTGGCCGATGCCGCCATCGACCGAGTCGTTGCCGTTGCCGCCGCGAAGGGTGTCGTTGCCGCCGGTTCCCAAGATGGTGTCGTTGCCGGTCTGCGCGAAGAACTCGTCGTCGCCGTTGATCAGGTCGGCGTCGTTGCCGCCGTTGATCGCATCGTTGCCGGCTCCGCCGTCGATAGTGTCGAGTCCCGAGTTGCCGAACAGCTTGTCGGCACCGGCTCCACCGTCGATGAAGTCATTGCCACTGCCAGAATAGACCGAGTCATCGCCGTTGCCACCGAGGATCGAATCGTGTTGGCCGTCGCCGTTGAGGACGTCGCTGCCGTCGCCGCCACGCAGCGTGTCGTTGCCTTGGCCGCCGAAGATGGTGTCGTTGCCGGCTCCGCTGAAGCCGGGGGTGTCGCCATCGACGAAATCGGCTCCGTCGCCGGCGATGATCAAGTCCGCACCCGCTCCGCCGTCGAGCGTGTCGAGTCCGTCGCCGCCGTTGACCGTGTCGTTGCCGACACCGCCATCGACGTCGTCGTGGCCGTTGCCACCGATCAGCGAGTCATTGCCCGCTCCGCCGCTGATGGTGTCATTGCCGTCGCCGCCGTCGATCAGATCGAAGCCGGAACTGCCGCTGATTAAATCGTTGCCGTGTCCGCCGCGCAGTGTCTCGCGGAGATTGATTGTGCCGTTGATGACGTCGTCGCCGTGCTTGCCATCCACGCTGATCGTTGGATTCTGAGTGAGCCGGGTCGAAGTGAGCAGACTGAGGTCAATCGTGTTTGCTCCATCGCCGCCATTCACCGCGATCGACGAAACGTTGCTGGCCAGAATCGTCGGCAGTGAACTGACCGGCGCGCCATTCGCCAGCACTTGCACCAAGTTCTGATTCAGTGGATTCGGCCGAATGGTGATGTCATCGCTGGCGTCCGAGCTGACGCTCAGTTGTCCGCTGATGAAGAACGCGGTGACCGTCAAGAGCGAGCGGTCTTCCAGTGTCTCAGCCGGGGCATGGCGCGTCGTCTGAGAACGACGACGGGCGCTGACCGACGGAGCCACGGAATTGCGAATCGCTGCGAGCCAGGAAGTCCATTGCATGGTGACCGATCCTTGGTCTTCTGAAGTTTCGGAGTGCCGGCGACTCGCCGACGCTGCGCCGAACATGCCGCGCCGAACGCGCGGTATGACTGTCAGTCTTTATCGACGTGTCATAATCGGATTCCGCGACATTGTTGGCATTCCCAGCAAACCGACCGCAGCTTGCCCGGCTTGTGTCGCTTGGCCAGTTGGTAGTCCGGACGCCTACGTCCGGACGAGCAAAGTAGACGAGTCACGGAGTGACTCGTCTACTTTTTGGCTTCGCTGAATTAGGACGGATGACCGGACGTGGGCGTCCGGTCTACGAAACGAAACGAAAACACCTCAGCGGGTGGCTGAGGTGTTTTGAAAAGCGTCAGCGTCGCGGACTGGAACTCAGCCCGCAGTTTCCTTTGGCTCAGCGGAGATTCGGTCCGCTGGGCGCGAATTGCGGATTGAACTCCTGAATCATCGGAGCTTCGTTGGATCGCGGGAAACTCTGCATCGGAGTGGCCGGGATGACGTAGGTCCGCGCACCGGGTTGCTGTTCGAGGGCCGCATGCGTCGCAGGGTCGATGTAGATCGGTGCCGAATTCATCGGAGCATTCCGTGCCGCGTAGTTGTAGTTGTAGTTTGCTGGCGGAGCCGATCGGGCTTGCTCGATTTGATAATCGCGCCACGCACGCTGGCGAGCCATCTCCATTTCGTAGTTGGATTGCGCTTGCGACATCTGCATTTTCGCGGCGTCCGGGTTGAGCGCGGCTCGCGATTGATAGCGGTGCCACCACTGCTGGGAATACGGCATCCCTTGCGGATGGCCCCAGCGGTACGAGAGATCGGCTTGCGAGAAGACGTGCTTGTAGTTGTACGGCCGGAAGTATTGAGTGCCGGCGTAGGCACCCATCTCTTGGAAGTAGCCGTGCATCCAAGCCTCTTGTGAGTCGTAGGGCAGCAGCGTGTCGTGATTGGATCCGCTGTAGCCGTTGAGGCCCATGCCGGTCGAATAGAGTCCGCCGCCGGTCGCTCCGCCGCCGCCATACGCACCACCACCGTAATAACCGCCGCCACCGACGAACCCTCCGTTGTTGCAAGTCTGACAGCCCGCATAGGGATTCTGTCCCAATGCCATGATGACCGTCATCGCCCATAGGCTGCTCGACATGTTCGCCTCCCTGGCTCGTCGTGTCCGCGAAAGTAGACCGGTCACTCCGTGACCGGAAACTTCGGGTCACGGAGTGACCCGTCTACTTTCTTCCGCGCACAGCGCGGCTCTTCATCTTCCTTGATCGGCCGGAGAATCGGTGTTTCTCCGCCATTCCTGAAAATTCGCGCGACACGCACGGTCGTCAATCTCGGACCGAGGTCACGGATTCTGGCGAGTCTTGCCGGAAGCGATTGGATTCTCGGCGGACAGTGACCTAAGCGGCGACTAACGTGCCGCCGTTTGCCGCCGATGGCGATTCCCCTCTGCCTTGCGGTTCGGCTGTTGTTCTGGCTGCGCTGATTTCGTCTGTCGTTTGGCTGAGGGATGTGAGCCGGAAGCTCGCGGTTTTCCCACGGCACTCGCGGACGGTTGGGCAGCAACATCCAACCCGAAAGGTGCCTCATGCGAGTCTTTTCTCTGCGAACCCTGTTGTGTTTAACGTTGGCTGCACTCGTAAGCTCAACTGCCCTTGCGGGAGTGCGTGGCAAAGCGGCCAAGCCCCAAGAACCTGCTCAGGCTGGGCGGCGAATCGCCCAGAACTCCTCGGATTACGACGGCGTAAACTCGCGACCGGTTCCGCTCCCGGCAGACGCCAACATCACGAATGAAAGGGTCATTCACGAGCGGGCAGTGGACCCGGCCAACACGATCAGCAGCGATCCCTCTGCGGCACCCTCGGCATTGCGATCCACCGCCGTCTACACACAGACTCCCATGATGATGTCGGCACCGATGATGGCTCAGCCCGTGATGCAGATGTCGGCTCCGATGATCATGTCGATGCCCATGCAGGCCGGTCAGGGGTGCTACGCATGTGGCGGAGGCGGTCAGGTTGGTCTCAGCCCGGCGAACGCGGCGATTTACGACCAGGCATTTGGTCCCGGCTTGTATCGCTCTGGGGCCGAGGCGGGTCAGTATCACTTCCCCTATTACAGCTATCGCCGCCCGTGGTACTTCCCCGGCCAGCCGAGCTTCCAACGCAGCACCGACTATGTGTGGTAGAACTGAGCTTGCCGCGCGAAAACTTGCGATCAACTCGCCAGCCTCGATCTTCGGATCGAGGCTGATTTCGTTTTCAGAGCTTGGCTTTCGGCGAAATCCGCCGCTTTGGCGATCCGCTGCGGTGAATACCCGGAATTTCAAATTCAGGAAAACCCTTAGTCTCGAAATATCCTTCAAGTCGATTCAATCCAAAGAGTCTACCCAACCGATACAGATTCCAAGCTCCGTTCTCGCGGCGCGTCGTGGGCGCATTTTGAGCCCGCGCCGCCTCACGAGAGCAGGCGGTTCGCGTTGTGTTTTTCCGAAGTGGTGGCGAAAGCCGCGCGAGGAGAGCGTCGAATGTTTCGATCTTCCGCAGACATCCGTAGTCACCGACAGCAAGTCCGGGTTCATCGGGGCTTGTTGTTGGGCGCGCTGTGCGTGTGGATGTCGCTGACATCTGCGTCGAGCAGTTGGGCGCAGGGCTATCAGCAGACAACAGCCCCGCCGAACTATCCGCCGGCGGGACCAGCCATGCGGTCCAATTATTCGCCGGCCGCGTATGCACCGAATTACTCGCTTCCGGTTGAACCAGCGGCCTACAGCCAAGGACGAAAGAAGGACAAGCATCGGCCGTTGCATCCGTTGATCGTCAAGATGCCGCAGGCGGAAGAAGAGATGGAAGTGATTCACCACCGCAGCCAACTGGTGATCACGCGCAGTCGCATCACGCGCTGGGCGGTCGCCGATACGTCGGTGATCGATGTTTTGCAGTATAGCCCGACCGAGATTTCCATCATCGGGCAGCAAATGGGAGCCACGCATCTCACCTTGTGGTTCGAAGGCGAGCAGACCACGGACCCGGTGATCTACCGCGTCGAAGTCATTCGCGATCCGAATTGGGAAAACCAACAACGTGAAGACTACGGCAAGCTGGAGCGGCAACTGCAAGTGCTGTTTCCGAACAGCCAAGTCTATCTCGTGCCGCTGAGCTTTCGAGTGATCGTGAAGGGACAAGCTCGTGACCAGGAAGAGGCCGCGCAGATCATGAACGTGGTTCGCGCCGAATGGCAGGCTCGCAACGGCGGGGCCAATGGTTTTGGCAACGGCTTTGGCGGTGGAGGGTTTGGCGGCGGCTTCGGCGGCGGGGGGGGGGTGGCGGCTTCGGCGGCGGCGGCTTCGGCGGTTTCGACGGTCTTAACGGCGGCGGTGGTTTTGGTAACAACAACAACAACAACTCCGTCATCAACATGCTGGAAGTCCCCGGCGAACAAATGGTGATGGTTCACGTGCGGATCGCGCAGTTGGATCGTGCGCAGTTGCGTCGCTTGGGGATTAACTTGAACCAACTCATCGCCACTGCCGGTAACGCAGCGAAAAGTTTTACCGTGGATACGCTCACTCCCGGGACACCGACGACGCTGAGCGGCGTCTTCGAGAACGGGCAAATTCAGGTGATCCTCGATTGGCTGGCGACGAATAGCACAGCCAAGATCACCGCCGAGCCGAGCATCACGGTGATGAACGGCACCACGGCCGGCTTTCAATCCGGTGGTGAGTTCCCCGTCCCAACGATTACCGGTCTTGGCGGAGGAACGACGACGACCTTCCGTAGTTTCGGAACGTCTCTGGTCGTCACGCCCACGATCATCGACAAGGATTTGATCCGCATGCGGATCGTCCCCGAATTCAGCGCGATCAACGCCGTCAATGGGTCGGGCGGAGTGCCCGGACTCGACACCCGACGAGCCACCACCACCGTGCAACTCCGCGAAGGTCAAACGATCGCGCTGGCGGGATTGTTCTCATCGCAAAGTTCGGCCGCGATCAATCGCATCCCGTTACTGGGCGAATTGCCGTACATCGGCGCGCGGCTCTTCAATAACAAATTGGCCAATCAGGATGAGACCGAACTGCTCTTCCTGGTCACTCCGGAAATCGTCCGGCCGATGGATCAAGACGAAGTCCCGCCACCGCCCGGCTTCTATGTCACGCCTCCGAATGACTACGAGCTGTACCACTACGCCATGACCGAAGGTGCTCCCGATCAAGGGATCTATCAACTCGCTCCGTATGGCTGGGGACCGGGCATGGGAACCGAAGTTGGCTATCGGCCGTACAACCCGGCACTCGGCATGATTCCACCGGGGCCGCCCAACGGCATCATCGGCGGCAGTCTGCAGCCCGGTGGATTCGGCTTCCCCGGCGGTCCGACTCAAGGCGGGCAGATGCCCAACGGCGGCTACAGTCAGCCAATGATGATGCCATCCGCTCCGGCCAACATGCCGGGTCCAATGCCTGATCCGTCAGTGCGATACTCGCCACGCAGCAACAATCCTCTGCTGAGCAGTTCGTCCGCCGAGGCCATCGCGAATCCGCAGAAACCGAGTTGGAATCCGCTCAAACGATTCAGCGGCAAGCCTGCACCGAGCAACGTCCAGCCGGCGGGGTACAACTCGCCGCAACCAATGAACGGACCAGTCCAACCGGCGGGTTACCAAGCTCTGCGAAGCCGTTACTAATCGACTTATTCCAAACAGCCGATAACCAGAGAGACAATGCGCCCTCCGGAGCGAGGGTGTTGTGAGTGATTCACGGAGGAGGGGACATGTCCATTCGCGACCGCCTGCCCAAGCTGGCGACCTGCCTGCTACTCAGCTCAGCCGTGGCTGGCTGCTACTTGCCGACCTTCGGCTCGAAACGCTCGTTCGCGATTCCCAACACCTATCCGTTGGGCAGCACCGTCCGCGCTCATTACCACCAGATGGAAATGAACGCCGAAGCTTCCGACTTCATCATGCACCGCTACGAGTTCGTGCGCAACACCGGCGAACTCAATTGCGCGGGCAAAGACCATGTGATGGAAATCGCCGCGCGGATGCGGAGCGTCCCATTCCCAATTTTGGTCGAACGGTCAGAGCACAACTCAGATCCGGAGCTCGATCAACTGCGCCGCAATCTCATCGCGCAGATTCTGACGGACTTCGGAAACGCCGATGCGTCGCAGCGCTGCATCGTGGCGACGCCGTACAACAAGCATCTCAACGGCCTGGAAGCCGAACCTGATTGGTATCGCTGGATCGGCATCCGCGGCGGCGGCCAGAACAACGGCGGTGGAGGTGGCGGCGGCGGATTTGGTGGCGGCGGTGGTGGACTTGGTGGCGGCGGCGGCGGCGGTGGTGGTGCCGGCGGTGGTGGGTTCTTCTAAAAGCCGCGAGCACGCTACCGGGATGATCGCGGCGAGGTGCTGCTGGAAACTTACGAGCGGTTGCAACGTTCTGACGCGATGCCGCGCAGTGCTCTGGCCAAGATGGTGTGGGGCGCGTCGTGCCGCGATGACGAAGTTGTGCTCGACCTGGCTTGCAACGCGGTCGGTGTGAAGAAGTCGAGCGTAAGTCGCGGCTTCGTGAGAGCCTCGGCCGATGAGTTGAAGAAGTTGCGAGCTCGGCCGCTGGATGACCTGCGACTGATGGCGTTGTTTCTGGATGGCCTGGATTTCGCGTGAGAAATGCTGATTGTCAGTATCGGGCTGGATGAGCAAGGCCATAAGCATCTGCTCGGCTTGCGTCAGGGCGGGAGTGAGAACGCAACCGCCTGTACCAGTCTGCTCACGAACGTCGCGTGCCGCGGCCACGAATACGAATACGACGCCGCGCTCAAACAACTCCACGACACCGCGACGTGGCTCAATCGTCTGAACTCCGACGCCGCCAACAGCCCCCGCGAGGGTCTCGAAGATCGCCGTCAGCTTCAGAGCGAAATTTGACCCCGAACAATCCGCCTCGAAATCCGCAGAAACGCAATCGGGCCTGCGTGAACTTGGATTGGAAGAACGAGTCGATGTCGAATGAGCCATGATGACTCCCGCACCGACCGAGACAACTCTCGGCGAACACAACGATGGGCAGTTGTCGTACCACGAACTCTTGCAGTTGCCGCTCGCCGACTGTGAGCTGGCCGTATTAACCGTCTGTCAAACCAACGTCGGTCCCGAACGTCCGTTGGAAGCCGGATCGACGTTGGCCCTAGCCTTCTTGATAGCCGGTGCGCATCGAGTGGTCGCCAGTCATGGGAACGTTTCCAATGCCGCCACGGCCGAACTGATCGCCAGCTACTTTGAATTCATCGCCGCTGACTTGGCCATGACCGACCAACTGGGCGCGGCTGCGTCATTGCACGCCGCCAAGTTGAAGATCCGTAACGATCCGCGCTGGCAGGCCCCATACTCATGGGCTCACTTTGTCCTGCTCGGTCCGAGTGATTAAGCCAAGGTGCCCTCCGTACGCGTATCGAATGGAATCGCGGCGCAGCGTTGCTCCGCCACTTTCGCACTGGGCCGCGCCGTGAGTGGAACGTTCGCGGGTGAACTGACCGGTTCACGGCAGATCGTGATTGAAGCGGCGGTTTCGCGACCTACTTTTTTTAAGAGTGCATGATCGGCGAGCGATTCACTCGCGATTGAGCCCTGCCCACGCAACTCGAATGCGAGTTGGAACTTCCGTGGCCGCCGCCGCACGGGAGATGTGGACTCTTTCTTGAGGAAAAATCCCTCCGCTCAGGCATTTTTGTAAATTTTATCAAAAACGATGTCGCCGACTGACAGCGGTTCTGCATTGAAAGGGAGGGGGGCAAGTGATGCGAAACGTTGTGGTGTGACCCAACGATTCCCAGACCATTCTTCCATGGTGAAGTTTGGGGTCTGCCTGCCTCTCCAACCTTAAAAATCACGTTCTTCGGGGGGAGAGATCGATCATGACTACGATGTCGTTGGGACGAATGTTGTTGGGACGTTTGAAGGCACATCAGGCGAGTCGTCGCGGGCAAAAGCGGTCAGTTCCGATCGCTGCTCTGTCGCACACAGAGAACTTGGAGCCGCGGTTGTTGATGACCGCAGACCCGGACGATCAGATTCGAGATGCGATCAGACTCGGCACGATCACGACGCCGGTCACGCGTAACGATTCGGTCAATGTGCCGATCGACGTGGATATCTATCGTGTGGACGTGACGGCCGGACAACGGTTGTCGTTCGACATCGACCGTCCGACGGGAAGTCGATTGGACTCTTACATTCGACTGTTCAACGCGACGGGACAGCAGTTGGCATTCAGCGACGACGCGGCGGCTCCCGGAGAAGTCCGCGGAGTCGACTCGTTCCTCGAACATACGTTTGCCACCGCCGGTTCGTACTTCCTGGGCGTCTCCGGATTTCGCAACCAAAACTACAACGCGGTCACGGGACTGGGCGATACGAACGGCAGCACTGGCAATTATGGGCTCGTGGTCACCAACACGACACCTAGTGACGCCGATGATCAGACCTCGGAAGCGATCGACCTGGGAGCCGTCTCCGGCACAGTGACTCGCAACGGGGCGATTGACGTTGGCACGGATGTGGACATGTACCGCTTCACGTTGACCACGGCGGGGCGCGTGCAAATCGACATCGATCGGCCCAGCGGGAGCTTGGATTCTTTCCTCCGCCTGTTTGATGCCAACGGAACCGAAGTCGCTCGCAACGATGACGGCCC
>CAMDDX010000064.1 GCA_945893075.1 Planctomyces sp. SH-PL62 | reverse complement strand
TCGAGTTGGGATTTGGCCTCGCGAAAGGCTTGCTCATCGGGTGACAACGGCCGCGAGCGATCAATCAATCGAATATGGTGTTGGATGGGAATGGCGATCCAGCGGCCATCGGGGCTGCGATTGTTGGCGGCAAGATCGCGTGTACTGTGACTGAGTTCTGCGGGAGGATCGGCCGCATCCGCCGGGGCACCCGTCTCAACGTTCCAGCACAAGAGCGCGTCTTTCTCATCGCGAGCGAACAGACTTTGTCCATCCTCGCTGAAGGCCACGTTCGTCAACTTTTCGGGGTGTCCTATGATCGCACGCAATTCAGCAGCGGATTGAGCATTCCATATTTTGATCTCACTCGTGATCGACCTGCCGCCGAGCATTGTTGCGAATTGTTGCCCATCAGGACTAAAGGCCACGGCGAGGACTCCGCCCAAAGTGTTCTTGCTCGACTCATGATTGACATGACCGAGTTCTCGGCCGGTGGCAACATCGAACAACGTCACTCCATTGCCAGTGGTGGCAGCCAAGACTCGACCGTCGGGACGGAAGAAGACTCGCGGAAATGTCGAATTGGGAAATCGGTGCAATTCGCGACCAGTCTGGACGTCCCACAGCCGGATCGTGGAATCGTAGCTGGTCGTCGCCAGACAGCGGCTATCGGGGCTGAAGACCACTTCGAGCAGCGTGTTGTGATGCCCGCGCAGCAACTGCGGCCAGTCGGTGGCCGGTGGTCTGGTCAGCTTGATCGAGCCGCTCGCACGAAACGCCAATCGGGAACCGTCGTGGTTGAATACTGGATTGGCAACGGACGTCTGCCCAAACGTGAACAGGGCCGCCTGGGTGCGAACGTCCCAGATCGTCAGCACCGATGCGTTGGCGACCGCTAATCGCTCAGTTTGGAAACTCCACACCAAACTACCTTGGGACGAAACGAAGGATTTTGGAGCGACATCGGAAGCCAGCACGGCGTCTTCCCGGCCCCGGATGACATCCCAAAGTTTGACGTTTTGAGTCAGGTCGATCGTCGCGACACGTTGGCCGTCGGGACCGAGGGCGACTCCCGTCAATCCTGGACTGGGAATCGTCTGCAACAATTCGCCGGACTCCGGATTCCAGACTTTGATCTCGCCCGGTTTCACGATGTGGCCAGAGTATTTTCCGCTGACGGAGGCCAACCGCTTACCGTCCCCACTGAAACTGACACCGCTGACCACGCTGGTATGACCGGAGAGAGTTCGCAATTCATCACCGGTGCGAGCATCCCACAGCTTGACTGTTTGGTCGGCGCTGCCAGTTGCCAAGCGTTGGCCGTCTGGGCTGAAGTCGAGGCATGTGATGCCCTCCTGATGGCCGGTCAGAACACGCAATTCGCTTCCGGTCTCCGCGTCCCACAGGCGAATGGTTTTGTCATTGCTGACGGAGGCGAGCCGTTGGCCATCCGGTCGATAACTCACGCCGCTCACCCCGTCAGTGTGCCCCCGCAATGTTCGCAGTTCTTCGCCCGTTTGGAGATTCCACACGCGAATTGTTTTGTCGCTGCCGGCGAAGGCCAATTGCTGATCGTTGGGATGAAAGCTGAGACTGCCTCCAGGCTGGGGCAGCGTCAAATAGGTGTTGTCGCCGACCAAGTCCCAGACCTTGATGGTCATGTCTTCGCTGGCCGAGATCACTCGCTGGCCATCGGGTGTAAAGGCGACGGACGTGACCGCTTTGGCGTGTCCCTTGAGCGAGGCGAACTCTTGCCAAGTGCTGGCGTTCCAGATTTTGATCGTCTGATCTCGGCTGGCCGAGGCGATCCATTGACCATTCGGGCTGAGGCAAATGCTGGTCACTTCATGGGCGACGTTGCGATACGCGGTTTGCACCTTGCCCGATTGCAAATTCCACAGAGACATCCACGCTCCATCGGTCGTCACCAGTTTGCGGCCATCGTCGCTGAAGCTCATGCTCGTGACGAAGGTGCTCAACTCCTTCATCTTCGAGAGTTGCTCTCCGCTGTTTGCGTCCCACAACCGGATCGTTGTGTGTTGTCCCGATGTGGCCAGCCTTTGTCCGTCGGGACTGACACAGACCACGCGGTCGCCGGTCACCGTGCGGATCACTTCCCCCGAATCAACATCCCAGGTTTTGACCAAGGCATCATCGCCCGCCGACACGAGCCGCGTTCCCTCGACTGCGAAACAGACACTTCCGACTCTCTCCGAGTGGCCTTGAAACACGCGGATCAACTCGCCGGTGTTCGCATCCCACAATTGGACCGTTTTGTCATGGCTGCCCGATGCGAGTCTCTGGCCATCCGGACTGAAGCTGATGCACGTCACGCCGAGCGTATGCGCCGCGATCGTGAGCAACTCGGCTCCCGTGTGAGCGTCCCACACACTGATCTGGCCCGGCGTGTTGTTCTTCGGGGCGGCTCTTCCGCTGGCGGAGGCGATTCGCCGTCCGTCGGGACTGATGCAAACCGCCCGCACCTCCGAGGCGTGGCCGTGTAATGTGGCGAAGCTTCCCTCAAATTGCCCACGCGCCAAATGCCATTCGATGTGCCGATGCTGCTCCGGGACAGTGTCGAGAATGTCGTGAGCTTCAATGATTCGCCGCTCGCCCGCGCGGGCTTGTGCCAGGAAGTAGTGAGACTGAGCAAGCGATCGCTCGGCGTTGTCACGAGCCTTGCGTTCCTCCTCGGCGGCCAGCAGCGCCTCGTTCGCCTTTTGTGTGGCTCGCTCACTCGCCGCTCGCTCTTTCGTGTTGGCCGATTCCAAATTTCGGTTGGCCGTGCCCAGGTTTTCATTCGCCTGCTCAACCACCTTCGCGTGTCGAGACGACATGGCCGCGAGCACCGACACGCCAATGATTCCCACGATCAGAGCCGCGGCCGTCGTCGCGACCAACGTCCGATGCCGCTTCATCCAGCGCGCGACACGCACCGAGAGCGGCTCGCGCAGCACCGACACCGGCTCGTCCGCCAGAAAGCGTTGCACGTCCTTCGCCAACTCCGTGGCCGAGACGTACCGCTCGGCTTGGCTCTTCGCCATCGCCTTGGCACACACCGCATCCAACGCCGCCGAAGCCGAAGCATCGAACTGCCGCAGGCGCGGCGTCGGCTCGGTGATGATCCGGTCGATCAACTTGCGAAGGTCCAACTCCGGCTTCTCACCCGGCCGGCTGCCGTGCGGCGAGATCCCCGCCACGACGTGAAACAGAATTGTGCCGAGCCCATAAACGTCAGTCCGTTGATCAACGTCGTCGATCCGCTGCTCGGCCTGTTCCGGCGACAGATACGCTGGAGTCCCGACGAGGCCGCACGTTTTCTCCAGGTCCGCCGCCTCCGCAGTCACTGCGACCAATTGAGTCTTCTCTGGCGGCGAGGCTTCCACCGCTTGCTCCGTCACCGCCACGCCACCGGTCGAGTTGGTCGGCCGGACCAACTTCGCCTCGCCCCAATCGAGCACGATGACTTCGCCGAATCCGCCCAGCACGACGTTCTGCGGCTTGAGGTCTCGATGCACGACACCGTTCGCGTTGGCATACGCCACCGCCTGACAGACACCGACGAACGCCTGCAACAACCGAGCGAACTCCACCGGATCGTCGTGGCCGGCTTTGCGGCGCTCGTGATAGTCCGTGATGGCTTTCGCAAACGTCTGCCCCTCGACCAACTTCATCGTGTAGAAGGGCAACCCGCCGTCACGCCGCTCGACGTCGTACACCGGCACGATGTTGGGATGCTGCAATTGCCCCGTGATCTGAGCTTCGCGCAAAAAGCGTCGCAGAATCCCCCGCGTCGCCGGCGAGTCCACATGCTTGACCCGCCCCGGCTTCAACTCTTTCAACGCGACGCGGCGATTGAGCGTGCGGTCCTGAGCCATCCAGACTTGCCCCAGTCCCCCTTTGCCGTACACGCGATGCAGCGTGTACCGCATTTGAGCGACCTCGGCATTCGGCCCGACCGTCGGATCACCCGGCTCTTCACCGAGCGTGGCGATCAACACATGCCCGTCGCGCGGCTGTTCATCCAAGGTGCCGGCGACGACGGGATCATCGTCCAACTCACACACCAGCGAGGCGACGCGACTGTCCTGAGCCAACTCCTCCTGATACGCCCGCACCGGATCATCACCCGCGAGTGACACGTGCTGCGCAACGTCGTCCATCAATCGCTGCCGAGTCGCCTCGTCGATCCCACAGGCTTCAACCAACCGCTGCTCAACCGACCGACTCCGATCCTCGGACCACCCGCGACAGACGACACGAAATCGTTCGTCGTCAATCAGGCCAAGCGCCAAGGCTCGCATCGCCACGAGTAAATTCAACTCGGTGTTCATAGAGTCGCGCCACATCACTCGGACTAAGAACGTGACGCGGCGAGTCTAACTTCGCCCCGCGACGAATGCGAAGAGCGTTGTGAACGACGTGAACAGCAACGTCAGCGTGTGATAGCCGGCTCGCAGCCACCATGTTGTGAGATGTTCTTTCACATCGAAAACGGCTTGCAGCGAAACGCGCACGCCCCAGAACACGGCCATGTATCCCGCCAGCACGCGAGCCAACCGGCTGCCGGAGGCGAGTTCCTCCGAGCAGGTCAGGCAGAGCGTCCCGAATGCGATGATCGCCATCACGACGTAGCCGCCGTAGGTCCAATACATCTGCCGATGCAGACGCTTCAGAACGCCGAGTTCTTCACGCCAGTTCAATCGGATCGGCACCAACGCCGATGCGACCAGTACGGACAGTTGCGCCAAACCGGCGAACCAAATCAGAGTCGATAAAGGCGGCATCACAGACTCCTCACAGCCAGAACGAACGGAACGACGATCTGCTCCACAAATGGCCGATGCAGTAGCAACGGCGATGGGCCAATCAACACGAGCATCGCGAACAGCCAACCGCGCCAGCCGCGCCCCAATCCCAACGTGCGACCGAGCGACGATCGCTCGGCCATCAGGCCGGCGGCTTGAATCAAAAAGTAGAGTGTCGGCTGGCCATAGCCTGCATTGGGCGGCACCGACATCACGACGTCGTGAATCACACCGCTGATCGCGAAGCCCAACCACACCGCTCCACGTGCGCCACAGCGTGGGACGAACGGCTTGAACAAGAAGCGGTGCATCAAATCGCGAAAGGCGATGTTCCAACGATTCCCCCACAGGTCTGCCAAATTGGTGGACCGCGCCGGTTCATTCATCAGCGGCTTGGCGTCGATCCCGTTGGCTCGCCAGAAACAGCTCAGCAGTTGGAACAACCCGAAGTGCAGGATCAGCATGACTCCCACCATGCCGTTCCAACCGAGGAGCAACGGCGAGCAGTTCTTGGTCAACTCGAACACATCCCGCAACAGGAGGAATCCCACGACGATGTTTAAGAGCGCCATCCCACAATCTGTCCGCGTTGGTCGATTGATCGATACGGCTCGATCGGTTGCCAGAAATGCCGCCGCGTCCATGCCCGGCCAAAGCAGCAGATACGCCGTGTGCCTCGCGGCCGACGCGGCCGGCATCGGAGTTCTTCGCCAAGTCAGCCATTTGCAGCCAGCGTAGATGGTTCCCGCCAGCGACCACATCAACATCCATCGCGGCCACGACTCCGGCCACAACACGCATGTTCCTGCCGGCAGAACTGCCAGCGGAAACCAACCGCGAAGAGTTTGTGTGATGCGCGTCATGAGATGCCAACCGCAAGGTGGCGGCGATCCTAACGCGGACGATTCCTGGCTCCGTCGCCAAACATTGCCGCGAGTCTATGCTCCACCGGCCGCATGACGGGCTAACGGGAATCTGGTGGTGGAACACCCTCTTTGACCGTTTGCCACGAGAGCACCTGGAAACGGACTTCGTCCGTCTCAACCATTTTCATGCCGCGCACCTTCCCGCTGGAGAACAACACGTCCTGCATCAACTTCCCAATGGGATGCTGGAAACCGGCGGCTCCGCGTGTGGCCGTTTTCGCCTGCTCGATGGAATCTTGGGCCAGCCAACTGAAATCGACGGGCTGCCCCTTGGCCAATGTGGCGACCACCACGATGTGTTCCACTCCCAATGAGTCGTCCTGAACGCGCATGGGGCCGACCTTCAATGAGGTGCCGGGATTGAGCCGGTTATCCGCCACGGTGCCCGGCTGCGGGAATAACGGTGTGATCCCGAAGCGACTGTCGACAAACAGGACGGAGAAGTCGATCCGTTCCTTGCCCGTGTTCTTGACCTGGAGCGCCACGATGTCGCCGTTCGCGAGCGTGATCCCTTGCTTCGACCACTCAATGGGGCTGGCTTTTTGAGAGTCCTCGTCGATCCGTTCCAAGTTGCTCTTGATGTCGCAACGCTTCTCACCGAGCAGATCATCCAACCAGCCACGTTGAGCTTCTTTCTGACACACGCCGCCGACTTTGAGCAACCGATGCACGCGAGCAATCCGTTTGAGTCGGTCTTCCAACCAGGCCTGCGCTGCTTCGCCGTCAGGTCCAGAACCGAGATCCGATGCGCCTTCGCCCTCTTTGGGTTTTGTCGTCCAACCAGCAGCCGGAATCAGACTGACTCCCTTTGACGAACGAATGAGCCAGTCGGCTCGTTCGGGCTGCTCTTCGTATTCCACCGCGATGTGCAACTCGGTGCGCCAGCGATTCACCCACTTCACAACATCTTCAACCGTCGGAGAGGAATCGTCGTCAGCCTGCACGGCGACTCGCAGTGCGAGTTCGCCGTAATTCACCTGCGCGGGTCGGCACCGGCCACCGACGGGTAACGTTTCGGAAGCGGGCAGTTCCTCAAAGGCCACCGGCCTCGCAAACGATTCGACCATTTGAGCGGCACGAATTTCGAGATGCCCCAACACCTTGTCTTTTTCGCCTTTGCCGGGTGCGGGATAGACGGCGACGATGGTTCCTTTCGTGAGTCCGTGTAGCCGGCCTCCGTTCAACACCCAGTCTGGTCCATTGCGATGGCTGACAATCAACTGTGATCGCCGAGGAGCCTCGGCATCTCCGAGCACGAGTTGATCGAGGCCGGTCCCTTCTACCAAGGGGGTCGGACCGAGCCGGCCCAGATCATGCAGGTACTCGGCATGAATCCGCTGCACCAACTCTCGATAGGTCAAATCACGTGTTGATTGGGCGAGAACTTTGGCGAGCGTGAAGGTCAGCAGGCCCCGCCATCGCGCATTGACTTCGTCCGAAGGCAGAGGCATTTCCACGGTCGGTTCGTGCGATTGAGCCGCGTAAATCGCCACATACTTTCCGCTGCCTTGCGGCTTGTCGGGACTGGCGTCGCGTGCGTCCACACCGCGAGTCCGACTGCGCGCTCGCTGACGTGCTTGTTGCAGCACCGCATCAGGCAGCAACCGCTCAGGAGCCAATTGACGATAGACCTCCGTGCCTCGCGCCGCGGAACCGGAATGGCACGAATCAATGATGATCCAGACGAACGCGCCCTTCCGCCCCAGTTCGCCGATCTGCAAACGAATCTCATCGTCGCTGAGCGCGTTGGCAATTCGCACCGTATCACCATCCCGTTCGATTCCACCGATATCGGCCGGGCAGAAGATCTCGTCGAGTCCATCGGGTTCGGGATCGTTCGGGTCGTCGGGATCATCGTTTGGCTGCTGGCTCCCGTGACCGGACAGGAGGACGACCACTTGGTCTCCGTCCTTCACGGATTCCGTCAACTGTTTGAAGGCTTGCATGATGTTGGCTTTGGTCGGTCGCTTCGATTCTCCGCGGCCTTCGGTCAGTGCGGTGACTTGATCGCTCGGACATTGAAAGCGATGAATGAGCATGGTGCGCATCATCTGCACGTCGTTGATCGGTCCGCGAAGATTTGCCGAGGCTTCGAGTCGATCGTAGGTCGTGCATCCCACCAGCAGCGCATGCAGCCGTTTGTTCGCACCGGGAGCGGGAACGTCCAAGCCCAATTCGTCGGCCGGTTCCGGTTCCTCCGAATCGGCCAGCAGCAGTGGAGGTCCAGAATCGGATTTGGTCGTCGTCGAATCGGGTCGATCGAATCGCGACTGGTCCGCCCCACAACCAAGGATCAACAGAACGAACGCTCCGGCAATCACCGTGATGAATTTGTTTCGCATCGCTGTGTTCCCTCTTGATGGCCGGCCGGTCCTACGCAAACGAATTATGAGCCGCAGGGCGCTAGCCCCGGTTCGGATGACACAAACCGGGGCTAGCGCCCTGCGGCTGATCGAAAAGAAAAGTTATTGCGGCCTCGTTCCTATCGCCAATCACCGCCTAATGTGAACGCTGCCCAAAAATAGGGAGAGAGACGCTTGTCGGCTTCCGGTCCCGCAGGTTGATTGAGCAGCTTCAAGCCTCGATCGCGCAGCGTCTGCTTCTTCGGATCATAGTGCTCGATCATGGCGAGTTGCGCCTGCCGCAGTGCTTCGAGCTTTCCGAGCCGCTTCTCCCACAGGTTCCTATAAAACTCGACCATGAGCGACTGAGTCGCCGCGTCATCGACTTTCCACAAACTGGTGACAGTCGATTTGACCCCCGCCACTTGAAACGCCCGCTGCAAGCTCAGCAGACCTTCGCCTCCGGCCGATGTCCCCAAGCCTGTCTCACAGGCGGAGAGCACCACCATGTCGGTCCCCGACAGGTCGAGCGCTGCGGCTTCGAGCGCTGTGAGAATGCCATCGTCAGTGACCTCGTCGCCCTCGGCGGCGCTGCTGCCGCGATTGGCACCGGTCAACGCGATGCCGGAGGACAAACCCGGATGCAGATTGATCGCTGGTCCGGCTCCAGCGGCCGGAGCGTTCGCGGCCGGTCCCGTTGGACTGGCCAGCGCGCCAAAGAAACCGTGCGTCGCAATATGCAGGATGCGCGAAGTGGTTGCCGATGCGCGGAAATCGCGCTCAGTCGCATCGGCTCCTGTCAGCCGACGACGCGGGACATTCTGAAAATGCTGGGCGTGCAACTCAAAGATGCGCGTCGTTTCTCGCGCGGTGCCAGGCAATGGTTGGAAGCTTAGTCCCGCGCTGCGCGGTGCCGATCGCACCACCGGTTCGACGCTTCGATCGGCGATCAGAGTCGTTCCGGGAGGCCCTCCAAAATCCACGTCGCCGATCAGCAACACGGACTGGTCATCAACGTGCGGTTTGTCGTTTCCGAGCAGACTCGGCAGCAGAATCGGACTGGGAATGAGCACGATGCCACGTTCCTCGATCAGATACCTTCCGGACTCGGTTCCGGGGAGCGCGGCGAACGGAATGTTGGACACGACACTGTCCGGCGACAGCAACACGATGGCTTTCGGATCGAGCCGTTCCTCGATCGGCCGCCACAGCAGACGTCGCAGTTCGACTTGCGGTTCGGGGTCCGAAGTTTTCTTCTGCGGCAGCAGCGTCAGTCCGCGCGATACGCCTCCACCGCCCCGCATCACCGCCTGTCGCCATTTGTCCGCAGCCTCCTGAATGAACGCCGTGGGGCCGAGATCGACTTGGAGGATTTCCTGGTCGGCTTGAACGATGAAGGCGGTCAATCGGAGCAGGTAGCCGCGGTCTGTCGAATTTGGATCGGCGACGACGTCGCGATATTCGTAAACATCCACCAGCACGGCACCGGACGGCACGGCTGCTTGAACCTCCTTCAAAGTGACCACTCGGTGTTTCGTGGACGAGCCACCCAACGCCGTCAAGTCCCCTTCGAGACGATCCTTTTGTGCTGAGAGATCCTCAATCAACTTGTCGCGACCGATTTTTTGCGCGGGGTCGGGAACTGATAGCACCAGAGCGGCGAGTCGGCGCGACAGGTCATCCAATTGCTTCCGCAAGGCCAGCGATTTCGGATCGCTGGTCGTCGCCCGAGCCTGTTGCTGTCGCGCGATCACCGCACCTTTCCAGCCCAAAGCCAGCGAGTAAACGTCGGTCGCCGAACGCTGATTGCGATGGGCCACGGCGATGTAGTCGGACAACATCGCTGACGCGGCTTTGGTCATCGTCAATTGTTGCCGTTCCGACAGCACGGCAAACGTCGAGTCCAGATGCTTGCGGCTGATCTTCAGCGCGGTTTCCAGCAGCGACTCCGCTTGTTGGAAGTCGCCCCGATCTTGATACACGCGGGCAAAGTTGGCGAGCAGTTCGGCGTGCGTCGGATGATTCTTTCCACGGACCTTCTCTGAAAGTTCGACTGCCTCGCGAAACAATGCCTCAGACTTGTCGTACTGTTTCAGGATGTGTTCCGCGCTGGCGAGGCGGCCTAATGTGACGATATAGGCCGGGTGCGACCTCCCAGGACTTGTCGCTTGGTTTTTCAGCGCGTGAGCAAAGTAGTTGCGGGCATTTTCCCAGTGCCCCAGTCGAAACTCGATCTCGGCGAGCAAGCGAAAGCTCTTGGTCCAGTCGTCTCCGTAGCGTTTGAAATCGGCCTCGGCGATCTTGAGTGCCGCCACCACGATTGGCCGCGCCTCCGACGGCTGTTCGAGTTCCGTGAGCACTTCCGCGAGGTTCCTCAGACACGCCGCGGACTCGATGTGCTCTTTTCCCCAGACCGGTCCACAGAACTCCCCCGCACGGCGTGCGGTCAACAGTGCCTGTCCCAAATCTCCCAGCTCTCGGTAGGCCCCGGTCTGATTGACCAAGGCGGAAACCATCTCCGGATGCTCATCGCCGAAGAGTTCGCGAATCATCGCGATCGCTCTGGCTTGAATCGGGACGGATCTGGCATGCAGTCCCATCGCGCGAAGAATCGCCGCTTGATTGAGCAGCGTGCGTGCGGTCAGCGTGAGCGGTCGCCCGGCGGCGTAAGAGTCGAGGAACGTCTGGTCCTTGTTCGCAACGTCAATGGCGTCGAAGAACCGGCCCTTCTCGATCAGTACCTGGCAGAACTCAATGTGGGCACGAATCAGAGGAGACTGTTTCTGCATCTTCTCGAACGAGGCACCAAGCTCATTCTTCTCCCGTTTCTGAATCTCGATGTCCCGGACACGCCAGTGGCGATCTCCATATTGCGTTCGAAAGACAGTGGCCGCTTCGTCGAGCAGCGTGGTGCTCGTCGCGAATAACTCGCCACGATTGATCTCAATTCTGGCAGCCTCAGCGGCACAGACCCCGACGGTGAGGTCCGCGTCACCATACACCTCGCGACGAAGCTTCAGTCCGAACCTCGCTTGCACGGTCGCATCCGCAAGGTCGCCGGACCGATAGGCGTCCATTTGCGCCTGCGCAAGCTTCGTCAACTCTTCGATCTTCTTCGCACGAGCCTGACGTGCTTCGTCTATCGAACTCTTCAATCGCACGGAGTCTGGATGATCCTTGCCGACTCGCTCCGTGAGTTCCTTCAGTTCGGCTTCTTTCTTCGCGATCGCATCGGCGAGTTCGCCGCCGTCATGAAATTCGAGCCGACGATCGAACCAGCGGTCCTGGTATTCGCGGAGAACGTCAAAGCCGGCCGATATGAGCGTGACCTGTCGGTTCTTGAGGTCCGTCAGCCAGCGGCGATCCGCGGCCGACTCAGGAACTCCTTTTCCCCCGAGCCGGCGGTTTCGGAGAGTGATCAACTCTTCCACCGCTGCCGCAGCCGCATCAACTTGGCCGCGAGCATCCAACTCATGTGCTCGAGCACGCAGCGTTTTCTCGTCATTCAATTCCCGAAGCCATCGCTTATCGTCGGCGATTTCGAGGCGTGCGCCCTGCAACCGCAGGTCAATCGCCTTCTTCAGCGCCCCGATGGCATCATCAAGTCGTCCATCGCGATCGGCTTGAACCGCTTGCTCTCGCGCCTTGGTTTCTTGATCCAGAAACCGATCTGCTCCAGCCGCCGAATGACCATCGGCGGCGAGCATCAACCAGACAGAAAACACGACCGTGAGACTGCCAGACAGCCGTCTTCCAACCAGATTGATTCCCGACGTGGACATTGGGTGGCACCGAACCCCGAAAGTGCGACCGCTCAGCTTCTTGACAGATTTCCAAAGGGAGCCAATCAGCTTTTGCGAAACCTGTCGGACAGGCTATCAACTCCGCGGTTGCACACACAGCGTCCCACTGGCTGACGGCCGATGCCCAGACCTCGCTCCGAATGTCATTTTGGGGAGTGCGAGATCACCCGTTCTTCGCCTCGAACTCTTTCATCAGTGCAATCAGCGCATCGACCCCTTCGATCGGGAAGGCGTTGTAAATGCTGGCTCGCATACCGCCGACGTCGCGATGACCTTTGAGTCCGTCGAGACCGGCGGCGGTCGCGGCCTTCACGAACTGGCCGTCGAGTTCTCCGTTGCCGGTCACGAACGTCACGTTCATCAGCGAGCGGCTGTCTTGGTCAGCCGTCGGTTTGAAGAGCCGGCTTTGATCGAGATACGCATACAGCCGCTCGGCCTTGGCGCGATTGCGTTGCTCCGCGCCCGCGAGTCCGCCGTTGGCTTTAATCCACTTGAAGACCAACCCCATTAGATAGATGCCAAACGTCGGCGGCGTGTTGTACATCGAGTCGTTCTTGGCGTGCGTCCGGTACTGCAACATCGACGGCAGGTTTTTGTTGCCGCGCTCGATCAAGTCGTTGCGGATGATGACCAGCGTCACGCCCGACGGGCCGAGATTCTTTTGGGCTCCGGCATAGATCAGCCCGTACTTCGAGACATCAATCGGCCGGCAATAGATGTCGCTGCTGGCGTCGCAGATGACCGTCGCACCAGCCGGCACTTCCGGGAAGCGCTGCCACTGCGTGCCGAAGATCGTGTTGTTTGACGTGTAATGGACATACGCCGCACCGCCGCTGCATGAGACGGTCTTGGGGATGTAGCAGTGATTGCGATCCTGGCTGCTGCACGCGACGTGCGTCTTGCCCAACCGCACCGCCTCGTCCTGAGCTTTCTGCGCCCAGGCACCGGTGATGAGGTAGTCGGCGGTCGCATCGGCGGAGAGAAAATTCATCGGAATCATGCTGAACTGCGTCGAAGCTCCCCCTTGCAGGAACAGCACTTTGTAGTCGGCCGAGATGCCACCGACTTCGCGGCACAGAGCTTCGCACTCTTCATAGACGGCCACGAACGCCTTGCCGCGATGCGAGTGCTCGCAAATGCCGATGCCGGTGTTTCCCAGCGACAGCAAATTCTCGCGAGCCTCTTCCAGCACTGAGACCGGCAGCACGGCGGGGCCGGCGGAAAAATTGAAGATGCGTTCCGTCATGGTTCGTAATCCTGATCAAACGGGTCCGATTCGGGGGCGGGATTAAAGGAGCACACCAACAGCCACGCAAGGCTGCGTTGAAAGACCCGCCAATGAAGATGGAATTCAATCGCATCACAGTGACCACTCTTTGTGTATTGAGCAATCAGTCTCATTTTCCGCCCTTCATTTTTCGCCAGCTCTTTCGAAAGCGAACGGGCGGCTGGCAGAAAATGAAGGGCGAAAAATAAAGACAAGAGGACGTCACCGCCGTCGCCGCTTGCTGGCCAGAGCCGGGTTGTTGAGACTACCCGGCCGTTTCGCCAAACAAATCCGCTTCTCTGAGAAGGAACCGATCGTGCGACGACTCAGAAGCTCGTTCCAAATTTTGTGGCTGGGAGTGACCGCCATGTCGCTGGGATATTTCGCCGCGTTCGATTTCGAGTGTCCAACGGCCGAGGCCGCGCCCCCCAAAGTGCTACCGCATCCAGGGCGGTCGGTGGTGATCGCGAAGAACGGTATCGTCGCGACCAGTCATCCGCTCGCCGCTCAGGCCGGATTGGACATCCTCAAAGCCGGAGGCAACGCGGCCGATGCAGCGATCGCGGCGAACGCGATGATCGGGTTCGTCGAACCGATGAGCTGCGGAATCGGCGGCGATTTGTTCGTGATCTATTGGGACGCGAAGACCAAGAAGCTGTACGGTCTGAATGCCTGTGGGCGGAGTCCCTACAAACTCAATCGCGAAGTGTTCGCGCAGAAAAAACTCGATGAGATGCCAGAGACCGGTCCGCTGTCGTGGTCGGTGCCGGGCTGCGTGGATGGCTGGGAGATGCTGCGGTCGAAGTTCGGCACGATGTCTTATGACAAGCTGCTGGCGTCGAGCATCCAAACTGCCGAAGAAGGCTTCCCGGTCAGCGAGATCATCGCCGGCTATTGGTCGGGTTCCGCCAGCAGCTTGGCGAAGTGGCCCGACTCGGCGAAGACGTACTTGCCGAATGGAAAGGCTCCGCGCGTTGGAGAGATGTTCAAGAACCCCAACCTCGCGGCGGCGTATCGCGCCATCGCGACCGGCGGGCGAGATGCGTTCTATGAAGGAGCGATTGCCGACGAGATCGTGAAGTTCAGCGAGGCGAACGGCGGCTATTTTTCAAAGCCGGATTTCAACGATCACACATCCGAGTGGGTGCAGCCAGTCAGCACGAACTATCGCGGCTACGACGTGTGGGAACTGCCTCCGAACGGACAGGGGATCGCGGCGTTGCAGATGCTCAATGTGCTGGAGCGGCAGGACATCAAATCGCTTGGCCCGTTTCATCCGGACTATCTGCACTTGCTGATCGAGTCGAAGAAGCTCGCGTTCGCGGATCGCTCACGGTTCTATTTCGATCCGGCCTTCGGCGTGCCGCCGACGAAGGAATTGATCTCCAAAGAGTACGCTGCGAAGCAGCACGCTCGGATCGACATGACCCGCGCGGCCAAGCAGGTCGCGCCGGGTGATGTCGACGCGAAGTTGGCTCACGGCGACACGATCTATCTGACGGTCGTCGATAAGGACCGCAACTGTTGCTCGTTCATTCAGAGCAACTATTTCGGCTTCGGTTCACAGATCGTGCCGGGCAACGTCGGCTTCGCGTTACAGAATCGCGGCTGCTTGTTCGCTCTCGATGCGACGCATCCGAATCGGCTGGAGCCTCACAAGCGACCGTTCCACACGATCATCCCGGCGTTCGTCACAAAGGACGGCAAGCCTCACTTGGTGTTCGGTGTGATGGGTGGCGACTTTCAACCGCAGGGGCATGTGCAGGTCTTGGTCAACATGCTCGACTTCGGCATGAACGTGCAACAGGCAGGCGAGCATCCTCGCGTGCAACACACTGGCAGCGCGACGCCGACTGGTCGTCCGATGGCCGCGAATGGCGGCAGCGTCGGCCACGAGTACGGCATTCCGGCGGAGACATTGCGCGTGCTGACAGAGCGCGGTCATCAACTCAGTGGTCCCGGCGGAGCGTTCGGTGGCTATCAAGCGATTCTGATCGACCACAAAAACGGCGTGCTGCACGGCGGCACCGATCCGCGCAAGGATGGCTGCGCGGCTGGCTATTGAGTGGCGATGTAGCCGCGTTCGCCAGAACGCGGGGTGAACGTCGAAAACGCCCGCATTCTGGCGAATGCGGCTACGCAAAATCCTTAACGGCGTTGCCTGAAGGATGCCGGAAATGATCCCGATGACGTGTTGATCTCGGTTCCTCGCAGAAGGAGGTACTGCTGTGTCCGAACTGTCGAACGGTGCTTCAGGTGATGGGCGAGCGGCGAATGTTCGGACTTGTGGAGCGCTGAGTGCTCTGATCATTGCGATGGGAGCGCTGGTGCTGGCCCTGGGGGCGTTAGCACGTTCGCCAGGTAGGATTGCGCAACCGGCCGCGATGAGTGACGCCGAGGCGTTGCTCCAACGTGAGCGTTTGGCGGACGAGCGCGCAGACTTCGACGGCGCTGCTCAAGTTCTCAATCAGCACAATCGTCGGTTTCGCGAAGCGACGCAGGGGGCCGTACGTGCGTTGCTGCAGCTCAAGGATTGGGACGGCGCACTGAACCGTGCAGCGGGGCTGATCCCCAAACGCGAAGCAGACCAAGATGATCGACGATCCCGTTGGAGATCGAATGATGATCCCCAGGAGAAACGGAAACGGCAGGTCGAACTTTTGCGGCTGGAATTCATCCGCGAGTTGTTCGACGAGATCGACACGGCTTCGCAAGCCGCCGACGGAGACTTTCCGAATCGGCTCTCCACGGCGCGAATGTCGCTTGATCGGCAGCTTGTCCAAACGCTCGATCCTCCGCGCGAGGAGTCGTTGTTCGGATGGGACTCGGCGCTGCCCGACGTCGATTGGTGGTGGGAAGCAGTGCCGGAAGCTGAGGAGTACATCAATTCGGACGCGCGATATTCGCGGTACGGTTGGCGCGTTGGAATCGCTCTGACGCATGACGACCAGCCGGTTTTTCTGGAGCCACCGCCGGCGTATTCGCCGGAACTGCCTCGATCGAAGAAACTGTTGTTTCTGTTGGCGGAAGTTGAGCGGCTCGATCGTTCCACAAAACGCAACGCGGCAGCGGAAGCGCTCCTGACACGAGCGAGACTGATGCGGCGGCTTTACGGTCCGCAGACTGATGTCGATTGGAGGTCCACCGAGTTCTATTACCGCTACGACAAGCGACCGACGTTCTCTCCAAGTCACTCACCGACAGGTCTCAAAGAGACTTGGGAATTGGCCGACGACGAAACTCGGACCAACATTGGCGAGCGTTCGCGACTCATCGAGCTGCCCGAATCGCAGAGTCCTCTGGCTTTGCTCAAGCGATTGGAACGGGACTATCCCCAGTCCGACAGCGTTGCAGAGGCCCTGCATGAGCGCGGCCTGTACTACCAAAGCCGCCTGCAGTTTGCCCAAGCGCTCGACGAATACCGCCGGGAAATCAAACAGTTCCCGAACCATCCGTTGGCGAAAAAAGCGACAGCCCAGATCGGGCGCATTGAGCACGCGGACGTGATCCTCGGTCAAACGGGAATCTACGCGAGCGGACTTTCTCCCAAACTTTGGTTTGCTTGCCGCAATGCGGACCGCGTCGAGTTCACGGCGCATCGCTTCGATTTCGATGCGTGGTCCAAGGACAAGGGAAACGAAGACTTTGTTGGGATGCGGCACCCCCGGTTCGATCGCTTTTTCAGAGACGACGACGACGATGAAGTCAAAAAGCTCAACAAGTTCGTCGGGCAGGAAGTGGCGCGTTGGACTCAGCCAGTTGATCAGAGCGACCGCGTCGCATCGCATTCGACCGCGGCACCGTTGACCGAAGCGGGAGTTTATTCCGTCGAAGCCCAAGTTCCCGGAAGTGATCAACGTTCGCGGGGCATCGTGGTCGTCACGGGCATTGCCATCGTTCAGAAATCGCTCATTGACCGGGTTCTGATGTGGGTCGTCGATCCGAGCAGTGGGAAGCCGCTCGCCAATCAGAAAGTGCGCGTTGTTGAACGCCAATGGTCAAACCGTGGAACGACGCGCGACACGACCGTGATCTCGGATGCGAGTGGGATCGCTGAATACCGTCACGTTGATGACGAGCAACACCACTACGACGGATTCATTTTTGCTTCGGCCGAAGGACGCGGTATCGCCTTTTGCGATCTCGCCAGGCAAGCGGACGACGATCGTGACCGCCGGGATTTGCAGTTGCTGGCTCTCACCGATCGGCCGGTGTATCGGCCCGGCTCAACCGTGAACTTTCGGATTTGGGCTCGCGACCTTGTGGATCGAACCTATTCCGCCGCTGAGGCAGGTATCAAGTTACAGGTTGCGGTACGCGGCCCACATTACGCCACGATCCGCAACATGACGCTGGAGACCGACGATTCGGGAAGCGTCACCGGCTCATTCATTCTTGGCAGCGAAACACCGCTCGGAGCGTATGAATTCGTGGTGCATGCACCGGGGCACGGCCGAGGCGATGATGCGGGACAGTTTCGAGTCGAGGAATACAAAGCTCCTGAGTTCGAGGTCACTGTTTCGCCAGCGAAGAATGCCACTCGCCCCGGCGAGCCGATCTCTGCGCGAGTTGAGGCCCGCTATTACTTCGGAGCACCGGTTGCGGAAGGCGAGGTCACTTACCGAATCTTTCGGCAAGCAGAGAAGCCGGCTCATTCGATGCCTGCGGAATTCGATTGGCTTTATGGGGCCGGCTATGGCACACGCTCGACCGCGCAACAACACGAGGAGGAGGACGATCTCTATGCCGGCTCAAGTCAGCGCTACCGTTGGTGGTCTCGGCATCGAGGAGAAGCGCCGGGCCGAGAAAGCGTCGAGGAAGGCCGTGTTCGACTCGATGCTGATGGCCAGGCCGAAATCCGTTTCGATCCTTCCGCCTTGAAGCTGAAGCCTTCGCGCGAGCGCGACTGGCGTTACACGATCGAAGTCCAAGTGCGCGACGAGGGCCGGCGCACCGTCGAAGCGACGGGCAGCGTGTTGGCACCACGACAAGAGTTCCATGCGTTTGCCGAACTCGATCGAGGTTGGTACGCGCCCGGCGATCCGGTCACTTTCGAGATCAACGCACGCTCACCCAATGACGTGCCGGTCGCCGCCACCGGCAATGTCGTGTTGTGTCGATTGGAGGAAACCGCTCCCAACGCGCCGCCGGGCGTCGAACAAATTCAGGATTGGAGCGTTGCCGCTGGAGCCGACGGCCGCGACACGCTCAAGCTGACTGCTCCCCGCGCCGGGCGTTACAGAATCGAGTTCCGCACGCGCGATAGTTGGGATCGCGACGTCACGGCGGCTGTAGAGTTCTGGGTCGTCGATCCGACCGCCGATTTCAGCCGCAGTCCGCGACCGGCGTTGCAGATCATTCCCGATCACCGCACGTATCGTGTCGGCGAAACGGCGCGGCTGCTGGTGGTTGCCGCGTCTGCCGAGGCTCAGGTGCTGTTTTGCCAAACTCCGAACGAGCATCGGTTGCTGTCGCTGTCGAAACATGTGCAGATCGTCGAAGTCCCGATCACCGAGCAATCCGTCCCGCACCTGTTCTTGGAGGGAACATTGGTGCGCGCGGGAATCGTCCATACGGAAACATGTCAGTTGTTTGTGCCGCCGGTGCGCGACCTGCTCAAGGTCGAGTTGTCCTCCGATAAGCCGGTCCAAAAGCCGGGCGAGTCCGGAAGGTTCAAACTCAAAGTCACGGACGCCGAGGGCCGGCCCGTCAGCGGCGATCTGGCGCTGACTGCGTTCGATAAGGCTGTGACGTACATCCAGCCGGACTCGGCGATTGGTCCGAAGTCGTTGGTTGTCGCGCGCAAGTCGAATGTGTGGCGCTTGGCGTCACGGCGACGCTCGATCCGCGAAGATTCGGCACGTCGGGAAGCTTCATGTGTCCCGAGTATTACCTGACCGACGATTACGTCCCACAAATCGGAGCAATGGGCGGGTCGGCTCCGCATGGCGGTGATCCGGGAGATGCTGACGGTTCGGCGCGCGACGTACGCGACGGGTTGGAGCACGTTCCCTTTCCGAGTACCGAGGCCGGACCGAAAGTCCGCTCGGACTTCTCCGACACGGCCTTGTGGCAGCCGCATCTCAAACTGGATGAAAATGGCGTGGGAGAAACGAACATCAATTTTCCGCAGTCGCTGACGACCTGGCGGATTCGCGGATACCTCGTCACCAAAGAAACGCGCGTCGGCGATCTCGCGCACGATGTCGTGACCTCGAAGAATCTGCTGGTCCGCTTGCAGCGTCCACGGTTTCTGGTGGAACGAGACGAAGTCGTGCTGTCAGCCATCGTGCATAACAATCTGAAGAGCGACAAGACTGTCACGGCCGATCTTGTTGTTTCCGCCGCCGTGTTCCGCGCTGGGGATGACTCGGTCACGGGCACTCCCGATGCCGATGGGAATCTCCTTCTCACTGCAAAAGCCAAAGTGTCGGCCGGTGGCCAACACCGTTTTGACTGGACGCTGACCGTCATTGCCGATGGGCTGGCGACGGTGACAGTCCGAGCGCTGACGGATGAAGAGAGCGATGCCATGCGCACGGCGATCCCCGTTCGCGAGCATGGGACACGGTCGATCGTGGTCCAAAACGGCGCTTTCCGTTCGGGCGAGACGGGAGAAAAAACGCTGGTCTTTGACGTACCCGAGGATGCCGATCCGCGCAGGACTCGCATCGCCGTGTCGCTCTCGCCGACTCCGGCCAGCGCGGCATTCGAGGCGATTCCGTTTCTCGCCGGGTATCCCTACGGTTGCGTCGAGCAGACGATGAGCCGCTTCTATCCGACGGTGCTGGCTGCCAGAACGCTCAAGCAGCAGGGCCTTGATGTCGCGCAACTGGTTGAACGGTCGCGCCGCAAACAGGCACCGGTGAAAGGCCGCCCGTCTCCCGCGCAGTTCCTGGATGCGGCCGAGTTGGAACGCATGACCGAGGCGGGATTGCAGCGGCTCCAGCGGTTTCAACACGGCGATGGAGGCTGGGGCTGGTGGGAGCATGACCAATCCTCGTCCTACATGACGGCATACGTTTTGATGGGCCTGCACGTCGCGGCTGAGAGCGGGGTCAAAGTCGATGAGCACGCATACGATCGCGGGTTGATCTTTCTCGCGAAGCTCGATGAACCCAAGCTTCCGGCCGCCGTGGAGCACTCGCCGGCCAGTACACAGCATACGGCGATGCTTGTCGCTTATGCGCTCGCGATGCCGCGACCGAAGACATTCGAGAGGCGGCTGGATTCCAATCTCCGAAATCGGATCGAGAACGTGCTCGCCCCGCAGCTCGACTCGATCTATCAGAAGCGCGAGCAACTGACGCTCTATGACCGATTGCTCCTGGCGCTATCGCAGCAGCATCGGTCTCCGTATGGGCGGGCAAGGATCGTCCTCGACGACGTTCTGAAGTCGATTGAGTTGGACGACGAACTCGACACAGCACACTTGCCCGTCTCGGCACCGCAGTATTGGCATTCGTGGAATAGCGAGATCGAAACCAACGCCTGGTTGCTCCGAGCGCTCGTCGCGCTCGATCGAGAAAATCCCGTCGTCCCCAAGCTCGTCAACTGGTTGGTTCTGAATCGCAAGCAGGGCCGATCCTGGCGCAGCACTCAGGAAACAGCGTTGGCGGTCACTGCGATTTCGGAATACATGGCCGCGCTGAAGGCTGTTGCTGGCGATCACACCGTTGACCTGCGCCTCGACAAGGGACCGCCGACAACCGTGCGGATCGCCAGCAGCGACATCATGGGAATCGAAACGGTGCTCAATCTTCCGGGCGACAAACCGCTGACTCCGGGCCGTCACGTCGTGACGGTGGAAAGGGCCGGTACGGGGACGCTGCACTTCGCCCTGCAAGCCGAACTTTTGAGAAAGGTGGCAATGGGAGAGGCTCACGGGAATGGTCTCGCCATCGCCCGGCGTTATTTCAAACTGGGGTCGGCACCGAGCGACACCACCGTGGGTGCGGGCAAAACGATTCGCTCCGATCACAAAGCCGTCGGCACGCACCCAGCACGGCAACCGCTGGCAATGGACGACACGCTTGCCGTCGGAGACCTCGTCGAAGTTGATCTGACGATCAAATCGGATGAGGACTACGAGTACGTCGCCTTTGAAGACCCGAAGCCTGCGGGCTGCGAGGCGGTTCAAATTCGGAGCGGCCAGACCGGGGACAGCGGCTTGTGGGCCAACGTCGAACTCCGTGATGACCGCGTCGTGTTCTTCGCGGGCCATCTCCGCAAAGGCACGCACATCTTGCGATACAAACTTCGCGCCGAAACTCCCGGCCGTTTCCATGCGCTCCCGGCGCGCGGATTCGCGATGTATGCACCAGAAATCCATGCGCAGAGCGACGAACTACGACTCCGCGTACACGATTAGGTGGAACCGGCCTGCACGACGGCAACTCGGAAGCGTGAGTTCGATTGAGTCATTTTCGAGGAGTGTTGCTCCTTCGGCTTGGCTCGATAACATCCCGCCCGTTTTTTGGTAGCCGGACGAATGAGTCTCGTTGGGAGCCGACGATGCTGATTTTCTGCGTGATCGTGTACATGGCCGCGACGGTGGCGATCGGGCTTTACGCGTCGATGCGCGTGAAGGACTCGAAGGACTTCATGGTCGCGGGGCGGTCGCTGCCGCTTTACATGAACTTCGCTTGCGTCTTCGCCACCTGGTTCGGGGCCGAGACGGTCTTGTCGGTGTCGGCGACGTTTGCCAAGGAGGGATTGGGAGGCGTGTCTGGCGATCCGTTTGGGGCGTCGATGTGCCTGTGCTTCGTGGCGCTCTTCTTTGCGAGGACGTTTTATCGGTTGGAGCTGCTGACGATCGGCGACTACTACCACTTGCGATACGGCAAGTTCGTCGAGGTCATCACGTCGCTGGGGATTGCCAGTTCGTATCTCGGTTGGACGAGCGCCCAATTGTCGGCGCTGGGGTTGGTCATCAACGTACTGTTCCCAGAGTATCTCAGTCTGAACCAGTCGATCGTGGTCGGCGCGGCAATCGTCACGGTTTACACGATGTTCGGTGGCATGTGGTCGGTCGCGCTGACGGACGTCATCCAAACGGCGGCGATTGTGATTGGGCTGATTCTGGTCGCCGCGCTGCTCGGACATCGGGCCGGCGGGATTGATGTCGTGATCAACCATGCGTATCAAGCGGGAAAACTGAACCTCTTCCCGCATGCCACGGCGTCGGCTTGGCTGATCGCCATCGGTCAATTCCTCACGATGGGATTGGGTTCGATCCCGCAACAGGACGTCTTTCAGCGAGTCACCAGCGCCAAAAACGAAAAGACGGCAATCATCGGCACGTTTGGGGGTGGCATCTTCTACTTCGGCTTTGCGTTCGTGCCGATGTTCATCGCCTATTCCGCCACGTTGATCGATCCGAGTCTGGTGGAGTTGTTTCGATCCGAAGACACCCGCGTGGTGCAGCAGATCCTGCCCTCGATGGTGCTGAAGGCGACTCCGATTTGGTGCCAGGTGTTGTTCTTCGGGGCGTTGATGTCAGCAATCCTCTCGACAGCCAGCGGCACGCTGCTCGCCCCCGCGAGCGTGCTGACCGAGAACGTGCTGCGAGTCTTCCTGACGCGACTCAAACTGACCGACCGCGCCATGCTGATGACGCTGCGCAGCCTGCTGGTCCTCGTGGCGATCGTGGCGACCACGATGTCGGTGAACTCCAACCAAACGATGTATGAGATGGTCGAAGCGGGCTACAGCGTGACGCTGGTCGTCGCGTTCGTGCCGCTCGTCTTCGGCATCTATTGGAAACGAGCCACCACACAAGGAGCCGTTTTCTCGATCCTGCTCGGTGTCTCAGTCTGGCTCGGTTTCATGTTCTCGTTCCATGACGAAGAGAGCCAGCAGATTCGGCGGTGTGTGCCCCCGCAGCTCTACGGTTTGATCGCGTCGTTTCTCGGAATGCTGATTGGCTCCATGATGCCGAACTGGATTCAGCACCGACAAGCAGATCAGTCCGAGATCGCCAATCGGCGCAGCACGGCGGCGGGGCATTGACCCGTCGCGTAGTCCGGACGCCTACGTCCGGACATTGTGGTTTGACCGGAGGTAGGCCTCCGGTCTACTTCTTTGTTCGCCACCAATCCGCGAGTGGATACAGCAACGGCCCGCTCGCCATGATGGCGATGGCCAGACCGACGACTTTCCAGAATCCATCTTCCTGCACTCGGTAGTACGCACCTGTGCCGACACAAAGCAGCGGCAGGAGGCACAGCACGATCGCGACTCCCCAACCGCCGGGAACGCGGAACGGCCGTGCCATAGTTGGCTCACGCCAGCGCAGCACCAGGAACGACAGCAGCTCCAACGACAGCATCGCTCCGTAAACCGTCACGTCCGCCGAAGCCAACTCTTCCACATTGTGGAACATCAGGATGACGGCCGTGTAGAGCATCCCCGAAACGATCAGCGACACCCACGGTGCGTCCCAGCGATTCGTCTTCATCAGAGCCTTCGGCAAGTAACCATCGCGGCCCATCACGAACGGCACGCGGCTGTAAACCAGCACCAGCGCGGAATACATTCCGACGGCGGAAATCATCCCCATCGCGCTGGTCAATGTGGCGAGCTTCTGCCCTCCGATGGATTTGGCGGCGAGGCTCCAGGCTCCGGTTTTCCACGCGAATTGCTCAGTCCCGACCAACGCCAACGCGATCACCGCGGGCACCACATAAATCGTCGCGATCAACAGCACGGTGATGAGCAATGCCCGCGGATAAGTCCGCCGCGGATTCTCCATCTCGCCCGCGATGGTCGAGACCGAATCCCAGCCCATGTAGTTCCACAGCACGACGGGAATCGCCGCCGCCAGCGCCGGCCCCAACGATTTGCCTGGTGCCAGTAACGGCTGCACTGGGTTGAGCGGAAAGCCGCCCGTCAGTCCTCGATACAGTCCCACAATCACCAGAATGACGAACGGCGACATTACCAGCACGAAGAACAATTTCGCAAAGTTGCCGATCGTGCGCGAGCCGAACAAGTTCAACAGCACGAAGCTCCAAATCATGGCGATCATCAGCCCTTTGCGGAGCCAATAGTGTCCGTCTTCACCGAACTCTGGCGTGAAGTACGCCAGATAATCGCAGAACATCGTCGGATAGATGCCGATGTCGATGAACGTGTAAAGCCACGCCCACCAGCCTTGGCAGAACGCTCCGAACGGTCCCAACGCCCGCTTCGACCAAGCGTAGTAGCCCCCCTCTTCGGGGATCGCGGTGCCCAACTCCGCACAGACCAATGCGACCGGAGCACTCCAAATCAACGGCGTCAGCAGCAGCAGCAGCACGGCCAATCCCGGACCTACCGCAATCACGTCTTCCAGCGCATACGTCCCACCGGAGACGTTGAAGAAGATGATGCTGACAATCGCTGATAGCGACAACGCGCGTTTCACGGCCAACCTCCGGGGTCAGGCACTTTGCAACCAGGGGTCGGGTGTGCGAATTTCAGATTTCGCCGAAGTAGGCTTGGGAAGTGGACAACGCATTGGCGGCGAAATCTGAAATTCGCACACCCGACCCCGATCGAAGCTTACTCGTAAACCGGCATCGGCGGTCGCGGCCACATCGAGACGGGTGACGTCGGCTCGGTCAGCGACGTGAGCTGTTGTAACAGATCGCGGATGACCGCCTCGGCTTCGATTTTTTCGTTGATCCAGCGCTGACTGGCCGAACGCCATGCCGACTCGCGGACGTTGAGTTGCTCGGCCTGAGTTTGCAAGTCCCCCTCGCGTGCGCGGAGCGTGCGTTCTTGGGTCGCGGCCCAGTCGGAGAGCGTTTGCTGTTCGGCCCGGACTTCGTCGCGCTGCGTTTGGAAGACTTGCCGCATCTCATCGAGTTCGCGCCGCTGCTCGATCAAAGCGTCGCGCAAGCCGCGATAGTGGCCGGAGAGTTGTTGCTGAGCTTGGTCGAGACGCTGCTGAGCAACCTCCGCTCCACAGGCTTGAGTCATCTGTGCCCAGGCTTCTTCGATCGCCATCCGTCTTTCGAGCGTCGTGCGGTGCGTCTCTTCCAGTTCGGCCCGCAAGCTGTCGAGCCGTTCGCGGCGGCCCTCGAGGTTTTGGGCGTGCAGCGCGAGCATGTCTTGCTGGCGGCGCAGATCGGCCAATTGACCGCCCCGTTCGCGGTCCCACTCTTCGCGTTCGAGAGCGATCCGCTCGCGGTCGTGTTCGGTGAATTGCTCGAAGGCCCGCTGCGATTTGAAGAGCATCTCGCGCTCGCGATTGACCGAGCGTTCGCGCTCTTCCATCAACGACCGCACGCGATCGAGTTGCGATTGCCGCAGCCGGATGATTGCCTCGCCCTCTTCGAGTTGCCCGCGCGCCCGTTGGGCTTCGCGTCGAAATTCGTTCTGAGCGGATTCGATTTCCTGCCGAGCCTTCGCCAGATGCTCCTGCTGAAACCGCAGCCGGTTTTCGAGGACCGCGCGTTCGTGCCGCAATTCGGTCAGTTGCTGCTCTCGCTGCCGGGCGAATGCGTCTTGAGCTTGTTGGAGTTCCGTCTCCTGGGCTTGCTTCGCCACTTCCAGTGCGACGAGTTGTGTCTGTTGCTGTGCCAGCAACTCCTCACGCACGCGAGTCACCGCCGCCACTTGGACTTCACGAGCATGATCGAGTTCCGCTTGTTCGCGGTCACGCAGCGCGGTGAAATCGGAGCGGACGCGATCGAATTCGTCTCGCTCGCGGAGCAGCGATTCCCGTTCGGCACGCAGTTCGGCGGTGAGGACTTCTTCGGTGACATCTTGACGAACGCGCGACTTAGCGGCTTCGACCTCTTGCAGCTTCGCTTGATAGGCCTGTTCGAGGAATTGCCGCTGCCGATCGAACTCCATTTGCCGGCACTGACGATCCACGTCCGTCGCGGCGATCGCCTGTTGCAAGCGTTCGCGTTCGGCGGCGACCTTCGTGCCGACGTCCGCGAGCAGTCGGATGCGGTCGGCTTCCAGTTGCTCGCGACGCTGCGTGAGATCGGCTTGTTCGGTACGAAGCTGCTCGATCATCCCCTGCTGCGAAGCGATCTGTTCGTCGAGCGTCGTCTCGCGCTGCCGCAGAATCTCGGCGGTGGATTGCAGCTCTTGATCGGCCTCCTGCTTCCAGAGCCGCAGGCCGACACGCTCGTGATCGATCTGCTGAAGCTGCGTCGCAACAATCTGCTCGCGGCGATCCAATTCCGAGATGCGGACACGCAAGTGATCGACGAACTGGCTGGCTTGAGCCAGAATTTCGTCGTGCGGCTTCGGAGTCACGGTGCCGTTCGTCACGACCGCTGAGGCCAACGGATCGAGGGGGCTCTCGCTGGGATCGAAACGAGCAACTCGGCCATCGGCCAGCGGCACGAAACGAGACGACGGCTCCAACGAGCCGTCGTGTGCGGGTGGCGTGAATTGGGGTCGGTTCGCTTGTGTCTGTTCGCTCATTCCGGGAGTCCTTTCCCAGCCAAGTAGACCGGTCACTCCGTGACCGGAACATTCGAGTCACGGAGTGACTCGTCTACGTTGCGGCTTCGCCGCCATCACTCACTACAGCGTCTTGTCGATCATGCCCGCCAGCTTGGCCTTGTTGACCAAACCAACCGAACGATCGACTGGCTGGCCGCCCTTAAACAGGATCACGGTCGGGATGCCTTGGATGCCGTACTGTGACGCGATGCTGCCGGCTTCGTCCGTGTTCACTTTGCCGACACGAATCTTGCCGGCGTAGTCGTTGGAGATCTCTTCAATGGTCGGGCCAAGCATCTTGCACGGGCCGCACCACGGAGCCCAGAAATCGACCAGCACCGGCTGGCTGCTCTCCAAGACTTCCGAGGCAAAATTCGCTTCCGTGAACTCCAACATATTTCCAGCCATGACAAGGAACCTCGTGCAAGAGTGATGCGAGGGCCGACAGCAAGCGAACTTCGATTCGGCCAGTCCTCAAAAGTCGCGGGATTATTGGGCAACGCCGAAAACGTGTCAACGCGATGCTGAACGAGGTGAGTTGCGCACCAGATCCTGTCACCAACCCACTTGGCTCGATATTCTGCCGCCGCCGTGCGGGCCGAATCGCCACGGATTGTGATGCTTGAGACCTCGGACACCTCGGGAGCCTGCTGTTCATGTCAGCCCAGTTGCAACAACGCCTGCTTGGCGAGTTGGAAAAGCTCGTTCTGATCGACCCGCATACGCACATCAATCAGCTTGATCCGGCGTCACACACGTTGGCCGATATCCTGGGCTACCACTATTACACCGAGCTGGCCCATTCCGCCGGCCTGCCGCGCGAGCAGATCGAGCAGCCGGGCATCGACCCGAAAGAAAAGGTGAGCCGGCTCGTGCCGAAGCTGGCCGATATCGAGAACACCGCTCAATACAGTTGGCTGCTGGAGATGTGCCGCGTCTTTTTCGGCTTCGAGGATGACCGCATCACTCCGGCCAATTGGGAAACGCTGTACGACAACGCCGCGAAGAAAATGGTTCAGCCCGATTGGGAAGAGCAGGTGCTGCGGACCAGCAAGCTCGAACGGATTTTCCTGACCAACAACTTCGATGAGCCGCTGACCGGCTTCGACACGCAGCGATACATCCCGTGCCTGCGGACTGACGATCTCGTCTTTCACCTGACGAAACCGGAGACGCGCACGCGGCTCGCGAAGGCGACTGGCATCGAACTGAGCGGTTCGGCATCGCTGAAAGAGGCGATCGGCAAGCTGTTTGAGCACTTCGTCTCCAAGAACGCGAAGGCATGTGCGATCTCGCTGCCTCCCGACTTTGCCCCGATCCGCATCGAAGCCTCCGCCGCCGATCCGATCCTGCGTGCGGTCGCCACCGGCAAAGAATTGACTGCCGACGAGCAGCGGACGCTCAGCCGATTCGTCTTCTGGACGCTGGCCGAGCACTGCGCGGATCACAAATTGCCGTTCGATTTGATGATTGGCGTGAATCGCCGCGTCTACGAAGCTGGGGTCTATCAGGGGCAGGACTTGTTCGACCAGCGCGTCTCGCTGATCCAATACAGGGCCTTGTTCAACGCCTTCCCGCAGGTCATTTTCCCGATCTCGGTGCTGGCACAGATCAGCAACCAAGAGCTGGTCAGCTACTCGTGGATCTTCCCCAACGTCGTCACGAACGGGCATTGGTGGTACTCGAACATCCCGGCGTACATCGAAACCGATTGCCGCGCTCGATTACAGGCAGTCCCGCGAACGAAGCAGATCGGCTACTACAGCGACATGTATAAGCTGGAATTCGCGCTGCCGAAGTTCGGCATGTACCGCCGCATTCTGGCGAAGATTCTGGCGGAAGATTTTGTGATCGGCCGTGGGTGGGCGGAAGAGCACGCTTTGGAACTCGGCCGTCAAAACTTGCGCGGCAACGTCGAAACGATCTTTGGAGTCGACGGCGGGTAGCCGCGTTCGCCAGAACGCGGGTCGCCCGCACTCTGGCGAGTGCGGCTACGGGGAAGTTTTCCGCGGCCATTCGCCTTAGCCAGGACTGAAGATACTCTGAACGTGACTCGTTGCAGTGTCGCACGGCGGCTTCTACGATCCTCCGCACGCCGACCGGACAGTGACAGTCAGGTCGATGTCATCATCCATTGTTGTTCCGGGAAACGCAGTCATGGCGATGTTGATCGTGTTGCAGGGAGGGAAGGCGATAACGCACCCCATTGGAGAGGGAGAGACCGTGCTGGGGCGGCATCCCGCCTGCACGATTCAGTTGGATTCCAACACCGTGTCCCGCCGGCACGCGCAAGTCACCAAAGTGAACGGCCAATACTTTGT
>CAMDDX010000063.1 GCA_945893075.1 Planctomyces sp. SH-PL62 | reverse complement strand
TGCAGCGTATACGTCACATTTTGTTTCACGAATTCTTCTTCCGCCGATTCAGTCGCCATTTCAGGTTCTCCTGTGCTTGAAATCGTCCCATTCGTCCGGATCGGGTTGGTAGACCGTGATGATCTTCATCATGGGCCGCGATGGGTGGCTGCATTGAATGTGAATCGGCCGACCGGCGGTTGTGAAACCCAGCACTAAGCAACTTGGTCCGTACTTGTCGTTCGGGTAGTCTTCGATGACTTCCCCGTTCGCAATTGCTTCACGGAGTTCTTGGACAGCAATGTGGCGCAACGTCGTCTGATCGACCGCATGTTGCGAGTACTCGAATTCGCCGGAGCCAACTTTGAGTCGGATTTCGTCGATGAGTGCCATGAACTCATCGTAGCCCGGTGGATCCGACCCGACAACGACTCATTCGTCAACTCATCGAGACCCATCAGCATCAATTTCAGACGCTCATTTCAAAGCCTTCTGGATGTGGTCAGCGCGTTGGTCGAACGTCTGCAACTCAAACTCTCGTTGAGCCTGCCGCGCCGCCTGCCATTCGGCCTCTTCTTCCGCCGTCATTTGTAACGGTGGGATCGCCTGGAACTCGGCGATCCAGCGAGTGATCGCTTCGGGATCGTTCGCTTGGCCATCGTCATCGACAGAGCCGTTGGCGGCCACGGGGCGGACTTCCAATTCACATCCCTCCGGCCAATCAGCGGTGAACTTGTTGCTGTTTGTTAATCCTTCCAAAGCCAGTTCCACAACTTGTCTGCAAATCCGATGGCTATTGCAATAGGAAGTGCTATTGCGAACGACAGGATCACCCCTATCTCATCGCCGAACACTTTTAGCCTGTTGAAAAGCAAAGCGGCAACGAAAAATGTGATCAAACAACCGCAACCAGCACCTGACTTTGTTTCTTTAGCCATCGTCAGACCAATTAACTCGCGTATTCGGTGCTATTTGTTTTCTTCGATGCGGTATTCGACGATAACCATAGGACGGTCAACGATGGTTGAAGCATCTAACACATCGAGGCGCAGATCGGCTTTGAGTGTTCCGACGGACTTTGCGGTGAGGTTGATCGGCAAAAGGCACGAGCCAATGAATTTGTTAGAGAGCGCAGAGTTGTAGTCGTACAGTTCCAAGATGATCCCTGCGCCTTCGGTGTAGTCATACTTGAACTCCAGACCAGACCAGTTGACGTCGGTTAAATCGGCCTTGTATTTGGTCTCACGAGTCGAAGCCGCGTATGTGACTTTGACAAACGGGTCAGCCGCCCCAGAATCGACAAATGGAACGTAGGTATCGACCTTCGGAATGTTTTTCACTTCGACAGACGTAACGAGCAGCGACCGGCTTGATGTTGTCCTTTTGGGCCGTTCGACAATCGTTTGATACTCAGCAGTGAGGGTCCACATGCCCAGTGCCGCGCAGCGTTCCGGGATGAACGGATGAGACTGCCGAAACTGGCGAAGATAGCTGAGAATGCTTACGAAGGGCTGATCGCGGAGCCGCATTTGATTCTTGAGGACCAGTTCCGCGTCGAACTCGGGGTGTGATGGATCAAAGAGTTTGTTCGAGGGCTTGGTTTGATGCAGCAATCGCAACAATGCCTGCTTTGCAACCGTGAGATCGCCGCCAACACAAAGTAGCCCTGCCCGGTCTGCGGAATACTCTGATTCACGATACCAGTGCAGAAGAGTGCCGACAGAAAGAGCCGCGATGAAGTCATCTTTGAACGTAGCCTTCTTGCTTGTATCACCGAGCAGTGCGCTAACAAAAGTGTTTCCCACGAAGTGAGTCTTCAAATGCTTGGCTTTGATATGACCGAGTTCGTGACCAATGATAAAGCGCAATTCTTCGGGACTCTCTTCGAAGAGGTCAAGCAATCCAGACGTGAAGACCAAGACGTGTGGTTCGCGAAGACCGGCGACATAGGCGTTTGGCTCCGGGCTTCCATCAATGTGGACCGGTGGAGCTTCGATTTGAAGCAGTTCCGCGCATTCCTTGACCGTCTTGATGATCGGAGCGGCGCGTTTCTGGTCGGAAATGTGAATCGTTTCATTGGCAAGATTGGCCAATAGATTCGCATCGACGAGATTCTGCCCGAGACCGACCAAAGCCTTTACCAACGGCCACTTGGCGATATCGCCGCCCAGACACATGTTGTCCAGGTGATGGAAGTAGAATTCATCCTCGGGCGTCATTATGTCGTAGGCGGTCAAGTAAGCCGGGTACTTGCGTTGCACTGTAGGCACAAAGGTCGGTTGCGGTTTTGTTTTGTTAGGTGCGACAGAAGGTGATGCCGATGCCGCCTTGGCCGCCACCGCTAATTCCTTCGCCTTCAGTTCAGCGGTGGTGGTAGCATTCTGAAGCGACTGGGCTCGGTGCTTCTCTTCGGCCGCCGTTTTCTCTGCGGCTTCTTTGTCCGCAAGGGCTTTCTCAGCCAACGCTCGCTGTTCCGCCACCGTTTTCTCCGCGGCGACTACTCGAGCATCTGCTTCACGGCGACCCTTCTCTGCGTTTTCCAGCGCGGTGCTCTTTCCGCAGCCAGACGCATGGGTGGATACCACAACGCCGAGTACGACAAACGCGACAGCGGTTTTCATGGGAACTCCTCGTTTGCGAGAATGAGGGCGTTTCTTATCATCTAACGCTACAGGTCTTGCGTGCATTCAGAATGCCGAACTATTCCGGCTCTTGAGTTTCCGTGGGCTTCTTCTTGATCCACTGCGTCGCTTTGTCCGTGGCGGCTTTGCCGATCTTTTTCACACCCTCTTTGGCGCTTTTCCCTAAATCTTCCGCATCGACATTTTCCAAAGCCTCCATACTCTTTCCGATTGCGGCGCGACCGACGGGAGCCATCGCGTCTGCGACGCGGTCAAGCTTTGCGTTGACGCTTTCGGTTACGAGAACGGCTCGTTCGAGTTTTTGGAGAACGAGCACCGCGAAGACGGCAGAACCAAGGAGAAACAGGACGGCTAGGATCACCAACCGTCGCAAATAGGACGTTGGCAACGGCGCGTTGGATGGTAGTGCATTGTCCATTTGTTTTCCTGAGGCATACGGGGTGAAGTTGTTTTTGTTGTTCCGTGATCGAACGGCCGAGCAGCTTACAACCGCGCGACAGACAATCAAGCGACAAGTTTCTCCGAGCGTTTCACCGACTGCCATTCGCAGGCGAGCGCGCGACACGGCTTCGAATGGTGATAACGCATCGAGCGCGGGGTGGACTTGTGGTTCTTAGGCTTAGATCGCCCAACAGTCTTAACAGTCTTATTGAGCAGCGTGCAGCCTAACTCGATCCTGCACTGACGACTGATCAATCCTGTGGGCGAGCAGAATGCCAATGAAAATGCGGCTCGTCAATCAATTCGGTTGAAAACTGTCCGATCTCGATCGCGTGTTAGGCAGTCTGCAGCCTACTTGATTGCCGTCCCCAACACGGCAATCGGTGTACGGAGAAAGAACACGCCCGATCCACCGGGTTGGTTGGCATCGACATCGTAGAACACGGTGCCGAGCGTGTCGTTGTCGAGTTGGACGGTCTTCGGACAGGCTCGGCCGCCGATGGGGCGGCCGGGGTTGTAGAACTCGACGGTGTGGTCGAAGTCCCAGCTTTGGCCGTCGTCGCGCGAGACCACGAAACGCCACTTGTCGCCGCCGACGCCGGGGCCGATCACTTCCGCCGTCACCAGCCAGCCGTTGTTGACCGCCATCAGATCGAACCGCCAACCGTTCTCTTTGATGTTCGGAAACGGCTCGACCTTTTGCCACGTCTGGCCGCCATCGGTCGAGCGTGTCCCCGTGCCGCTGATGAGCGTCCCCTTCGGCGTGCGCACGATCGGAGTGAGGCCGTGACTGTGGCCGTCTCCGAACGGCGAGACCGCGTGCGTCATCGGATCGTAGAGCACCGTCTTATCCATCAACGCCAACAACCACTCGCGCGGGCCGAGTTCCACGACCGGATGCCGCAGCACGCTTTCCATTTCCGGGTTCTTCGGCAGATCGAACGGCTCACTCCACGTCAGGCCGTCATCGCTGCTGAGCGAATACTGCGGGAACCGATTCTTGCCGCTCTTCAGGTTCTTGTCGGGATACCAAGTGTTCCAGACGTGCAAGACTCGGCCATCGCTGAGCGTCGTCAGCGCACCCGGATAGATGGAAAGCTTCGCGGTCGGAAGATACGCGGCCGGCTCGGACCACGTCTTGCCGCCATCCGTGGACCGGCACAGCCGCATGTCCTGGGCTTCCGTCTGACAGTAGAGAACCAGCACGGTCCCCTTCTTCGTGACGCACGCGGCCGGATGAATGTGCCCGCTCATGCCACTGCCCAAACGCACGTAGCGCGGAGCCTCGTCGGCGAAACTCACCGAGCACATCCAGAAAGTTGCTGCCACGACAGGGCAAGACCGCCAGAATCGAGCGTGCATATTCGGTTCTCCATCAAGCGTTGAATCCTACGAACGGCATCGTCTTTAACGCCGCACTTCACCTGCATCAAGCGGTTCGCAGGTAGCGCCCCTGCCAAAGCCATCAATCTGCCGCAGCGGACCTCGATCCCGCAATTCGGAGCCATTAGAAAGCGACTCTTCTCACTGACGTAGATTACAACTCTTCTCACTGACGCCGACTGATTGTCAGCACCAAAGGTGCGAAACTCGATAGCCCAGGCCAACGGCCTGGGTTTGAAGTTCAAGACGACTCTCTGCCCCAACGGGGCGCAACTCGTTCCAGGTCACGCCCCGTTGGGGCTGACAGCGTATTTTCGCGACGAGCACCCAGGGCGATGCCCTGGGCTTTCGAGTGTCGCACCGTTGGTGCGAAGACAAGATCCCTTCAAAGGACCAATGATGACCACACGCCGCGAATTCTTGGCATCGAGTTTCGCTTCCGGCGTTGCCGCGCTCTCCGCGGCGCATCTCTTCGAGCGTTCGGCACCAGCGGACGACAAGCCGCTGATGGTCGATTGCCACACACACTTCTACGACCCGACTCGGCCGGAAGGAGTTCCCTGGCCCGGTAAGAACGATGCCTCGCTGTATCGCCCCGTGTTGCCAAAACATTTTCTGGAACAAGCGGCACCGCTCGGTGTCACAAAGACGGTCGTCGTCGAAGCCAGTCCACGAGTCGAGGACAACGCTTGGCTGCTGGACTTGGCCGCGAAGAATCCGTCAATCATCGGCGTGGTCGGCAACCTGACTCCCGGCCAGCCGGAGTTCGCCGGACACCTGAAACGCTTCGCGGCGAACAAGCTGTATCGCGGCATTCGCGTCAATCATGGTGCGGTCAAAGCGGGGCTCGATCAACCGGGGTTCCTCGCCGACATTCGTCGTCTCGCCGAGGCTGGCTTGGAACTCGATGTGAATGGCGGGCCGGACATGCCAGCCGATGTCGCTCGCTTGGCCGAGAAGCTGCCGGAGTTGCGGATCGTCATCAATCATCTCGGCAACGTCGATGTGGACGGAGCCGAAGCGCCGCAGGGATGGCACGACGGAATGCGTGCCGCCGCGAAGCACGCGCGGGTCTTCTGCAAAGTGTCGGCGCTCGTCGAGCACGCCAAGCCGAAATCCGGTGACAAGAAAGTTCCTGAAGACGTCGAGTTCTACCGTCCGATCCTCGACGCGATCTGGAACATCTTCGGCGACGACCGCCTGATCTACGGCAGCAACTGGCCGGTCAGCGATCGCGCCGCGTCATACAAGACGTTGTTCTCGATCGTGAACCAGTATGTGACCGCACGCGGACGAGCGACGTCCGAAAAGTTCTTCTGGAAGAACGCGCAAGCGGCGTATCAATAGCCCTAAAGGCTGGCATCATCCGCGGCCGTGTCTGAATCCGCGGGGTAAGCGGTTGGACTTTCTCCCCGCGGATTCAGACACGGCCACGGATGAACCGCAAACTTGAAACTAATGACAATGAACTCGATGGGCGATGGCTGTCAGCAGCGAGAGCGTCACTTCGAGGAATGCGGCTCGCTCTTCGCGGCGGTCTCGTACAGTTGAGCCAACTCAACGAGCAGCGGTTCGATCTGTTGCAGGTATTCGTCTTCCGCGAGTTGCGACTTGCGTTGCCGCAATTCGGCCAACTCGGCTTCGAGTTCATCGCGCCGTGCGCGATGAGTCGCCGAAAGTTGTTCTTCGCGTGAACTGCGAACCAAGTGCAGTCGAGCCGCGCGTGTGCCATCCACCGAGGCTCCGTTCTTCGCCGACTTGGTCGCGCGGACCCCTTGAAACCAATCCGCCGGCGTGCCGAGCTTGTCGCCGTTGTCGTCGAGCAGCGCATGCTCGGTCATCAAGCGGCCTTCGCTGGCGTAGAACTCGTTCACGCGAGACGACGCCAACAAGAACGCTTCCAGCAGCGATGTTTGCTCATCCTTGTCGAGGTCGGCTTTGGGGTCGCTGATCGCGGCAGAGAGGTAATCCCCGAACCGCGAGAAGTTGTATTCATGTCCGCTCTTCGTCGCCGCGATGACGATCCTGTTTGGGCCGGAGAGTTCGTTCAAGAACGGTCCACTGCTGCTCGAGCAATTGATGATCGCGATCGGCCGTTCCACCGGCTTGAGCCACTCGGCCAATTCGCCGGCCGAGACATCCGGGCCTCGCAAATTGAACCGCGCGACCTTGCCATCAAACGTCCCGTGACCAATCAGGATCAGCCACAACGGCTCGGCCTGCGCTCGGGCCGGATCTCCTTGCGCTCGGCGCGGGTCTCCTGACCCCGCCGCTTCGGACAACCGTTGCTTCAACAAGTCGCGGTCGTCCGTTTTGCCGGCGGCATCGAAGCCGATCAGAGTGAACTCTGCGTGTCCCCGTTTTGCTGCGTCATTCCAGCGTGTCGCCCACCGACGAAACTGCGGGCCATACTCGTCGGACCCCTCCGCGCCGACAACGACCAAGACCTTGCTTCGTGGCGTTTCGATCGCCGGATCAGCCCAACCTGCGGAACACAACAGCATCAGGAAAGCGGTCATTCGAGTGGTCCTTGGTTTCTCCTCCGTGCCCGTCCGTGAAATCCGTGGTTTCCGTGTTTTCTCTCATCGCCTTGAAGAACACGGAAGACACGGATGTCGCGGATATTCACGGCATTCCGCGCCAACGTCTCAATCCCCATTCGCCGATCAGGCAGGTGATCGCCAGCAGAAACACCGACGACTGATGCCACAGTGGATACGTCCAAGTTTCGGTCACGGGAATCTTGCGGTTCGGCAGGCTGCTCACGAAGGAATCAAGATCGTCGAGAGCGATGACTTCGCCGCCAGTCTGCTTCGCGAGTTGTTCCAGCAGTGGGTGATTGACGGCGAGCGTCCGAAACTCTTCGGTTTGCGGTTCGACCGTCCAACCGATCTCGCGCTGGCCGACTTCGCTGCCGTCGGCAGCAATGACGGCGATGGTTGCTCGATAGACGCCGGGTACGCGCGGGGCGAACAACGCTTCGTATTGGCCGGGTGAGCGGTCGCTGCTCTCGGCAACGAGTTCAATCTTGTGGCCATCGGGAGTCTGCACGCGCAGCGCGACGTTCGCGTTGTCGAGCGGTTCAAACTGCGCGTCTCTCGCGCGGACCAGCACTTGGACAGCGGGCGTCGATCCCGTTGAGCTGCGCCGCGATTCCACTTCGACACGGCCCGGCACATCGCTGACCAGCCAGCGCACTGTTTGCCGCCAGGACTTTTCGAGATCGCTTTCCGTGTGATCGGTGCGTTTCAGATTCCAGCGCCACAGATCGCCAATCAGCAACGCGGCGGTGCGGCCACGGCCGAACGGTTGCACGACCAGCGCGGGAGATTCCTTGCCATCCGCGCTCGTCACTTGCGCGAGCACCGACGCTCCCGGCTTGATCGCCTGCACGCCGTTGAGACTTTTGAATTCGGGCATCGACGTCAGTCGTTTCGATTCATCGGTTTCGTTGGTTCGCAGGCGAACCCACGGTTGCAGCCAGCCTTCACGGCTCAGCAGCAGCCGATAACCCGCATCGGCGGCCGTCGGATCGCCGCGATCCAAATACACTGGCAGCATGTCGCCGACCGCCGTTCGCTGATAACCCCCCTCGCCAAACGAAAGATTGCCGCCGAGCATCAGCAACCCGCCGCCGCGCCGGCTGACGAACTGCTGCAACAGCGACAGTTGATCCTGCGTGAAGAACGCCGACTCGATGTCGTCGAGGATGACCGCGTGATACTGGAAGAGGTCGTCGGAGCTTTTGGGGAAACCACCGCGCAGCTCATCGGCGTCTTTCGTGCCGAGCCGAATCAGCACCGGCTGATCGTAATTCTCGGCCTGCTCATCTTTGTTGCCGAAGCCGCGAAACAGCGGGTTCGTCCGCGCGCCGTCGCGGTTCAGGAACGTAAACTTCGGCTCCTTCTTCGCGATCCGCACCATGCCGACCAGTTTGACTTCGTCATCCTCGTCGAGCGCTCGCCGCAAGAACTTGAATTCCCAATTCGGCCGGCCGCCAACATACAGCACTCGAAACGGCCCGCCGCCACGATCGACCGTGACGATCCGGCGATTGTTCGCGAGTGTCGCCTCTTTTGAATTCGTGTCGCTCTCCGTCAGCTTTTCCTCGCCGTTCAAAAACGCCTGCACGGTGAAGAAGCTGATGCCTGACTTCTCCGGCTTCAACAAAAACCGTTGCACGGACGGTTCACCGTCGAGCAGTCGCTCGACCTTCCGCCGTTCGACTTCCTCGCCCGCTTCGTTGAGCACTCGCAAGCCGACTTCTTTGTTCGCGACCGCGCGGCCTTCGAGCGTTGCGGTGATCGTGACCGGAGCCGCCTCGAAATTCGTCTGACTGACCGCTACCTGCGAGACCGACAGATCCACTAATCCGCTGTCAGCCCCGATCGTCACGGGATACACCGGCGGGAGTTTTTCCTTCCCATCCAGCGCGACATCCGAGAGATCGGTTCCGTTGCCGTCCGTCAGCAACAATATGCCCGCAATCGGTTGCCCTCGATAACGATCCGCCAGCGCGATCAGAGTGCCATTGATCGCCGACGATTCGCCATCCAGCGTCAGCTCGGCAAACGTCTTCGCGGATCGCACATTCGTATCGAACACATACCGCCGCACATCGAAGTCCTGCGCCAGCCGAGTCAACCAAGACGACTCTTCCGCCAGCCGCTCCTTCATCGCCATTCCGCGAGATTGACGCTCGCCGCTGTCCGACAACTGCAAGCTGCGACTGTTGTCGGCAACAACCAGAAACAGATTGCTCCCCGGCCGCGGCCGAGTCCCCGTGAAGAGCGGTTCCACCAAACAGACCGCCAGCGCGACGATCCCGATTCCCTTAAGCAGTGCCGCCACTCCGTGTACCCACGATCGCAAACCGCCTCGGCGATACGACCAAATCACGACCGCCAGCGCCGCCGCAACCAACAACACGGCCCCGCCAAGCCAGTGACGCGCTCCCAAGGTCACTTCGGCGAGAATCATGCTTCACTCCGTTGTTCTTTCCGGCTGATGGCCGAAAGCTGAAAGCTGATGGCTGATGGCCGTTATCTCAACTCTGAACGTAATGATTTTGGGATGACAGCCATCAGCCATCAGCCCACAGCCATCGGCCGGACAAGATAATTACTTGCCGCTTCCCAAGCGTTCGTAGTAGCGGCGGGTCTTTTCGGAATACTTGGGGGGCACCGGATCGCGGTCGAGCGGCACGATCGCTTGCTTCGAGTTGCGGCGCAGCAGCTCGTCCGACACGCGGTTCGATAATTCGACGAGCGGTTCGGCGACGTTGACTCGGACGAGTCCCCAGTTCGGTTCCTTCGAGTGACGTTTGAACTCGGCACGGATGGCGCGAGCTTGATCGCGGATGCGCGCGGCTTCGGCTCGCAGTTCGGGATCGTCCACCATTTCCTCGACATCGCGCAGACGGTCGGACCACTTCAGAAAATCTTCGCCAGTGATTGGCGCGGCCTCGCGGTTCGCGCCCCCTTCAAACTGCTGAGGCCCGCCTGCTTGGTTGTTGTCGGACAAACGCGAAGCGCCTCGCTGGCCGCGTTGACCAGGTTGCGGTTGGCCCGGCTGAGGCTGGCCGTCTTGAGGTTGCTCACCTGGTTTTCCGCCTTGGCCGGGTTGCTGACCAGGTTGAGGTTGTCCGCCTTGAGGTTGCCCCGGTTGACGCTCGCCGGGTTGCGGCTGCCCCTGTTGTTGCCCGCGCTGAGGTTGATTGCCTTGCGGCTGTCCCGGCTGTTGTCCGTTTGGTTGTTGACCGGGCTGCCGTGTACCTGGTTGTTGTCCCGGTTGTCGTTCTCCCGGCCGCTGACCCGGCTGCGATTCGTTCGGTTGTCGTTCGCCGGGCTGTTGCCCCGTGCCGCGTTGCTGTCCAGGCTGTTGACCCTCCTGCGGTTGTTGCTCATTGCCTTTCTCCCCCTCTCCCTCTCTCCCCTTCTCCCCCTCTTGGGCCAGCCGTTCGCGCGGCAATTGCGAACCCTCCGCTGGTGAATTGCGAGCGATCTCGCGGTTCAACTCTTGCGACAGATTCTTCAACTCTTCGCGCGCTCGCCGCAGCGCTTCGGTCTCATCGCCAAGCACCGCTTCGGCGGCCTTTTCGACTCCTTCCTTCAACTGAGTGATCCCACGTCCGGCGAGCTTTTCCACTTGTTGAGCGTCCTGCATCAGACCGCGTTGCAGCGATCGTCCCGCCGCGTCCAACGCGCGATCGACATTTTGGTTTTGCAGATTGCGAGTCGTGTCGTACAGCCGCTCGGTCAGCAGCGGTTCGGTTTGTTCGGCCTCTTCGATCGTCTGCTTCATGCGTTCGGTGAGGTTCGTCAGCTTTTCTTTTTGTTCGGTCAGCCCTTTCACGATCTCGTCGGCAGGGTTGTCTTCACGCAGCGACTTCTTGCCCTTGTTGTCGGCCTTCGCGGCGTCGGGCTGAGTAGCCTCCGTGAGTTTCTCTGACAGCTTTTTCTGATCTTGATCGAGTTCGCGAGCGGACTGACGCATCTCGCGCATCTCTTCGTTGAAGCGGTTCGAGGCGCGGCGGCGGAACTCGTTGCGGAGTTCCTCGAAGTCCTTCTCCGCGCGAGTTCCCGACGCGGCGGCCTGCGTGACCTGTTCCTTCTCCAGCGCCTCGGAGGCGCGGCGGACTTGCTCGCGTGTCTCTTCAAGCTGCTGCCGTTCTTCAGACATTCGCTCTTGGTTCTCCGCCGAGGCCATGCGCGACTGCAACTCGTCAGTGTCACGGAGCACCTGCTTCTGCTCATCCTGTAATCGTTTGAGTTGCTGCTTGATCTCTTCGCGACGTTCGGCGGTCTGAGCCTCTTGCAGCGCCGTCTGCAAATCCTTCAGCCGTTCGTTGAGATCGTGCTGTCGCTGAGCCAACTCCTTCAGCCGGTTGAGCACTTGCCGATTCTCACGGTCTGCCGGCGTTTCCTGCTGCTGTTGCTGAGCCTGCCGCTGCGTTTCGTAGCGGTTCTCTTCCTTCTTGAGATCAAGCTGCTGCATCTGCTGCTTCTGTTGCTGCGAGCGGGCCTGTGCTTGGCTTTGCTGACTGCTCGACTGCTGTTGTTGTTGCTGGCGGACGACTTCATGCTCGCGGGCTCGCAGCTTGAGCAACGCCTGATACGCCGATTGCTCGGCCGCAAGCGCCGGTTGCAGCGGCGCGGCGGAGGCTTGATCGTGAGCCGCGGTCAGATGCGTGACCGCTTGCTTCATGGCTTCGAGCACCGCTTCGACGTGTGCTTGCGATTGCTCGTCAGTGACTTTCTCAGCGAGTGCTGCCGACTTCTCCAACAACGCCGATTGCGCTTGAGCGATCTGTTCGACATCGGTCGCAAACGCCTCGGTCGGCTTCGAGCCGATCTCGCGGCGGATCAGTTTCCAAGTCGCGTTGATGATGTCCTTCTGGTTTTGAGCGAACTGCTGTGCCTGCTGCCCGGCCGGGCTGTTCTGCTGTTGTTGCTGCTTCTGTTGTTGCTGACCACCGGGCGGCTGCTGGCCCTGCCGGAAGATTTCCTCGAAGTGCCGGACCTCGGCGAAGTACATGTCGCTCGACGTGCGCCGCACGTTGCCGTCGGGACCGAAGTCCTCGGCCCAGAAGTGATACGACAGCAGTTGATCCGGCTCGGCCTTGAGTTCCTCGAACTTGATCGCGTTGGCGATCTCATGTTTCTGTTTTGCGGCGGCGTTCTCGCCAAGGATCACATCGACCAACGGCTGCCCGGCGATCGCGAAACTGAGGCCCATCCGTTTCAGGCCGAAGTCGTCCCACGCGGTCGCTTTCAGGTCCAACTCTTCCAACGGCGAGACTTCCAAGTCCCGCGCGGGCTGCACGAGCTTCAGCGTCGGCGGCTTGTTTGGCACGACGTTGATTGAGATTTCTGATTGCTCAACGTTCTTGCGTCCGGCGTCGTCGATCAGTTCCAGTTTCAAGCGTTGAGATTTCTCGGCGGTGAGCGTGACTTGATAGACCGGCCGTTCGCCAGCAGCAGCCGCGAGGATGATTGGCTCGCCACCTTTCGCGGTGAGCGTTGCTGACTTCACCGGCTTGTTGAGGTTGCAGATCAGCGTGACCTGCGTCCCTTCGACAACCGACACCGTCCGCACGTCCTGCACGAGCCGTTCTTCGAGACTCGTGTAACTCGGATAGACCAACCGCGCGTCGGCACGTTCCAGTCGAGGGTACTCGAAGACCGTGACATGAAACGTCTTCGTCGTCTGCCCGCCGATTTCGATGTGATAGTCCAACGCTTCCGTGACCGTCGCGATGCGTCCGCCAAACACCGGATCGTCGAGGCTGCGCGACATCGCCAAGTCGCTCGTGTCACCGGTCGCCGGTTGCAGGACGAGCTTCGCGTCGGCCGGCACTTCGCCTGTCACGCGAGCCAGCACGAGTAAGCTCGTCCCGCGTTCGATCTCTGTGTCGCCCGGTTCAACGGCAACCGAAAAACCATCGGCCGCAGCAGCGGTCGGCGAACTCTTCGACGACTTTGCGACTTGACCCGATCGACCCGTGCTGAACGGCATGTTGGTCAGCGTCAAAACAAACAGTGCCAACGTCACGCACTGAGTCGCGACCGCCCACGCGAGCCGCCGCGTTGGCACGACCTGCGGCCACGCATGACACGCCGCATGGACCAGCGCCTGCCGGATCACGCTCTCCTGCAAGAATCCGAAGCGACCATCGGACAGCGCCGGCTGTTGTTCGACGGCGGCCAGCAAGCAACTGCGCAGGTCGGGAAACTCATTCTCGATTTGCCGAGCCACCCAGTCGTGACTCGGAGCCGAAGCCGTCACCAGCCACGCGCAGACCAGCACCAGCACGGCGGCCACGCCTCCCAGCAGCGGCAGCACCGTTGCGACGTTGCGAGCAGACTCAACGCCGACCGCTGCTAGCGACACGCCAATGATCGCGGCGACAAACCAGCCGACGGTCAGCGCTCGCCAGAAGCGCAACCGCTGATAGCGCTCCGCCACCTTTTCCACTTCCAGCCAGAGTCGATCCTGAATCATCGGATGACCTCGTTTGTTGGAGCCCTGGACCATTGAACCAAATCAAATCAGATCCGCGCCGTCGAGAACGCTCATAGGAGACAACGCAGTGATTTCGGAATAACGCTTGAAGTCAGACGTGTTGTAGGTCAACAGGTGCGTGATCGAATGGCGAATCATCGCCGCAACCAGCCGCGCATCGTGTGCCGGCTTGCCTTTGACGTCGTACCTCGTCACGAGTTGCTCCCAAATCGGAAAGATCGCCCGCTCGTCGCGCAGCAGACGGTACAGTTCAAGAATTCCTTGGATCTCGGAATGTGCCTCGTTGGGATTGAGACCCAGACCGTTGTTCTCCAGCGGACGAGTGGCGACGCCCCAGAATTCGTACAGAACTTGCGGGACAATGACCAAGTTACATGCGGAGTCGTCAAGCCGACGAATGGCATCGACCGTCGATGCGAAGTGCGCATCGTCGGGGTCGGCCATTCGTACCAAGACATTCGTGTCCAACATCACGTTCATCAGTCGTAGATGCTTTCTCGGCTGTCATCGACATGGGAATTGCGAGGCTTGTGCGCCGCGATCCAAGCCTCGAATTTCTTCCTCCATTGATCGCGAGCGACAGGCACCGTTGGCTCCGCATCGAGGGCGAGGTTCTCATCGACGACCCTCAGTATGTAACCCGACAAGTCGGTTCCGGCAGCAGCGGCCCGCCGTTCGAGTGCCGCTTGGCGTTCCGGAGACAGGCGAAGGTTGACGTTCATGGAAATCGTCTCTGTGGGTTGGTCTCAGGCGGCGGGCGTTTCGCGGGGCTCGCGGATGAGTCGTTCCGCTCGCCCTGCCCACCAAGTCTCCAGGATAAGCGTTGCCAAGGCGATCACAATCAGCCAGCGCCAGACTTTTTGCCGGCTTTCGAGTTCCGTGTCTCGTTGTTGCCGTTCTCGGTCAATGCGTTCCACGCGAGTCAGATCGGCTCCGAACCGGACGCCGCGCTGTTCGAGTTGTTCCAGATTCAGCGGTGCGGTGTTGCTCTCGGTGGGAGACAGATTGACCGCGAACCGCGTTTCCGTCGAGCCGACTTTCGCTCGGTAAATGCCGGGCTGATCGGTTTCGGAGAACGTCAAGAGACCCGCATCGAGCCGCTTCTCTTGGCCATCTGGTGTTTTCACTCCGATCGACTCGGACTGCGTCTTCGAGGCCAATGTCACTGGCTGATGCACCACGACGCTCTCGGCCACCTCTGCCCCACCGCAAGACAAATCGAGCAACGCTCCGATCAGCGGCACGAACTTGCTGGAGAGCGCCATCTGACTGTCCTCTGGATGCCAACCGCTCGTGAACGCGAAGACTCGGCCCTGACCGACGCTCCGTTCCAGCAGCATCGGATCGCCGTTGTCGAATCGAGCGATGATGCGCGTCGTAGCCGGCGACTTGAGCGTGACCGGGCGATGCGTCCAGAAATGAATCTTGGTGAAGTCGTTGTAGCGCGGGCTCGCGAACGGAGCAAACAACGGATGCGTGAAGTCGATGTCACCCAGCAGCAGATATTTCTCGCTGCGTGATTCACGTCCCCCGCCGGTTTCAACCGTGGCTTGAGCCGTGACATCCACATCCTCCAAGAACGACAACAGCACCGCCGCGCCGTCATCTTTGGGCACGAGCAACACAACTCCGCCGCGTTCGACATACGGCTTGAGCGCCGCTTGCAACTCGGCCGACAACGGCTGCGACACGATGACGATTCGCGGAGCCAGATCGGCCGGGGACGCTAACGCCTTCGCGTCCTCCAGTGGGCGAATCTCGACTTGCCGCAACGGATCATTCGCCACCGCCAGACGGAGATAAAGCTGCAAGCCTTCCGGATCTTCCGCTGCATCCTTTCCGGCATAAAGCAACGTCGCTTCGAGCTTTCGTGGTGGAACAACAAAGAACGTATTGTCGAAGTCGTGATCGTCACCACGCAGAACAATGCGATCGGCTTGCAGGTTTTCAATGCCGCGCGGCAAGCGGATGACTCGGCTTTGACCGGCGGGGACATAGATGGCGACCGAAGAGTCGCCTCGGCCACCCGTACCGCGCCCGTCAGGGAGCGGCCCCGTCGTGCGTACAGCCGAGCCGCTCCCTGACGGTCGCGGTACGGATTCGCTTTGCCACGCGATGAAAAATTGATCGCTGCGTGAATCGGCCGCGTTGACGACGCGCACGCGAGCATCGGTCGAAGCGTCCCCATCTTCGCTCGGCAGCGCGTGAGCGTGCGCGTTCGTGGGGTTCGTCACCGAAACGCGCCGAGCCACCACCGGCACGCGCTTCGGCCACTCGAACGATTGCAGAGCCTCGATGCGGCTGCCGCTTTGGAAATCGCTGATGACAACGATCTGCGGTTCCAGCGACGACTGCTGCACGTCGCTGGCCGAATCGAGATCACCCGCGACACTCACCAGCGCGGTGCCGAGGTCGGTCGCGCCCCAGGCCGGCTGAAGTTGCTTCAATCGGTTGCGGACCACCTGCGGCTTGTCGGCGATCGGGGCGGCACCTTCCTTTTGGAAGTCGATGATTGTTTGCAAGCGGTCGCTGAACGCGAACAGAGCGACATCGTCCTGCGGATTAAGTTGGTCAAGCTCGTGCTCCGCCAGCCTCACCGCCTGTTGCCAGAGATCCGCTCGCTTCATGCTCGCGCTGGTGTCGATCAAAATCGCCAGCCGCTTGCCGGTCAAATCGGCAAACGTCAGCGACGCCGCTTCTCTCAAGAACGGCCGAGCGAACGCGAGAACAATCAACGCCAGCGCCGCCAGTCGCAACAACAGCAACAGAATCTGATCGAGCCGGCTGCGTCGCGTGAGCCTCGGCGGAGTCGCCGACAAAAACATCAGCGAACTGAATTCCTGCCGCCCGCGCGGAGTCCGCCGCACCAAATGCAGGATCAGCGGCAGCGACAGCGCCGTGAGACCAGCCAGATAAAGAGGAACCAAGATGCCCATTCGCCTGTCCTTGAGTTTTCACGCAATGAGAAATGAGAAATGAGAAATGGAGAATGCAAAATGCTCCGCATGGCATTTTGCATTCTCCATTCTCCATTTCTCATTTTTCATTGTGTCCTCCTCCGTCGCGTGATCTGCCTTCCGCGTCGCATCCGCGAGTTCAGCAAATCGAACAACGCCAGTTCGAGCGGTTGATCGGTCGTCAAATCGTATACGTCGATGCCGAGCGAACTGCACGCGCGGGACAAGTCCTGTGCGTGCTCCGTGAATCGCTGTTGATAATTGGCGCGCATCGCTTGCGGATCGACGTATAACTCGCGGCCCGATTCGAGGTCGAAGAACATCGCCTCGTCCTGAAACGCGAAATTGACCTCGGCCGGATCGAGCACTCGGATCACGATCACCTCGTGCCCTTGCGACCGCAAATAGCCCAACTTTGTTTCGAGCGACTCGACCGGCGCGAGCAGATCCGACAGCAACACGACAACCCCGCGCTTGCGCGCCGTCCGCGCGACTTGCTCCAACGGCAAGCCAAGGTCAGTCTCGGTGCCGGCCAGTTGATGTTCCAGGCACATCATCAGCCGATGCAGATGCCCGGAGCGATATCGCGCCGGCAGGTATTCGCGGATCGTTTGATCGAACGTGATCAGCCCGACCGCGTCTCGTTGCAGCGTGAGAAAGTAAGCGATGGTCGCGGCAACGGTCTTGGCGTACTCGGCCTTGTCGTAGCTAATCGAGCGAAACCCCATCGAGCGGCTGAGATCGACGAGCAGATAACAGCGGAGGTTGGTTTCTTCCTCGAACCTCTTGAGGTAGTAACGATCCGAGCGAGCATAAAGTCGCCAGTCGAGATATCGCGGATCGTCACCGGGGGTGTATTGCCGGTACTCGGAGAACTCGACCGAGAACCCGTGATAGGGGCTGCGGTGCAAACCGCTCAAGAAACCTTCGACGACGGCCTTGGCTCGCAGTTGCAGATTCTTGATCCGCATCAACGCCGCCGGGTCGATGTACGAGGCTCGCGAACGGGCAGGGGTCAGGTCTTCAAATTTCAATTTTGGCACTCCGATTGATCATTCACTCAATTCTCGCATCGCCGCTTCGATTGACGCCGTACTCCATTCGCAAAGCCAAAATTGAAATTTGAAGACCTGACCCCGGATTTCATCACGATGTTCCCGATGACTTTGTCCGGCTGAAAGCTGATGGCCGTTGGCCGTTGGCTGATGGCTGTTATCTCAATCAATGAGGTTTGAAATAACGGCCATCAGCTTTCAGCCATCAGCCAACGGCCGGGCAATCAGGCTGTCGGTGGTTCGACAGTTTCCAAAAGCCGAGCAATGACATGATCCACCGAAATCCCTTCGGCTTCCGCGCGGTATCCGACGAGGATGCGGTGTCGCAGCGTCGGAGCCAGCAACGCGCGGATGTCTTCGACAGTCGCGTGATTGCGGCCCTGCAACAGCGCGCGAGCTTTCGCTCCGAGCACGACGTATTGAGCGGCTCGTGTGCCCGCGCCCCAACTGACCCAGTCGGTGACGAACTGCGGCGTGTTCGGCTGGCCGGGGCGGCTGGTCGCGGCGAGTCGCACGGCATAGCGAACGATGTCCTCGGCGATGGGCACTTTCTTCACGACCTCGTGAAAGCGGCGCACGTCGTCGCCGGTGTAGAGCGGCTCGATTGGTTCGGGACGGCGCGACGTCGTTTGCTGCACAACGGCGACCTCATCGTTTTCTGGCAGGTAGTCGATCAGCACGTTGAACATGAACCGGTCGAGCTGCGCTTCGGGAAGCGGATACGTCCCTTCCATCTCAATCGGGTTCTGCGTGGCGAGCACGAAGAACGGCTCGTCGAGCGGATATCTCACGCCGGCGATCGTGACTTGATGCTCCTGCATCGCTTCGAGCAGTGCAGCCTGCGTCTTCGGCGGCGTGCGGTTGATTTCGTCCGCCAGGATCACGTTGCCGAAGATCGGCCCTTTGACGAACTGCATCCGCCGATGCCCATCGGCCGACTGTTCGAGGATCTCGGTCCCCGTGATGTCGGCCGGCATCAGATCGGGAGTGAATTGGATCCGCGAGAACTTCAAATGAAACACCTGCGCGATCGACCGGACCAGCAGCGTCTTCGCGAGTCCCGGCGCTCCCGTGATGAGGCAATGCCCGCCCGCGAACAAGCTAATGAGTAATTGCTCGATCACGTCGGCTTGCCCGACGATGACTTTCGAGAGTTGCTCGTCAATGCGCCGCCGCGCCCCACGAAGCTGTTCGACCGCTTGTTGTTCAGAAAGAAATTCGTCGAGATGTTCGGTCACGCTCTCCTCCAGACGGAAACCGCTAATTGGCGCTAATTTTCGCTAATGAGACAAAGGCAACGGGCGATTCTCATTCTCTTCCATTAGCGACGATCAGCGTGGATTAGCGGATTAAAAAGTTTTCAGTGTGTCATCGCGTAGGTCACGATGTTGATCCCCATTGGGTACGACCATTTCTCGGCGAACTCTTTGAAGTACTCGACGCTTTCCCCTTCGCGTTCCCAGCCATCGCCGAGGTCGGTGTTGTGGCAGATGATCATCATCATGCGGCCTTTGTCGTCGAAGATCCCTTTGTAATGCACCGTCTCCACGTCACCGCCGTGACCACGCTCAAACGTCTCGCCGGTCGCCTGCCACGAGTGGATGCTGGGGACTTGCGGCTTCTTCTTCAGGTCGTACACGCAATGAAAAATCTCATGTTCGAGCGGCAGTTCCAACGGCTCGCGGTCCGGGAAGACGCGCTTGAGGTTGTCGTAGAAGTTCTGGTACTCGTAGTCCCCCCAGAAGTCGTCCACCATCACGAAGCCGCCGTTGAGCAGATACTTTCGCAGCCCGGCAACTTCAGCTTCGGACAACGACATTCGCCCCGGCTCGATGAGATACATCCACGGGTAATCGAAGATCGCCTCGTCGGTCAGATCCAAGATCTTGCCGTTGGGATCAGATTGAATCGCGGTCAGTTCTTGCAGCCGGTACGAGAAGTTGAGATCGCTGTCAGGCCAGTCAGTCGCCCAATTGCCTCCGCGTCCCCCGTATCCGCCGCCGGATGAATACCGCACGCGAACGAACGTGAAGACATCGGACTTGAAGCGCTCGTCGTTCTTCCATTCGGGGACGCCGTTGCGATCGACCAGTTCCGGGCGGAATTCGCGACGCATGAAGGGAGAGCGCTGAGCGAGGGCGGTGGCCGCGATGACGAGGACCAGACAGGTGATTGAAATTTGAGATTTGAAATTTGAAATCTTCAATTTGATAACCTCCCCGCCGGCTTCTCGGCGGACTTTTCCATCGCCTGGATAATCTCCAACAACCGTTGATGAGCCGTCCGAAATCGCGGTGCTTCTTCCAGCGCCAGCAGCGCGTGACGCTTCGCTGCCGGTAAGTCACCGTTGCGTTGCAACGCCGTCGCTAATTTCAGGTGCAGGTCGGCGACGTCAATCGGGTTGAGCAACAGCAACGCTCGGTAACTGTTGATCTCCAACGGGGCGTCGTGCAGCTTCTCGGCCGCCTCGGCCGCGACGCGGTGCGGGGCTGGTTGCAGCGGGCTGACCGCCAGCCAGCGCTGGGCGTACTTGCGAGTCAATTCCCACTCGCCCGCTTGCGAGGTCAGTTCCACCAATCGAGCGAACAGGTCCACGCTGTCGTCGGTTAACTCGGCGAGCTTCTCCAGAACCGCTCGCTCCTGCGGCGTCTCCTTCAACTCGCGACGCACGCGGGCGAGCAAGACGTGATGCCCGTCGCCGCTGGCATCGTTCGGATACAGGCGACGCATCGTTTCAAGTGGCTGCTTGGCTTCGGCAAACTTTTTCTCGGCGATCAACTGCTTGGCCTGACGTTGCAGTGCGGCGTAGTTGTGCGGGTGCTCTTTGAGATACGCGGCGACCAATTCAGCATTCGCTCGCTTGGGCAGTTCGGGTTCCGTCCAATCGGCGTTCGGAGCCATCGCGATGGCTCGTTCGCGAGCGAATGCAGCAAACGCCAAGTCCAGTTCGTCGAGCGATCCCGTGTGCCGATTCAGCGTGTCGTTGATCGTCAGGCCGTTGCCGAGATCGACCAGAATCTTTTGCAACGATTCGAGTCCATGTTTCTCGACGAGGTATTCGACAACCAGCGACGACTCAAAGTACGCGAACTGCAAGTGCTGCCCGCTGCGCGGATGCAGGAACGCGCCGCTGAGTTCGCTGACCGGCGTCAGTTCGTCGCCGAGCAGCATCTTTCGATACAGCGGATTGATCGTCTGGCCCCACGTCTTGTCCGCCTGCCGTTCTTCGTAGACCGAGATCCCTTCGCTCAGCCAGCGCGGCATTTTGTTGTGCGTCTTGTTGAGCGTGACGACGTGACAGAACTCGTGATACAGCGTCGCCTCCCAGCACGTCGGATGCGCGTCTTGCGAGGCGGGGCTGTTGGCCGTGATGACCGTGCCGAAGCAGACGCCGAGAAACCCCGCGCCGCCGGGTAGGCCGAACGTGCGGATCGCGAAGTCTTCTTGCTTGGGAAACATCTCGACGATGATCGGCGACGGGAGCGTCACGTCGTACTTCGCGCACAGATCTCGCTTCGCCCGCTTCAGCAGATCGAGGACTCGGCGGCCGTAGATGTCCGCCTCGCGAGCGTCCATGCGAGCGACGATGCCGTCTTCTTCCAGCGTGCGAAACTTCGCGATGCAATCCTGCAAGGTGACGAGATTGTGCGCGAAGATGTTGTAGCCGTCGGCCTCGTAGACCTCGTTCGCCAGCTTCCAGCCTTCCTCTTCCTGACCGAGCCGCAGCAAGTCCGACGCGAGTTGCATTCGCGCCGGCAAAAACTTTGCATCGAACTCCAACGATTGCCGTTGATGAGCGGCCCCTTCGGCGAAGCGATATTTCTGGGACAGCTTCTTGCCGATCAGCGAATCCACCTCCGGGTTCGTCGCCCAATGCTTAAGCGCCGTGCCGCGATACTGCTTCTCGCTCTCTGGTTGATTCCGCAGATGAGCCAGCACGGCGCGATACGCCGCCGCTCGCGGATGCAGCGGGTTAATCGACTCGACTTGATCGAGAATCGTCTCGGCATCGTCATAGCGTTCTGAATCAATGTGCTCATCGACGACGAACAGCAAGCAGCCGATGTGATTCGGATTCCGTTCGATCGCCGCCTTGAGCGCGGCATTCGCTTTCTCCGTATCACTGTGCGCGAACGCTTGAGCCAATCCGAAGTGCGCGTCGGCATCCACAGCATCGAGCTTCGCGGCTTGCTCGAAGTTCTGCGCCGCGAGCGCGAAGTCATTCTTCTCGAGGGCCAGTTCGCCGCACGCCAGAAAGGCCGGCGCGTAGCTCGGCTGCTGCTTCTTGACGACGTTGTACATCCCGTCGAGCACCTTCTTGGGATCGACTCGCTGAGCGAGCAGGAATCGCCCGACGATCAGCCGGCTCCCCGCGTCGCTGTATCGCCACGGCGTCTGCTGCACGAGCTTCGCGATTTCTTCTTCGAGTTCCCCGACCCGTTGCGGCTGGTTGTTGAAGCGCGCGACATCGCGGCCCAGCCAGCGCAGTTCGATGCTGGTGGAGAACTTCTTCAGCCCCGCGTCGAGCGACTCGGCCGCGTCGGAGTAGCGGCCGAGTTCCAGCTCCGAGCGGATCTTCAGCAAGCGGTAGTTCTCGTTGAACTCGGCCTCGGTGATCGCTTTCGCGGTGGCCTCGACGCAGTCTGAATACTTGCCGGTGCGGAACAGTCCGGCGATCTGTGCCGAGTCCGCGGCGTCGGCGGTGCGACTCCCAACGACAACCGCGCATAGAACCAATAACCAACATACAACGGAGACCGGAAAGCGACAGGTCGGCCAACTCGCAGAAAGCGAGAGGACAAACTCCTGGGAGCGACGATCCCCAATCATTGGCGAAGCTCCTCGAACGTCGAACTGGCGAGGGGTCAGGTGTTCTGATTTCTGTTTTGCTGTTGCGATGGAGTGCGAACCATTGATCGAGCGACTGGCTGCGAACCAAGGTTGGGGTGGATCTCAGGAGCAAAACAGAAATCAGAACACCTGACCCCGGCTCGCGCGCAATGTACGTCGTGCGCCCCGGTCTTCAACGCGCGGCGGGATACTATGATTGTGCCTGACCGAATTGGAAGGTAGTTTGCTCGGCGTCGAGACGTAGTACACCGTTCCTTTCGAGGCGGACTTGCCATGCAACGGACAGCCAGTCTGATGGATTCTCGTTCGGTTCCGCGCCGAGCGATGTTGCAAGCCGGGACTCTGGGATTACTGGGACTGTCGTCAGCAGATGTCGCTCATTGGCGTGCTCGCGCGGCGGAGACGGGAGTCGCCACGAAAAAGCCGCGAGCGGTCATTTACCTCTTTTTGACCGGAGGACTTTCGCAGCATGACTCGTTTGATATGAAGCCGGACGGGCCGGTGGACTTCAAAGGGGAGTTCAATCCCATCGCCACGCGGACGCCGGGGATTCAGATTTGCGAACACATGCCGCTGCTGGCTCAGCGCAGCGAAAGATGGTCATTAGTCCGATCGCTGACGCACAACAACAACGGCCACGATGCGGCCACCTACCTGATGCTGACCGGGAAGTCGGAGTTGCCGCCGACGTATCGCTCGATGAAGCCGCAGTCGATTGATCTGCCCTGCCTGACTGCAATCGCGGGATCGGCCACGCGGCCACGCAATCATCTGCCGCCGAGCGTCGTGTTGCCGGAGAAGCTCTACCACTCGAATTCTGGGACGTTCTCCGGCCAGTTCGCGGGGATGCTCGGCCACAAGCACGAGCCGTGGTTCATCGAAGCCACCGACAAGCCGCATGCGTACCACTCTTACTCCGGCGCGTTTCCGAAATACCTCTTTAATCTCCACAAGGGCGAGCAATCGGACAAAGTCGATTGGCGATTCGAGGTGCCGAACCTCACGCTGCCCGAAGGAGTGCTCGCTCCGCGGTTCCGCGAACGTCGCGAAATCCTAAACGTTGTCGAGCAACAGCAGCGGCATCTCGAAGACCAAGCGTCGGTCGGCGGCTATGACCGCATCCGTCAGTCGGTGATCTCGCTGATGGCCGACCCGAAGGTGCGCGAAGCCTTCGATGTGCGCAAGGCCGATCCGAAACTGCTCGCACGCTACGGCGACAATTCTTTCGGCTGGTCGCTGCTGATGGCGAAGCGATTGATCGAGGCCGGCGTCAACATGGTGCAGGTCAACATGGGCAACTTCGGAAGCTGGGATCTGCACGGCAACAATTTCCCGATGCTCAAGAATTTTCTGTTTCCGCCGACCGACCTCGCCGTGTCCGCGCTGCTGGACGATTTGCAGGAGTGCGGAATGCTCGATGACACGCTGGTCGTGATGGCGGGCGAGTTCGGCCGCACGCCGCGGATCAGCCACATCGCTCCGGAAATCTACAAGACTTCCGGCCGCGATCACTGGGGACCAGTCCAAACCGCGTGGTTCGCCGGCGGCGGCGTGCGCGGCGGACAAGTCCTCGGAGCAACCGACGCCAGCGGTGCGTATCCGACGTCCGATCCGCAGAAGCCCGAGAACTTCGCAGCCACGATCTATCATGTGCTCGGCATTCCCGCCGAAGCCGCTTGGCACGATGCGACCGGCCGGCCGTATCCGATCTACGAGGGCCAGCCGATCGAGCGGCTGTTCGCGTGATGCGTGTCGCTCTCTACAATCCTGCGAGCACCTCAAAGGAGTGAGAGATGACCACAGCATTACCCATCTTGCGAACCGATGACGTCGAACACGAACAAGCGTCGCACGTCGCGGGGCTGAGCAACCTCGCAGCGTTGCACGCCGACGGCATCGTGCCGGGCGGCTGGTGGCATCGCGAAGGGGATCGCATTGAGTGTGATCTCTGTCCCCGCCGCTGCGTCATGAAGGACGGCGATCGCGGCTTCTGCTTCGTGCGGCAGAATCTCGGCGGGCAGATGATGCTGACGACTTACGGACGCAGCACCGGGTTCTGCATCGACCCGATTGAGAAGAAGCCGCTGAATCACTTTCTGCCGGGGACCAGCGTGCTGAGCTTCGGCACCGCTGGCTGCAATCTCGGCTGCAAGTTTTGCCAGAACTGGGATATCTCCAAGTCGCGTGAGACCGAACGGCTTAGCCAGCGCGCGTTGCCCGATGAGGTTGCTCGCGCCGCGCTGGAGATGGGCTGCGCGAGCGTCGCCTACACCTACAACGATCCGGTCATCTGGGCCGAGTACGCGATCGACACCGCGCTCGCCTGCAAAGAACTCGGCATCAAGTCGGTCGCGGTCACGGCAGGGTATATCACGCCGGAAGCTCGTGGGGCGTTCTATCAATTCATGGACGCGGCGAACGTCGATCTGAAAGCGTTCACCGAAGAGTTCTACTACCGCACAACTCTCTCCCACTTGCAGCCGGTGCTCGACACATTGCGGTGGCTCAAGCACGAAACCAATGTCTGGTTTGAAATCACGAACCTCGTCATCCCGCAGGCGAATGATGAACTCGAAGAATTTCGCCAGATGAGCGATTGGATTCTGGAAGCGGTCGGCGACGAAGTGCCGCTGCACTTCTCGGCGTTTTATCCCGACTTCCGAATGCTCGACCGCCCGCGCACTCCGCACGAGACGCTGATCACCGCGCGCGACATCGCGATGAAGGCCGGACTGAAATACGTCTACGTCGGCAACGTCGATGATGTCACTCGGCAGAGCACCTACTGCCCGAACTGCCAGAAGTTGCTGATCGAACGGAACTGGTACGAACTGGGCGAGTACGCGCTCAACCGCGACAACTGTCGGCATTGCGGCACGCACATCGCCGGAGTGTTCGCCACCCGTCCCGGCAACTGGGGCCGCAAGCGACAGCCGGTGGATATGAAGCAGTTCCATTCGCCGGATCGCGATCGCCCGCTCGTGTTGCCGGAGCGGCCGTTGCGGCCGAGCGACGCCAACGTAGCAGGCACACTCCGTGTGCCGTCGCCTGTTGCAAGTACCCCCATCAGTGCAGCCGGTTCGCCCACTGCGGACGGCACACGGAGTGTGCCTGCTACGATTGCCAAGCCGACCGCCGCTCCACCAGGAACCATCACCGTGCAAATTCCCAAGACCGCTCCGAACCTCTCTCCGACGCAGCGGCAAATCCTGTTCGCGACCGCCGCCGAATTGGTGCGTGCCGCCGCCGAAGGACGAGCGTCTGAAACCTCCGCCTTCGATCGCAGCGGCATGAGATTGAATATCGTGTCGGGGACGTTCGTCAGTCTGAAACGTCGCGGCCGATTGCGTTCGTGCTGCGGCTCGTTTGGCCAAGCAATGCAGCTCAATCAGTGCTTGCGCGAGGCGGCGAATCGTACAGCGACGAACGATCCGCGCTTTCCGAAAGTCTCCGTGAGCGAACTGCCGCATCTCGATCTGGATGTCTGGCTGCTGTTCGCGCCGGAACAAGTCACCGAACGGGGCCTCGATCGCATCAACGCGGTCACGATCGGCAAGCACGGACTACAAATCATTCGCGGTCAGCAGCGCGGCTTGCTGTTGCCCGGTGTCGCGACCGACAACAGTTGGGACAGCGAAGAGTTTCTGAATCAAGTCTGCGTGAAGGCCGGCCTGCCGCCGACCACGTGGAAGTCCGACGACACGACGCTGTTTCGTTTCGAGGGAGACGTCATTCACGGCCCGATGTCGAGCGCCGGCCAGATGAGCGTCAGCGTTCCGCCGCGACCGCTGCTGACAGCTTCTGAATTCGAGCAGCTCACGAACTTCGCTCGGCAATCCGTGCTGTCTCTGCTGAGCGGCATGACGCCGCTTTACTTCTGCCCCGGTGTTCCCGACGCCGACGTGCAGGGCGTGGCAGTGATGATTACTCAGCCGGGGACGAATTTCTGGTTGTCGGTCTCGCGGTTGTCGCCGAAAGAGAAGTCGCCGTTGCAAACGACGCTCTTCACACAATGCGAGACGCTGGCGAAGGCTCTCGCTGGCCGCAACCTGCCGCTCGATCAACTGCGAGTCGATATTCTCGCCCTCGACGACACAGCGATGCACGGGACCATCGCGGAACCGGATCTCTCCGGCATCGACTCGGCGACGCGCGGGGTGCTCGTCACCGAACGCAGCAAGCAAGGCTTCGTGTTTGACCGGCGTTTGTCGGCAGATCAACTCGTGCGAGACGCCAGCCAATTGGCGCAAGCTGTCGCTCCCGAATGGTCGCAGCTCTTCAGTTTGCGAGCGTTGAGTTCGTGCGATCGGTTCACGGTCGAGATGACTCCGAAGCCTGCGGCCGGAGGCGACGTTCGACCGGCAGCAGTGGCGGGAAAGTTTTATCCGGGTGACGCGGCGGGAGTGGCTGCGGAGTTGGATCGGATGCTGGAAAGTAGGACGGGCACTCCTGCCCGTCACAATGATTCCAACGCAGACGGGCAAGAGTGCCTGTCCTACAAATGCGCGGCCGCGATGGTGCCGCATGCGGGTTGGCGATTCTCCGGCAAACTGGCGGCCGATGTGCTCAAGCAAATCGAACTGCCCCGCACGGTGATTGTGATCGGACCGAAGCACACGCCGAATGGACTCGATTGGGCCGTCGCACCGAATCGTGTCTGGTCGTTCCCCGGAGGACAACTCGAATCCGATCCGGAATTGGCTCGCGCGTTGGTCGCGGCCATTCCCGGATTGCAGTTCGACGCGGCCGCGCATCAGCAAGAACACGGCATCGAAGTCGAGTTGCCGATCATTCATCGGCTCGCACCGCAAACGAAGGTCGTCGGCATCTGTGTCAGCGGTGCGACGCTGCAACGCTGCGACGACTTCGCTCGCGGCCTGGCGTCGGTGCTGGAGAACTTCCTCGACCCGCCGCTGCTGCTGATCTCCAGCGACATGAACCACTACGCCAGCGATGCGGAAACGCGGCGGCTCGACACGCTGGCCCTCGCCGAGTTCGATCGACTCAACGAAGACGCGCTGTTCGAGACTTGCCAAGCAAACCACATCAGCATGTGCGGCCTCGTGCCGGCGGTGATCGTGATGAAGACGCTGAAGAAGCTCGGCCGGTTGAATCAGTCGATCGAAGTCGGCTACGCGACCTCCGCCGAGGCGAGCGGCGACACGACTCGTTGCGTGGGATACGCTGGGCGGCTGTTGGTGTGACTCGTGGGGCAGGTTTGCAACCTGCCCTGCTGGCCGGTCAGGTTGCAAACCTGCCCCACGAATGAGAGCAACATGCGCTTCGCCAGCTTGATCGTCTGCGTGTTTGCGATCGCGAGCAACGCTGTGCGAGCAGAGACTCCGCCGGCCATCGACTTCGCACGCGACGTGCGACCGATCCTCGCAAACTTTTGCATTCGCTGTCACGGGCCGGATGCGAAGCAACGGCAAGCCGGAGTTCGGTTGGACCTGCGCGATGAGGCGACTCACGCGACGAAGTCTGGCCGTGTGGCGATCACGCCGGGAAAGCCGGAGGCCAGTGAACTCGTACGGCGCGTCTTCGCGGACGATGACGATGTCATGCCGCCGAAGGAGACCGAGCAAACGCTGACTGCCGCGCAGAAGGAAACGCTCAAACGGTGGATCGCGGAGGGGGCGAAGTTTCAGACGCATTGGGCGTTTGTCGCGCCGACGCGGCCGGTGTTGCAGAATCTCAAATCTCAAATTTCAGATCTCAAATCGAAGGCATGGGAAATTCGAACTCCCATCGACCGTTTCGTGTTCGCTCGCATCGCAGCCGCCGGTTTGCAACCGTCGCCGGAAGCGGATCGCGTCACATTGCTGCGGCGAGTGACGCTCGACCTGACCGGCTTGCCGCCGTCATTGGACGAGGTCGATGAATTTCTGGCCGACATGCAGTCCGATGCGCTCGAGCGGGTCGTTGATCGGCTGCTGGCGTCGCCGCGCTACGGCGAGCATCAGGCGCGGGACTGGCTCGATCAAGCGAGGTACGCCGACACGCACGGCTATTTCACGGACCACGAACGGTTCATGTGGCGTTGGCGCGATTGGGTGATCAATGCCTTCAATGCCGACATGCCCTTCGATCAATTCACCATCGAGCAACTTGCCGGCGACTTGCTGGCGGACGCGACGATCGAACAGCGAATCGCGACCGGCTTCAATCGCAATCACATGATTACCGAGGAGACCGGTGTCACTCCCGAAGAGTACCGCACCGAGTACGTCGCCGACCGAGTCCGCACGACCTCGGCCGTGTGGATGGGGCTGACCGCCGGATGTGCTCAGTGCCACGATCACAAGTTCGATCCGCTGACGCAGCGTGAGTTCTATCAGCTCTTCGCGTACTTCAATCAACTGCCGGAACAAGGGATCGCCGGCGGCAAGCAGAAGAACGCCGCACCTGAACTGCGGCTGCCGACGGCCGAGCAGTCCGCTCGACAGGAAGACTTGCAGCGTCGGATTCGCGAGACACAAGCGAAGTTGTCCGCGCTGCCAAAGGACGGCGGGGTCGGGAGACCCGCGCCGAGTGCTTCGTCGCCTCAACAAATTTTGGTCTCCGGGCTTTGAGTCGGAAGGTGTTTCATTACAATCCCCGCCATCGCGGTCGAGCTAGGATGCTGGCCGCTCTTCTTTGCACGGTGGCGTTTGGCGAAGT
>CAMDDX010000062.1 GCA_945893075.1 Planctomyces sp. SH-PL62 | reverse complement strand
ACACCTCCTGGTCTGGTTTCCTGCGCTCCGGTCCGCAGTCACACGACCAGCAAACTCACGCAGACGAATTCCAGGAGAGGAATACCATACAAACAGCAATCGCGCCAGCTCGCCCACACTACCCAGCTATGCGCGCTGGCCGTGGCTTCACGTCGCTGATGCCGCGTCGCATGAAAGTCGGCGAAACGGTTTGCGATGTCGGACAAGCCGCGAATCTCAACGTCGCGGCCGAGCATCGCAACGCGCTGGCGGCCATCAAGCTGCAACGCGCGGTTGTGTCGCACGTGGATCAGAGCGAAATGGCTTTGGCGTTTGGCATCACGCGCAACGCCGTCGCGGTGTTGTGCCGAGCGGGCTATCGCGATCTCGGCGGGTTCTCACGCTGGATCAAATTCTTTCGGACCGAGCACAAGCTGAGTCGTTGGATTCCGTGGGGTGGGCTACGTCGAGCGGTTGCCTCGGTCGTTGACCTGGGACTCCGGCTCCGAGCCACCGAGACCTATCAACGACTTCCGGCTGGCTGGCAGGTGCTCGTCGATCCGCCCTTCGACGAACGCTACGATGAACTGTGGCAAGCCGCCTCGACCCACTTCGCGGTCGCCACCGAACGCACGAGCGAGTATCTCCAATGGCGATTTGGTCGCGATCCTCAGCAAGAGTATCGCACGTTGGCTGTTCAGGACTCGGAAGGGCGGTTGCGCGGATCGGTGATCTACTTGTTTCCCGAACCGGAAGTCACGGTGCCGATGGGGGTCATCGTGGATCTGCTGGCCGCCGACACGATCGCCTTGCAGGTGCTGCTGGCAGCGCTGTGCCGGAAACTGCGACAAGAGGGGGCGGTCGGAATTCAAATGATGTATTTCGGCTCGCCGCTGATCGAGTCGGGGCTGCGTCGCTTTCAGTTCTTCCGGCGTGAGAGCGAATATCGCGTGCTGGCGTATCTGCATCCCAATCACCGGGATCGCCAAGCCGAACTGCTGGCCCCGTCCTGCTGGCATGTGACGGAAGCCGAAGCCAAGTTCTGAGAAGGTAGGGCGGGCACTCTTGCCCGTCTCCGCGAAATCGACGGGCAGGAGTGCTTGTCCTACGGCATTCGGCATTGGCACGTTGGCGAATACGCGGCACACTGCTCGCAGGCTCGTTGGTCAAGGTGCGAGCACGAGGCTCGCACTGTTTCAGATTTCTCTCTGCGAAAGGCGTCGATGATGAGTCGCGTCGCAGGTCAGTGGAGATGGATGGCGTATCTCGCGGTGACGCTCGCAGGACTGCTGAGCGTGGCGCGATGCGGGGTGACTCAAGAGCGTGCTGTTTCCCCGCGCGTGCTGCGGCCGGATCACCCCGATGCCGAGCCCACGATTCCGACGACGCCGGAAGCGACGTTTTATCTCAACAATGACGCCACGTTGCGCAGGTGGTTGAAGGAAGGCCGGTCGCGTCTCGACGCGGGGCAGCTCTCGGAAGGGCTGACGCTGTGGCAGCGGATCTTGGATCGTGGCGATGATGGCTTCGTCCGATTGCGGTCCGACGGACCTTGGTTGGAAGTCCGCCACGAAGTGCAGCGCGGACTGAGCGAACTCCCGCCGAGCGGACAGGCGATCTACGAACGGCAGTTCGGCACCGCGGCGCGGCAACTGTTGGAACAGAGTGTCGAGACTGGGCGGCCGGTGTTCGCCAGCGAAACGCTGCGGCGGTACTTTCACACGGCGGCTGGATTCGACGCCGCGAAGTGGTTGGCGTCACGTTGGCTCGACAAAGGGGAGTCGCGCATGGCGGCGCGGTTGTTCGAGCGATTGCTGACGGAGCCGGCGCATCGCGAACGAGTCACACCGAACTTGCGGGTGCAAGCGGCAGTCGCGCAACGGCTCGCGGGGAACGAACTCCGCGCGCGAGAACTCTTCGCGACGTTGGGCGAGACGCGCGTCCGCATTGCGGGGGAAGAGCGTGTGGCGACGCAGTTGGTCGAACAGCTTGTCGCGCGACGCACTGAGCTTTCACCGAAGCCGAGTTCCTCGCGTGAGTGGCTGGCGGCGGGAGGCGGATTTGGACGCAGCGCGACTTCGTCCGGCAGTATGCCGTGGCTCAAGCCGTTGTGGCCGCCGGTGTCGTTGACGACGGATCGCTCGGCCATTCGAGAATGGCTGGAGTCGCAAGACGAGCGCAACATGCAGCAACTGGCCGTCGCGGCGGAACCGTTGGTCGTGCGCGGGCAAGTCGTCGTGCGGGACATGAATGGAGTCGTCGCGTTTGAACTGCACACGGGGCGGCGACTGTGGAGTTATCCGTCAGCGCTCCCTCTGAGCGAGTGGCTGCCGCGCGTGATGGGTCAAGCGGGCGAGACCAACCGCATCGGCGCGGTGCGTGAAACGCTGGTGACGAATTCGGCGTGCCGCACACTGTCGAGTGATGGCCGGCGAGTCTTCGCGATCGACGTGCTGCCGACCGAAGGCAAGAAAGATCTGCGCGACGATTCGGGCAATGATGATTCCGTCAAGCGTGAGCTGGATGTGCTGACGCAGTTGGTGGCATTGCCGCTGGGGGAGATCACTCTCAGTGCGAGCAGTACGGGTGAGACACCCGTGGCGCGGGCGCGGCCGGTGTGGACGCTCGACGGCTTGGCCGCCGCGAGCAAGTTGGGGCATCGTGGTTGCGCGGTGCAGTTCTTGGGGCCGCCGGTGGTTGTCGATGACAATTTGTTTGTGATGGGCGAGCTGTTTTCGCTCGACGACTTCGCGGCGGAGAAGAACAATCAAATCTGCCTGATCGCGATTGATGGATCGAATGGCGAGCCGCTGTGGAGTCAGGGACTCGCGCTGGTGGATGAGCCGTTCTTTCGGTTAAAGCAGCGGAATCGCCGCAATCCGGTGGGTTCGCCGACGGTCGCCGATGGCATGTTGATCTGCCCGACCGACGTGGGATTGATTGTCGGCGTGGACTTGGTCACGGGGCGGCAACGTTGGGTTTACAGCTATCGTCTGGGTGAAGCGGAAAGGCGTCGCGAGTTCTTTCCGGAGCCGCTCGGCTGGGACGGCACGCCGACGTGGCCGGTGATTCATCGCGATCGCGTGCTGTTGCTGTCGCGGTTCTCGGAGGAGTTGCATTGCCTCGAAGCCACGACGGGGAAGCTGGCTTGGCGAGTGCCGCGCGGCGATGCGGTTTACATCGGCGCGGTGACGGATGATCGCATTGTGCTGGTCGGCGAACGGGAAGTGCGTGCGATCGCGATGCCGGGGGATGGAACGCAAACCAGCGACGCCGTCGAACCAATGTGGTCTCACGTGGTCGGGCCAGTAACTGGCCGAGGCGTGCGTGCTGGTGAGGACTTTCTCGTGCCGTTGAAGTCGGGGCGGGTCGCTTGCCTCGAACTGACGACGGGGGGCGACCGTGGCTTCGCAGTGACTCGCACTTTCGATCCGGCGGCCATTCGGCGAAGAGCCAGCAAAGTGGATGGCGAGGATGATGACGATCAGGAACTCGCGCCGTGGCCGGGGAACTTGATCGCGTGCGACGACGTGGTTGTCTCGCTGGGGCTCAGTCATCTGGCGGTCTATCCGCAGGCTCGATCAAAGTTGGCCGAACTGCGCACTCAGCCGGATTCGGTGGAGCGCCGGCTGCTCGAATCGGAACTCGCGATGCTGCTCGGTTCGGAAGGCTCGCCGGTGGGCGAGTTGCGGAACGTGTTGAAACAACCGCTGTCGCCGGAACTGCGCCGGCAAGCGCAACGACAACTGCGCGAGTCGTTGTATCTGGAACTGAGCCGCGATCCCGATCAGGCGGACGAACTTCTGCCTCAGCTCGAAAAGCTGGCCGACACAACGGCCGAGCGAGCACGCCTGCTGCGGCGCGTGTGCGAAGTTTCGCTGCCGCGCGATCCCGTGCGCACGGTGCGAGCGGCTCGCGATCTGGCCGCGTTGTCGCTGGAACATGAACTGGAGTTGGACGAGCACGGCCAGCATGTCGTGTCGCTCGACACTTGGGCACGCGGCTATTTGCGGCAGGTGCGAACGCGCGTTGAATCGTCGCCGGCCGAAGCGGATGCCGTCGATGCCGTGCTGGGGCAAGAACGTGATCGGTTGCAAAAAACGTCCGACCTCAGCGCGCTGCGGCAGTTCGTGCGGCTGTGTGACGATTGGCCGCAAGCGACTGGCGCGCGGTTCCGGTTGGCGGATTTGCTGATCGAACGTGGTGAGTTTCAAGAGGCCGAACTGCTGCTGGTACGCGATCGGTTGTCTGCCGATCCGATTGTCGCGGGCAACGCCACCGCTCGACTGCTGCGGCTGTGGGAACACGTCGGGTTGTATTCGCTGGCCGCGAATCTGCTGGGCGAGTTGGAAGAACGGTTCGGCGATGTTGAGTTGTCGGCCAACTTGTTGGCCGATCTCACTAACCCGACGCGCCAGCGAGGCATTGCGACCGAGAATGCCTCGCTGGCGCGTCGGGTTAGTGTGACGGGTCGTGAGTTTGTGGCGGCGTTTCCGCGAGACTCGATGACTTGGCAGGCATTCGCTCGGAAGCGGCGGCCGGATTGGGCGGTGCGGCGTGTCGTGATCTCGGAAGACCGGGCACATGGCAGCGAGTTACGACTGGCCGAAGCCTTCGGGAACGGCGAACCCCGCAATCGAGCGTTAGACCGCGCGGGCGTGGGGGTCCATCTTTTCCAAACGCCACCGCTGCTCAAACCGCTGGGGGACGCCGGCTGGCGAATCGTCGATCGGGACTCGGGCGTCGTGATGGGACAATTGCCCGAATTGGATCGCTTCTATCCGACGGCCCTGCAACCGGGATCACCCAAGTCGATCAATCATTTCTTCCCGGTCGGCGGTCAGGGACGAATGCTGGGCTTCTCGCTGTTGGGCCGCGATCAGGACGGCCCGGCCTGGGAGACACCGTTCACTCCGTTGCACGCGACGCAAGAGTTTCTGCGCGTCGGGCCGGTCGGGCCGGGCTATTGCGTGTTTCAATCGCGGCAGCATTTGGTGATGGCCGATCCGGCGACCGGTCGCATCGCGTGGAAGCGCGAGTTGGAGCCACATGCGGGATTGCTCGCCGAATCGGACACCGGCCTGTTCGGCGATCACGAAGCGCTCGTCGTGTTTGGCTCGGACCAAGCCTCGTACACCGTCTTCGAGACCGCGACCGGCCGCGAACTCCGTCGTGGGAAGTTACCGGGCGATCAGCATCAGACGCGGCGCGCGTTTGGCCGCAGACTGTTTCACATCACCGATGCGAACAACGGCCGCCGACTGCGCATCTGGGATTCGCTCACCGATCGCAACGAACTGGACGAGCCTCTGGCGGTCGGGATTGTCGTCTTCCCGCCGGTCGTGACGGTGGACGGCGAGTTGCTGTTGGTGCTGCGCTCCGGCCGCGTGCGCGTGATCGATGTTTACAACTCGCTGGTCAAGCTGGACGTCACGCTTCCCGAATCGGACGTGCGCAGCTCGAACACGCTGCGCGCGTTCTCGGATCGCGACCGCTACTACCTCAACCTGCAACGGCAAATCGATAACACTGGCAAGTCGCCGTTCAGTTATTTCGTGAGCGATTCGCTGGTTCCGAAATCCGAAGTGCTGGGCGATCTGCACGCCTTCGCTCGGCCGAGCCAGCCACAACCGCTCGACCGCGCCGAGGGACCGTTGGGAGAGAAACTGTGGTTGCGCGTCCTGCCGCAGCGGACGATTCTGCGGTTGGACAACGCTCGCGTGCCGTTTCTGGTCGCGATCAGCCGGCAACAGGATCGCACACGCACGGACAAATCGGCGCTGCGTGTCGAAGCGCTCGATGCGCTCACCGGCAACCAGCTTGGCGTGTGCGAGCATGTGCTCACGACCCGGATCGTGCAGACTCAGCATGATCCCGAAGCCGCCCGCCTCACGCTGATCGGTTTGACCACGCGGGTCACACTGGATTACGGCCGAGACAAGCAACGCCTCGCGACGGTTTCCGATCCGCATTGAATGCCATCAGGCATTTCAATTTAAGGTGGCAGCGAGTCGCACCGGAAAAAGGTGAAAGATTGTTGGGTGAAAAATGGGAGGCATTGAGCGAGTGGGATTTAGCGAGGATTCGCCAAAGTTGTTGCGGTCTTCTGCATCTCATTTTTCACCCAACAATTTTTCACCTCCTTCCCGACTCAATGCCGCGTACCGAACAAATCGCTGGAATTGCTTCGCTGTGTCGCGAGGGGTATATAAGCCTGACACTTTGCGAGTGATGCGAGGAGAGTGGCGGCGATGGCACTGATGCCGAAGATTCTGTTGTTTAGCCGGCGGTTGGATCGCGTCTCGGCGTTGGCCGAGCAGCTTGGCGGCACGTTTGATGTCGTGTCCTCCGAATCGGTCGAGAATGGATTGGAACGACTCCGCGAAGGGAACTTTGCGGGAGTGTTTTTGTGCGGCGAGGAGACTTCGCCGGCGAGCGCGATCATTCAGGGAGGCGGGCTGCTCGATCAGCTTCCCGATGGGTACGCGCTGCTCGACACCAACGAGCGAATCGTCTGGTGCAATGCGTCGCTGCACAGGCTGGCTGGCCGCGAGTCCGGCGGCGAAGGACTGCCGTTCTTCGATCTGTTTGAGTCCGCTCAATTGCGCGGTCCGGACTTCACGCCGATCAACACCGCACTGGCGACGAATCAAACGACGCGCGGATTGATGCAGATCGGCGGCTCGCGCTGGCTGGATCTGCAAATGACACCCATCTTCGAGACAGAACCGGACATTCCGTTCGGTCTGATTGCGTTCGTTCGCGATGTCACCATCGAAGTCAACGAACAAGAACGCATGCAGGCGATCTATCAGGCAGGCTTGGAACTCGGAGACCTGACGCCGCAGGAAGTGCTCGAGATGGGTTGGGAGGAACGGAAGGGGCTGCTCAAATCCAAGATCGTGCATTTCACGAAAGACCTGCTGAAGTTTGAGACGGTCGAGATTCGACTGCTCGACCACACCAACAAGAAGCGTCTAGTCCCGCTGCTGGTCTACGGCATGGAGCAAGCCGCGGTCGAACGCGAACTGTTCGCCGAGCCAACCGGCAACGGTGTGACCGGCTATGTCGCCGCGACCGGCAACAGCTATCTCTGTTTGGACACGTCTAATGACCCGCTGTATTTGGTCGGCAACTCCAATGCTCGCAGTTCGCTGACCGTGCCGCTTAAACGGCATGACGGCATCTTGGGCACGTTTAATGTCGAAAGCTCACTCGAGAACGCCTTCAATGAGAAGGATCAGGAGTTCCTCGAGCTCTTCAGCCGCGAAGTCGCTGTCGCACTCAACACGCTGGAGTTGTTGGTCGTGCAGCAGAATGCCGCCGCCAACGAGAACACGACGCGGATTCTGGTGAGCGTCGCGCAACCGGCGGACGACATCCTGGTCGATGCCTCGCAGTTGATGGAGCGGTTCATCGGCCTGGACCCGGAATCGACGATGCGGCTGCAACGCATCTTGCAGCACACGCGCGAAATCAAGCAGATGATTCACGAGGTCGGCTTGGGAGCCGCCGTCCCCGGTGCGCTGCCCGATGCCGCGACACCGCCGAGTCATCCGCTGCTGCACGGCAAGCGGATTCTGGTCGTGGACAGCGACGCTTCGGTGCGCGACGCCGCGCGCGAGTTGCTCAGCCAATTCGGCTGCGATGTGGAAGCGTTCCACTGCGGCCAGGAAGCCTTCTCGCTGGTCCGTGGCACGCACTACGACCTGGCGATCATCGACATCAACCTCTCCGACATGACCGGCTTCGAGTGCTTCCGCGACCTCAAGCAAATCCACGAGAACCTGCCGATCATTCTGATGACCGGCTTTGGCTATGACCCCGGCCACTCGATCGTGAAGGCTCGGCAGATGGGCTTGAAGCACGCGCTCTACAAGCCGTTCCGCCTGGACCTGCTGCTGACCGCCGTCGAAGGCGCGCTCAGCCCGCCGACCGAGACGAAGCTGTCGGTGACGTCGTCGTAGTGCCAGAGTTCGTAATTCAGCCGTCGCAGGCAGCCAAGTTTGTGATTGCAGGGCAATGAGAAATGAGAAATGCAAAATGAAAAATGCAAAGTGACAGACGCCGCTGCCTCATGCTTCCAGCATTTTGCATTTTGCACTTTGCATTTCTCATTTTGCATTCTGTGTCCGCAGTTGCGAACAGCCGCAGTCGTCGTGGCGTTCGCCTTTCCTCCCGCAGAACAAGAGGGCTACATTGCCCGCGATGCCGACTGAGCCGACCACCTCTCTGCGACTCGCTTTCGACCCGGTCTGGTCGTTGCCGGTCTCGCTGCTGACCGCCGTCGGGCTGATCGTCTTCGTGCTGCTGACCTACCCGCGCCGAGTGCGACATCAACCGCCGTTCTGGCGACGCACGCTGGTCGGGTTGCGAGTGCTCACGGCGATCGTGCTCGCCTTCGCGATCCTGCGGCCGGAGTTGCAATGGACGAAAAAGGATCGCAAGGCCGCCATGCTGGTGATGCTCGGCGATTGGAGCCGGTCCATGCAGACCCCCGACGGGCCGGCGAACAAAACGCGACGCGAAGTCTTGGTCAACACGCTGAAAGAGGCGGAGCCGACGATCGAAAAGTTAAAAAAGGAAATGGAGGTCCGCTATTTCAATTTCGACCGCGAACTGCATGCGGCCGAGAAGCCTGATCCCACCGCACCGGGCGAGCAATCGGCCATCGGCTTTGCGCTGGAGTCGATCCTCCGCGACTCACAAGGCCAAGGACTCTCCGGCATCTTGTTGTACTCCGACGGAGCGCAGCGTGGATTGCCACCTCACGACGTCGATCCACGAGCGATCGCGCGGCGACTGGGCGAGTTGCAAATCCCGATCTTTCCGGTCGCCTTTGGCACCACGGGGACGACCGACACGTCGCTCGATTTGATTGTCGAAGATTTGTTGGTCGATCCGTATGCGTTCGTGAAAAAGACGGTCCCGCTGCGAGCAAAGCTGCGCGTGCTGGGAGCCGCCGGACGCAAGCTGACCGTGCGGCTGCTGGTCGAAGATCCGAACACGCGCCAGGGACTCAAGAGCGGCGAGCTGAAAGTCCCACCCGCGTCCAAGAACGCGCAGCCGGTCGTGTACCTCGAACCGACGCGCAATGCCGATCTCATCCCGGTCGAGCTGTCGTACATCCCCGACCTGCCCGGCGAGTTCAAGATTCGCGTCGAAGTCGAATCGCTCGAAGGGGAGATCAAGACCGCGAACAACGCTCGCGAGACGCTGCTGACGGTCCGTCGCGGCGGCATCAAAGTGGCTTACTTCGATTCGCTGCCGGGCGAGCAGAAATATCTGCGGTTGCTCAACGCGACCGACCAAGTGCAGTTGGACTGGCAGCCGATCCGAGGCGGCCGGCAACGCGAACTCAATGACATTGATCCTGAGTTGTTTAAGCGCGGCCAATACGACGTCTACATCATCGGCGATGTCCCGGCGAAGGTCATCGGCCCCGAAATGCTCCGGCAGCTTGCCGTGCGCGTGGAGGAAGGTGCCGGCCTGATGATGATCGGCGGCCATCACAGCTTCGGAGCCGGCGGCTACGCCGACACGCCGCTGGCCGACCTGCTGCCGGTCGCGATGCGTGCCAGTGAAACGGTCCCCGAAGAAGAGATCGACCCCGCGGCGCGACATGCCGAGGAGTTGCAGTTGATTCCGACTCAGAGCGGCCTCCGCCATTATGTGATGCGCATCGAATCGGCCGACAAGAACCGCGCGGCGTGGTTGGAACTGCCGCCGCTCGACGGCGCGAACAAGCTCAAGCCCAAGAACGAATTCGTGGACATCCTCGCGAAGTCCGAAGACAACATTCCGTTGCTCATGTCGAACGAAGCGGGCAAAGCGCGCGTGATGGCGTTCGCCGGCAACACAACGTGGCGTTGGCCGTTGCACGGATTTCGCACGGCCCATCAACGCTTCTGGCGACAGATGATTTTTTGGCTGGCTCGCAAAGAGGACGATCAGGGTCAATCGGTCTGGGTTCGCATCGATCCGCGCAATTATCTGCCGGGAGTCCCGGTCCGTCTGGCCTTCGGAGCTCGTTCGCCCGATGGCACGCCGCTCACCGACGTCGACTTCGACGTGTCTGTGACCAATCCGAAAGAGGAACGCCAAAAGCTCTCGGCTCAGCGAGCGGGCAACGAGTTCACGGCTCAGTTCACTCAGACCGAACACGCCGGGGACTACTGGGTCAGCGTGACGGCGAAATCGAAGAACGGATTGCCGATCAGTGATCCAGTGACGTCCCGTTTCCTGGTCGATGAACGCGACCTCGAACTCGACAACCCCGCCGCCGATCACGCGCTGCTCGCCGAACTCGCCAGCCTCACGGGAGGCCACGTTGTCACCCCGGAACAACACGGGGCCTTCCTCGAACGTCTCCAAAAAGAGGGCCTCGTCCGCCGCGAAGAGACCGAGATCACACGCGCGACTCTGTGGGACAACTGGCCGTTCTTACTCGTCTTCGTCACGCTGATCGCGATCGAATGGACGGTCCGCAAAAAGCGCGGCTTGGTCTGACGTAGCCGCGTTCGCCAGAACGCGGGAGCCCCGCACTCTGGCGAGTGCGGCTACATTTTATTTCCGCCCTGATTGTTCACGATTCCGCCATCCATTTCCGCAACAGGTCTCGCAACGTGATCAGGCCGCGCCAGAGGCCCGATAGCTCTTCGTGGAAATGCTCGAAGCACCACGGGCCGCGAAAGCCGGACTGCCAGCCGATGGTGAAGCAGCGCTGCAGATCGTAAGCCGGGTGCTCGCCGTTCGGTCCCAACTCCTTCGCTTTGAAGTCGCACGACACCGCGAGCGGGAAGGCTTTCGCGAGTCCGTCGTATCGTGACTTGGCCGTCTAGTTGCCCGTGTCGGGTTGTGCGTGTAATCCCGCTCCGACTTCTTGAATGACCTGCGGGATTGCGTCGGGATCATCCTGCATCCAGGCGTTGTTCTCGATCAACAGTTCGATGCCGCGCGGCTTGGCGTACTCGATCAGCTCGCGATACGCGGACGCATACAACTTGAAGTCCGGCCGCTTTGTGCTCGGCAGCGGCCGCACCCAGCGGCAGCCCAATCGCTGAGCCGCGTCGATCGAGCGGCGGTACTCGTCCAGCGCTCGTTTGCGCGTGTCGGCGTCGGGGCTGGCCATGTCGAGATCCTTTTGGTTCAGCTTCAAGTTCGTGATGACGCATCCTGCCTCGGCCGCTTTGCCTTTCAACTCGTCGAGATAGTCCGGTTCCCAAGCCGGCAGCGTCGCGGTCATCAGGTCAATGACCTTCAAGTCGAGGTCGTCGCGCATGATCTTCGGCAGGTCGAGCAGTCGCAGTTTTCCCTCCGCGCGAGTCTTGCTCAGATGCTTCACGAACGAGCCGGTCGTCACGCCGAGTTGCCGTGCGAGATCCACTCGTGGTTTCGTGGCCTCTTGAGCCGCCGCCCACGGCAACGTCGCCGCCAATGTGCCGGCCGTGGCCGATTGCAGAAACGCACGCCGTGTTTCAAACAGGTACGCGAATGTGTGCGGCATGGCACAAAACCCTGGAGTGCTGCGGCTCGACGCAGCCCTCCATTCATTTGGAATAGAGACGTTGATCGCCCACAACCAACGTTCGATCAGGCACCATTCATCGTCGCATCCGTTTTTGATTTGATGGGAGTCGCAATTCCAATCGAATGGAGGGCGGTGTCGAGCCACCGCACTCCAGGGAAGCGCTATTTCGTCACTGGCTTGAACGCGATCGCTCGGCGGACGGCCGGAGGCAGCGGGGCGTTTACGCCTTTGATCGCACGCCACAGGATTTCATTCAGTTCGAAGTCGTCGATGCGGTCGTACTCAGAAAAATCCATTTGGTTGGAGCGTTCGGCTCCGTAGGCAGTGGCGTCGTTGATCGCGTCTAAGTCGATGCGTGCGGCGGCGTGCTTGTACGGCGTCAGGTCCGGTTTTTCTGTGAAGGACTCGAACATCGGATTGGCCGCGGCGTCGAATTGGCTCAGCGGCGGTAGACCGAGGATCAGCTCCATCGTGCGGATCATGCTGCATGTGCTGTATTGCGTGCTGTCGAGATGTTTGCGTCGCACGTACGGGCTGATGACAAGACCGACCGTGCGGTGCGCATCGACGTGGTCGGGGCCGTTCTGAGCGTCGTCTTCGATGACGAAGATCGCGATCTTCGGCCAGAGCTTGCTTTGGCTAACCGCTTCAACCAGTTGGCCCAGCGCGAGGTCGTTTCTGCCGACGCAGGCTTGCGGCGTGGGAGCGCCGACCTTTGTCCCTTCGGTGTGATCTTCGCCGAGGCTCATCACGATGAAGTTCGGGAGGCTGTTGTTCTTCTCGTACTCGCGGAACTCTTCGAGGAACGTTTCGACGCGATCGGTGTCGCGAACCTTCTGGCCGGCTTTCTTGGGGAGGCCGAATGTCGGGCTGACGTGGCCCACTAAACCGGGGACGCGGCCTTCCATGCGGAACGTGCCGTCGGGTTGGCTGACTCGGCCGCCGTATTCACCGTAGCTGCGATACGTCAGACCGTGACGCTTGCAGGAATCCCAGAGGTAGCCGGAGGGGGCATTCGTCAAGTTGCCTTCGTCATCGTCGTCGATGCCCAGCCGTTTGGAATACGTCAGCGCCCAATTCTTGGCGATGTAGTCGGTGTTGTAGGCCATCGTGGACCACGGGTGTCCGTCGGCCGAGACGTGACCGTTGCAGTACAGGTTGTCGAGCAGCACGAATTCATTGGCCAGCTTGTGATGATTCGGGCTGATCGCTTCGCCGAACATCAGCAGGCTGGGATCGCCTTTGCCGCGCGGCATGTCGCTGAAGACTTGGTCGTAGGTCCGATTCTCTTTGATGATGTAGATGACATGCTTGATCGGCGACGGCTCGCCGACCTTGGTCGGGATGGCCGTCTTGCGTGAGGACTCGGCGGCAGTCAACTGCTTGTCCGAGTACGGGCAGTTGCGATAGACGCGATCGGTCCACTTGGCGAGTTCTTCGGGGACGTCCGCCTTATCGTCGTCATCATCATCGTCCTCGTCTTCTTCAGGGAGTTCGATGATCGCCAACGCGCCCGACAGCGTCGTGCCGATGTGCGGGAAGGGGATGCGGTAGTGATCTCCCTCCCCGGGCTTTTTCTTACGAGCGGTGGCGATGACTTCGTCGGCCGGGCGATTCGACTTGGTTTGATTCCCCTTGCCGACGCCGACGAGCAGTTGCTCGCCATCCGGCGTGACGGCGACGGCCGTTGGATACCAGCCGGTCGGGATGAAGCCTTTGACTTGGCTTTGTCTGGGCACTCTCACGTCGATGACTGCCACGCAGTTGTTGTCGGCGTTGGCGACGTACAACGTCTTGCCGTTCGGCGCGATGGCCAGCGCATCGGGCGTGCTTCCTTCCGGTGACTGCGGGAAGAGTGCGGTGAAGATCGTTTCTTGCACGGTGCCGGCAGCGGTGTCGATGACTGCGACGTTGTTGCTCGACGCGCAGGCGACGAACAGTCGGCCATCCTTCGGGTGCAGCACGATTTGATTGGGATGCTCGCCGACCGGAATTTTGCCGATCGTGTGCAGCGTTTCAGGATCGACGACCAGCACTCGGCGGCCGGCCCAATCCGACACATACAACAATCCATTGCGAGCCTTTACGACGTCATAGGGCCGACCTCCGCACGCGGCGGTGTCTCGCCGGAGAGATCAATCGCCGAGATGACTCCGCCGACGCCGTCGTCTGTGGTCGCGTCTCCCCAGGCGAAGGACTTGTTGCCTCCCTTGGCGAGGATCGTCAGCGAGAACAACGTCGGCTTGCTCGACGGATCCAGCCACAGACCAGTGCGAAAGCCTTCCGGTTCGGTGGCCTTCTCGCCCTCGGCGGGCTTTGCGGACTTGTGAGTCGGCCCGGCCTTCAGTTCGCTCGCGCTGACCGCGAACGAATGAATCACCTGCTCGCCGCCGCCCGACCACCACAACCGCTCGACCTTGGCATCTACCGCGACGCCGAACCAACTCTGCGGCACCGACGCCTTCGTGATCCGCTGCTTGGTCTTCAAGTCGATGAGGCTGATCTCGTGAGCGTTGTAACCGTTGGTCGTGACGATCGCTCGCTGACTGTCGGGCGTGACCACGATGTTGAACGGCAGGTCGGTTAACGGGACTTGATCGCCGACGGGAGTCACTCGCCAGCCGTTAGGCAGTAGGAAGCCTTCCGCGGTTTCGCCGGGAAAAGTTCCCGGCGTCGATTTCTCTTGAGCAAAGCTGATCACTGGGGCCGTGAGGATCAGCAACGCGAGCACGAGGCGTCGAAACATGATGACTCCTTCAAAGGGTCGAACGTCCAAAGTCCGTGGGACACGACTCCGCGAGCCGCGCCGTTCAACAAAGTCGGTGACTATTCGAGGGGCTTTAAGTCCTGATGTCCAACCAGCCGACCGGAGCCGGTGGTCGCGATTGACACAAACCCCACCGAGCTTGCCTCGGTGGTTTTTGGGCTTTTGCACTACGCGGAGTGATCTCTCACGGGAGTTCACTCGTAGTGCAAAGGCCCGTTTCCACCGAGGCAAGCTCGGTGGGGTTTGTGCCATCTTCACCGGTGCGCGGTTTAGAGACTCGGTTTCTCGCCGACATAAATGGTCGCGATGCCGAACGTCAAAGGCTTCCAGACGACGTTTTGCAGACCTGCCTGCCGCATCAATTCGGCCAGTGAATCCCCTTGAGGAAACTCGCTGACGGACTGCGGCAAGTAGTTGTAAGCGGCCTGCTGGTTCCGCATCAGCAGTTGCCCAATCCTGGGGAGCACGTTCCGGAAATACCAGAGATAGAACGCTCGAAAGGGGCGATTTGTCGGCGTGGAAAATTCCAACACGACCACCTTGCCTCCCGGCTGGCAGACGCGCGTCATCTCGCGCAGGCCGACGTCGGTGCGCGTGACGTTTCGCAGACCGAACGCGACCGAGACGATTTGAAATTGATCGTCGCCGAACGGCAGGTGCTGTGTGTCCGCTTCGACGAACTGCACTTGTTCGGGATTCGCGAGTCCTCGCACGCGCGACCACTTCTCCCGCGCGAGCGACAGCATCTCGTGAGTGAAATCCGATCCCACAACGGAGACACGCCGCCCACTGGCTCGCCAATAGGCCAGGGCGAGATCGCCGGTTCCCGTGCAGACATCCAACACCGGTGCCGCGCCCGTTGGCCGAGCCAATCGCACCGTGCGCCAGCGCCAGTAATAGTCGGTGCCTCCCGAAAGCAGATGATTCAGGAGGTCATACCGAGCCGCGATCTCGCCGAACATTTGGCGAACACGGCTCTCCGATTTATCGACGGTCATTAACAACATCTCCCAACAACCGAATTTCGTCCGGCGACTTCACAAGCCAAATTCTGGCCAGCGCGATTGCAATCGCTCCGCAATCTCCGCCGTCCAGCGCAACGGCTGAGCAGACCGCGATGAACCGCTTTCGCTGGGCCACTTGCGAGTCGCATCAATCCCCAACTTGCGACCGACGCCGCGTATCGCCGTCGCATGGTCCAGCGGATCGGCCGGGCCGTCCCATAAGACCAAGTCTCGCGACGGATCGGCGTGAGCCGCGACGCTCGCCCAAACGGCGTTCTCGTCGCGCACATCAACGTCCTCATCGACGAGCACCAGCATCTTGGCGGTCGCGATCTTCGGCAACGACCACAAGGCGTGCAGCACCTTGCGAGCTTGTTGCGCGAATGTTTTGTGAATGCTGGCGAACACGATATGCCGGCACGCTCCCGCGAATGGCAGCCGCCAATCGACCAACTCTGGAATCCACAACCGGGCGATCGGCAACAGCAACCGTTCGCAGGCTCGGTCCAACCACTGGCTCTCGGCCGGAGCCGGTCCTGGGATCATCGCTGGAAAAACCGGATTCGCCCGATGCGTGATCGCCGTGACGCGCAGCAGCGGCAGCGACTCGCTTGGTCCGAAGAATCCGGTGTCGCGGCTGATCGGTCCCGCGGGCTCGAATGCGGCCTGCGGATCGACGAATCCTTCGATCACGATCTCCGCTGACGCGGGAACGGTCAGAGGGATCGACCGAGCAGCGACCAGTTCGACCGAGCGGTTTCGTAAGAAGCCCGCGAACACCAGCGAGTTCGTCCGTGGCGGCAACGGTGCCCACGCCGCCAGCGACATCACCGGATCACCGCCGAGCACCACCGCCACCGGCATCTGTTGACCGCGCGAGCGGTACTCGGCCAGCAACGACCACAGCTCGGAGGTCTCGTCGCCGTGGATCAGCAAGCCGTCCCGGCCGCGCACTTCCAGCGGTATGACACAGACCTGACGCCGCGTGTCGTCAACAGCCTCCGTTGTACTCGGTGACTGCGAATGCAACTGGCCCCAAGTGATCGTTGGCGCGGCGTCCCCCGGCCACATCGTCAGCGCGGGAAGCTCGGCCAAGTTGACGTCGCGTCCCAACTTGACGACTTGCTGGCACAACCCCGTCTTCACCACGGTCGGTGGCCACTGAGCCAACTCCGCCAATCGCGGCAGCAGCTTCCAGGTGTCGAGGACTCCGTGCGGTAACGACAGCGACAGCCAATCGTCGATGCGTTGCGACAAACGATCGAATGATGTTGCGCCCAATGCCGACGCCAAGCGGCGCGGACTGCCCAGTAGATTCGTGACGACTGGAAACGAGTGCCCGCGAACATGCTCAAAGAGCAGTGCGGGACCGCCTTGAACGATCCGCACGCGATCGGTGATCGCGGCGATCTCGTGGACCGCATCGACTTCGGCAGAGACGCGCACCAACTCGCGCACGTCGTGCCATTGAGCCAGCCAGTCCGTCAATTGATCGCTCCCCATACGCTCCACTCGTTCTTCAACGGCGTATTGCCGGAGCGCGGAGTTCTAGGGGCTGTCCGCTCGGTGAGAAAGTGTGTGGTGAGGGGGCTACTTTCAACCTTGGAGTGCTCCGGCTCGACGGAGCCCTCCATTCTTTGCGGTATAGCGGTCGCGAATGTTCTTTTGCCGACGTCGTGACAAGCACTTGTTCGAATCGCAGTTCCACGAGCAGAGTCGCAGGACCAATTCCCCCACATGCCGTTAGTCATGGAGGGCTCCGTCGAGCCGGAGCACTCCCAGGATTAAGAGTGCTGCTCTTCCTCCAGCAACTTCGCGGCGGCGGCTTGGATCGCTGGACGATTGGCTTCGCTGACTTCGGAAAGCAGCGGGAGGATCGGTCCCATCTCGCCGATGCCGACCAGACTGACCGCCGTGTGCAGCACGCGAATGGGATTGATCGCGTTCCGCAGATCTTCGAGCGGACGAAAGATCGTTTGGATGCGTTCGACCGATACCCAGTCGCCCGCTTGGATGGCCCGCAGCATGTTCATCGACAGCCGCGGTGCCACACAGACGCAGCCGGATGTGTAGCCGATCAGCCCGAAGACACGCAGATGGACCAGCGCTGGCTGCTCGCCGATGCCGCTGACGATTTGAGATGGTCCAATCGCGTCGATCAGCCGGTGCAGATAGGGGTCATGGACCGGGTTGTCTCGGACGATGGCGTACTTGATCCACGACAGCAGGCCATCGTCGTGTAAGCGTTTGACCGTTTCGATCTCGATGAAGCCGTCGTTCTTGATGTAGAGGACTGCCGGTCGGCCGACGACTTCGACGAATCGGCGGATCGCCGAGGCGACTCCATCCGACGTGACGACATCGCGAGACGGCAGAACCATCGCCGTGGGAAATTGGAATTCGCGCAGGATTCTCGCCTGGTCCATCATCATCCCGAAACCGGGACCGACCGACGGAATGACCAGCGTGTCCGGGCCGGCCAATTCGGTCAGCATCGTCAGCAAGTCGGCGTACTCACTAAGCGAGACGTGAGCCAGGATCGCGTTGCCTCCGTAAAGCAGCGTGGATACTCCGCCCCCTTCCAGATGCCGAATCAGCTTGCGGTTCTCCTCGCGATGGAATGAGCCGTCGGCCTTGCGCGCCAGCGGCGGCACAGAGATCACCGATCCAGACAACACGGCGGATGTGATGGGTTTTGTATTCATGGTTTCTTTCTTGGGGTTTGGCAAATCAGCCGTAGGGCGCTAGCCCCGGTTCGGATGACATGAACCGGGGCTAGCGCCCTGCGGCTGATCCATTTGACAGGCCGCTACACATACTCCGGCAAGAAGCGTTTCCAATTTTCGTAGATGATATTGTGAATCACCTCTTCCGAGACCTTCGGGAAATTCGTCCCCGCGACAATGTCGTTGACTTTGTGCTGGCCGGCAATCACCTGGGCCGCGGTTGCCGAGGGAAAGTCCGAGCCGAAGATCAGCTTGTGTTCGACACCGTACTCGATGGCGGTCATGAAGGCTTGATAGTGACGCAGCGGCCGATAATGCAGCGCGGAGATGTTCGTGAAGAGATTCGGATGCTTGCGAATCAGCACCACGCACTCCGTCTCCCACGGGTGTCCCATGTGAGCGATCACGATGCGCAGGTTCGGGCAGGCGATCGCGATGTCCTCCAGTTGGATTGGGTTCGCGTACTTCAACGGTCCCGGCCGAACGAATGAGGTTCCCTGATGGATGTTGACCGGGATGCCCAGTGACTCCGCCTTCTTGAACAGCGGCAAATGCTTGGGGTCTTGCGGATCCCAGTTCTGATAAATCGGCGAGCACTTCAAGCCGCGCAGGCCCAGATTGTTTACGTAGTATTCCAACTGCTCGACGCAGTCTTTGTCGTTCGGATCGACCGAGCACCAGCCGATGAAGCGGTCGGAATGTTCTTGGACAAACTTCGCGATCAATTCCTGATCGGCGTTGATGCCGGTGAACGGAGCCTTGATGCCGAACACGATGACCTTGTCGGAGTCGGCGGTCACTGCCAGCAGTTGCTCCGGCCGGGAGTCGAAAGCGTTCTGTTCTTGAACGCTGCTGCCGGCGAAGTAGACGTCCTTCGTCAGCTTCATCTTGGCTCGCTTCGCCTCCCAGGCGAACTGCACGAATTCGTCGGAGAGATGATCCGGATACCACATCAGGTTGGTGTGCGTGTCAAACAACATCGGTTTCACCTATTGAGCTTCGAGGCAATACAAGTGCCGCTGGCCGCGCAGGAAGAGTTGCTTGCCGGCAATGGCCGGTGAAGCGTCGATGGAATCGTCGAGTTTGTTCGTGGCGAGAACCTCTAGCATCTCGGCCCGCTTGATCACGAGCGTCGTGCCGTCGCGGGCGGTGAGATAAATCCGATCGGCGGCTCCGACGGGCGACGCATAGATGTTGAGCAAGCTCGGCAAGCGCACGGATTCGAGAATCGGCTTACCGGTCTTCGCGTCGAGACAGGTCAGGACCGCGTTGTTCAACTTGTTGAAGTACAGCCTGTCGCCGTAGAGCAACGGCGACGGGACATAGGGCGTGTCCCGTTCCCATCGCCAGGCGATGCGGTCGCTCTTGGTGATGTCTCCGCTGGCGTCGAGCGGCAACGACACGGCGAGGCTCCCCTTATAGCCGCTCATGCAGATGACATGATCGCCGAAGAGCACCGGGGACGGAGTCACGTTGGCCACTTGCCCGCCGCACTGCCAGAGGACTTCGCCAGTCTCCAAGTCGTAACTTCGCACGAGCCGGCTGGCATTGGTGATAACCTGCGTCCGGCCGTTGTGTTCGACGATTAGCGGAGTCGCCCACGCGCTGACTTCTTCCCGCTTGGCCTGCCAGCGTGTTTCGCCCGTCTTGGCATCGAGCGCCAGAATGTGCGAATCGGTCTCGTTGTCGCGGTTCAGAATCACGGTGTCGCCATGTACGACCGGCGAACTGGCCTCGCCGAAGCTCAGCCGCGTTTCGACTTTGCCGAGCTTTTTCTGCCACTGCAATTGGCCATTCAAATCAAAGCAGTACATGCCGCGCGAACCGAACGAGACGTAGAGGGATTTGCCGTCGGTCGTGGGGGACGCCGACGCATGACTGTTGTCGCCGTGATGTCCCTCGTGCGGCAGCTCTTCAATCACCGATTGCTCCCAGAGCAAATCGCCGGTGTTGCGATTCAGGCAGAGGACGACGAATCGAAACAGCGTGTTCGGAAACTTGATGCCGAATGTTCGCATGGGTTGGTCTTCGGGTTTGGTCGCGCCCTCGACCACTTTGCCGGTGTTGACCCCCGTGATCAGAAAGACGCGATCGCCCCAGATGATCGGCGTCGATTTGCCGTGGCCGGGGATTTCGGCCTTCCACTTCACGTTGCGAGTGGCATCCCATTCGATCGGCGGATCACCGTTGGGCGCGACTCCCGTCGCGAGCGGCCCGCGCCACTGATGCCAGTTCTGAAGCCGAGCGTCGGCTGCTTCCTCCGCAGTGGCGATCAGCCCCCCAATGCTCAGCAACACGAAAGCAACGCAGCCCATCAGTCTACGAGAAATCATCGCTTATCTCCTTGCTCATTGAAGCCAATGTAAAGCTAGGCAGACCTCAGCAAATCGTCCGGCACATCGTGGGCAATGCAGGCGACACAGTCGCCTTGCGTGACCACCGAAGGTCCGCGGCAGGCGATGAGCACTCCGGCCGTCGGCGCGATCACCGGTACTGGTTCGCGTTCGGGTCGCTCGACGAAATGGATCAGGCCGACGATTTCGTTGTCGGCCACCTCTTGGCCCAGCGCGACGACGTTTTCGTAAAGACCCGATTCTGGCGCGAAGCGGTAGTCATCCCGATTCAGTGCCTGCACCCAACGAGCTGGCGGGACGCCTTGCTGCTGCCGCGAGCGTTTCTCACCGGTGAGCACTCCAAAATGAACCAGCACGTTTCGCAGACCGCTCTGCGTCAGCTTGTGAACCGCTGTCGTGACGGGTTCGCCGCCACCCATCTCGGTGGTGATGACGATCTTGCCTTGCTGCTCGGCTTCGACCGGCAGCAGCCCCGTTCCGGCGATGTCGGCGTAGAGAAAACAGAACTCGGAACCCCACGCTTCCGTGCCGGCCATCATCTGCTGTCGCTGTGCGAGATCCGGCACCAAGTGCATGTGGGCGCACGGGACGAAATCCACGCTCCGTCCGCCCGTGTGAATGTCGATGACGATGTCCGCCATCGGGAAGAGCACCGTCGTGAGATAGTGCGCCAGCATTTCGGACGGAGTCCCGTTTGGGTTCCCCGGAAAGCAGCGATTAAAATTCTTGCCGTCCAGCGGCGACAGTCGAGTCATCGCTTTTGATCCTGGCATTGTCAGGCAGGGAATCAAGATGATGCGGCCGCGCACGTTGGATTCTTGCAGTTCGCGGCAGAGTTTGAGGATCGCGACTTGGCCGGGGTATTCGTCGCCGTGATTGCCGGCCATGACCAGCGCGGTGGGACCGTCGTGATCGGTGTCTCGCACGCCGTCGCCATCCTGGTCCGTGTTTCGATCGCCGTTCTGGATCACGGTGATCGGGACCATCAGATTCGCCCAACCGCCGAGGTTGTATGAATACGGAATGCACAGATGCCCGTGTTGCTTGCCCGGCTTCTCGAAGTCCACCGACGAATGAATCTGCGTGTCAGCCATGAGGGGTTTCCTGAATTCGCGAGGGAGGAATGGCGTCGGATGGTAATCATCGCCGCGGGTGCATCGCGAGCGGCTCAGAGAGTCCAATCACGGCGGGAAACCTGATAGCTTGTGGCTCGCAGATTCCTTCCGTGGGAGAGCAGCATCTTGTCCTCGCAAGTTGTCATTCATTTCTGTCGCACCTGTGGCTTTGGTCCGCTGGCCGAGCAAATCGCCGCAGCGATTCGTCGTGAGTTGGGACTGACGGTCGAATGCCTTCCCGATTTCTGGGGCTGCTTTCGCATCGAGCAGGATGGGCAAGAGATTTTCAATCGCTGGAAGACGCGCGGTTGGTTGGGGCGATTGGGCTGCGGCCGATCGCCGACGTCCGCTGAGATCGTCGAGTTGCTGCGGCAACGGTCGCATGGCTCTTGAGCGAAGCCCTCGCCCTCGCAGACGCTTCGGGTTAGTTTTCGCTTCGTGCGTATCCGGCCGGGGTCAGGTGTTCTGATTTCTGTTTTGGCCCCACAATCCACCCGCGACACCATCTGCCAGTCAGTCGTGCGATTCAAGGTTGACGTCGATTCGCACCGCCAAAACAGAAATCAGAACACCTGACCCCTCTCATCACGGCGTGCCAAAAATGTCTCAGATTCCTGAACTCACTGCCGACGAACGGAGCCGCTATGAGTGGCAGCTTTGGGTTCGCGATTTCGGTGAGGCGGGACAACGGCGATTGAAGAATGCCACGGTCCTCGTCTCACGCATCGGCGGAGTGGGAGGATCGGCCGCGATGCAATTGGCGGCGGCGGGGATCGGTCGGCTGATTCTGGCTCATGCCGGTGATGTGCGGTTGAGCGATCTCAACCGCCAATTGCTGATGACCACCGATGGGATCGGTAAGCCGCGCGTCGCATCGGCCGCACGTCGGTTGCGCGAGCTGAACCCGCAGGTGGAAATCGAAACCGTCGCCGAGAACGTGAATGACTCCAACGCCGCCGAGTTGGTCAGCCGCTGCGATGTTGTGGTCAGTGCCGCTCCGCTGTTTGCCGAACGCTTGCTGATGAACCGCGAGGCGGTCCGTCAGCGGAAGCCGCTGGTCGATTCGGCGATGTACGAACTCGAAGGCCGGTTGACGACGATCGTTCCCGGCCAAACTCCCTGTTTGAGTTGTCTGTACCCGGAGCCGCCGCCGAACTGGAAGCGCGAGTTCCCGGTCTTTGCGGCGGTCTCTTCAACGGTCGGCTCGCTGGCGGCGATGGAGGTCATCAAGCTGATCGCCGGAGTCGGAGAACCACTCACCGGACGACTGCTGACGTTTGACTTGCGAGACATGACGTTTCGCACGGTTCCCATCGCCCGTCAGTCCGAATGTCCGGTGTGCGGCGATTTGTAGAACGCGACCCCTCGCTTGGTGCCGAGCAGTTCCTGTTGCTGCGATTTGAGGGGCGGTGCTATGTTCCGCCCGCAATCCCCTTCCGCTGGCGTTTCTGCCGGCATCGGCCGCTCGGCCATCCCACCGTATTTCCCCTCCGATCTCATCCTCCCCCTTCGCAGTTCGGCTGCTTGGAGTCATCCATGCTGCGCATCTTGGCGCTTGTCGTTGGTTTGAGCCTGTTGGGCGCGGACCTTCTGGCTCAAGACTTTTCCGTGACCACGCGAGTCTTCGATTTGGACAGTCCGGAGCCAAACCAGCCGGTCGCTCGCAGTCGCACGCTGTTCCATGTGGGCAAGGTCTACGATGTGATTGATGGAGCGGCGGAAGCCACAATTCTGGAGCCGGCGCACCTGCGGATCATGATTTTGAATACTGACCGCGAGGTCGTCTGCAGCGTTGATTTCGACGAACTCAAACACATGTTGCAGTCGGCGGAGGAGCGTTTGGGTGAGCGGATTCGCGAACTGGAAGAGCAACCTAATCGGCCTCGCCAGCAAATCGACGCCCTGCGATTTCAGTGGCGTCCACAGTTTGAATCGCGGTTCGATCCGCGCGAACATCGATTGCGATTGGTCAGCCCGACGGTGACCTACGAAGTGGTTGGTCCGGCAAATGTTCGCCCTGAGGCGGTTGAGGCATACCTGAATTACACCGATTGGATGTGCCGTCTGAACTATGTGCTGCATCCGCAGCCGCTGTTTCCGAACGTTCGGCTGGCCGTGAATGAGCGACTCAAACAACAGAAGTTATTGCCCGTCGAAGTCACGCTGCGGGCCAAGTTCGAGCGGCCGTTGAACCTCAAGGCCGAACACTCGGTGGCCTGGACTCTGGATGCTCGTGGGAAGCAAATCATTCATCAGTGCGAGTCGCTGCTGCGCGATCCGAAGCTGCGCAAGGTCTCGTTGAACGAGTACCAACGAATCGGCTTGAATCAGCAGACGGCCAAGTTGTCGAAGGTCGACGGCAAGAAATAGCCGGCTGGCCGCGTCATTCCACGGCCGATGCTTTCCGCCGTCAGGCCGCCGCGTCCTTACGATGCGGGCGATCGGCAGGACCGTTACAGCTTAAAGTCCGGTTGTAACTGTTGTGCTTGGGGCACCAATCGCTCCGCGAATGTCGGTGATGCCGCATGTGCCGCCGCGCGCAGTTTTCAACGGCCGAACTCACCCCCGCCGACCGGCCGCCACGTCCTCACGATGCGAGTGATCGGCAGGACCGTTACAGCTTAAGGTCCGGTTGTAACTGTTGTTCGTGTGGCACCCAACACTCCGCGAATGTCGGTGTTTCCGCATGTGCCACCGCTCGCAGTTTTGAGCGATTTGTCGCGGGCGTATGCCGTTTAATTGGGAGGAACGGTCTCTGTCGCACAGTCGGTGCCGGAGGTGGTTTCGGCAGAAGACAGAGAACACATAGAACCGCGATCTTCCGGGAAAGGACTACCCGCCGTGTTATTCAAATCTTGGTTACAGTCGTTAGGACGAAAACAATCAGGCCGTCCTCGGACCACTGGTCATACCACGACGACGAAGGCCGCGGCCGAACGGTTGGAAGACCGCTCGCTGTTGTCGGTCGCCGCGTTGTTCGTGAACGGTGAGCTGTTTGTCAGCTCGGACGGTGGTGACAGCATCGCGATTCGGCAGAACGCGACGAGCCTGCGGGTCGAAGTTGTCGCGAATGGTTTGCTGCTGGGAACGGCACCGAACGTCGCGACCAGTTCGATCACGTCGATCGTCGTCAAAGGGGGCGACGATGCGAACAACATCGACTTGAGTCTCGTGGACAATCTGACGTACCCGTCGCTGACCGGCGTCCGTCCCATCTTTGTGGATGGCGGCAATGGCGATGACACAATCCTGGGTTCACCGACCTACGGCGACAGCGTCCTGGGCGGAGATGGCAGGGATATCATCAACGGCCAAGGTGGCAATGACATTGTCGATGGCGGCAATGGCCGGGATTCGATCACCGGCGGCGATGGCAATGACATTCTGACCGGCGGCGACGGCAACGACACCCTCAGCGGTGACTTGGGCAACGACACCCTCTTCGGCGGCAACAACGCCGATGTGATCACCGGCGGTGACGGTGCGGACAACATCGACGCCGGGCAGAGCAATGACACGGTGACTGGCGGCATCGGCAACGACACGATCAATGGCAGCGACGGACAGGATTCGCTGTCGGGAGAGGCCGGCGACGACTCGATTCTGGGTGGCGCTGACGCGGACGTGATCTCTGGTGGTCTCGACAACGACACCGTCACGGGACAGTCCGGCAACGACTCTGTTTCCGGCGATGAGGGCAACGATCTCGTGTCGGGCGGGGCTGGCAACGACAGCGTCTCCGGCAACTTGGGCGATGACACCGTCAATGGCGAAGCGGGCAATGACATCGTCAACGGCAACGATGGAAATGACACGCTGTTCGGCGGCAACGGCAACGACACCCTGCGGGGTGACGGAACGGTCCTGGTCGGCAATGCGGCCGGAAACGATCAGATCAACGGTCAGAGTGGCAACGATACGTTGTTTGGCGGCGGCGGCACTGACACCATGGATGGCGGCGCGGGCAACGACTTGGTCGATAGCTCGGACCCACTTCCCGAAGCGCTCCCGGTGACGATTTCGGTTGCCGGCGGCAATGTGTTGGAAGGGAATGCCGGCAACGCGATCCTGACCTTCACGTTGACGTTGTCACAAGCCAGCTTCCTGCCGATCTCGGTCAACGTGCAGACGCAGGATGGCACGGCCAGCACCGCGAATCTGGATTACACGTCGGCCGGTCAAACGGTCACATTCGCGCCGGGGACTACGACCGCGACCGTTTCGGTGACGGTTGCCGGCGACGCATTGAGTGAGACCAATGAAACCGTCCGGCTGGTGCTCAGCGCACCAACGAACGGGGCACGTCTGCTGAATCAAGAAGCGCGCGGCACGATTATCAATGATGATGCCGCGGTGATTGGTTTGTTCGCGACCGCGGGAACGTTCTTCGGCACTGACCTGTACCAGATCAATCCCGCCACTGCGGCGGCGGCATTGGTCGGCTCGACTGGCTTGGGTGGAGCGATCGATATCACGCAGGACAGCCTCGGACAAATCGTCGCCTACGACAATAACTTTGACGCGCTGGTCACCGTGGATGCCAATACGGCGAATATCACGGGATTCACAAACGTGTTCGGTATTCCTTCGCCGCAGGAAGGGGATATCGCATTCGACATTGTGACGAACTCGATCTACGTGGTGTCATCGGGCCTGGGTAATCCGAACTTGTTCCGCATCGACCCGGTCACCGGACAGGGTGTCAATCTGGGTGCGATTCAGGTGGGCGCTGCCAACTTAGCAGGTGCGGCCACAGACAATATCGAGTTTGACTATCTGGCCTTCAGCGGCGGAACGCTGTTCGGTGTGATCAGCGGCGGAGTGACTGGTACGAATGTGAACTTCAACGACGCCTTCTTCTCGATCAACCCCGCCACTCGCGTGGCGACTCGGATTGGTGCTTTGGGTGTCAACCTCGGCGTCGGTTCGGGCGGCTTGGAATTTGACCCCGTGGCCAACAACTTTTTGCTGCTCGATGGAGCGTCCGGAAACTTGTTTAGGATCGCAACGGCCACCGGTGTGGCCACGCTGGTGGGGAATACTGGGCTGAGCGGCTTCTTCAACGGCGCGACCGGTTTGACCTTCGCGCCGATCCCGCCGGTTGCTCCGCCGAGCATTTCGGTCACGAGCGTGAACGTGGTCGAAGGAGATACCGGGACGCAAATCGTGACGTTTCAAGTCACGGCTCAAGCGACGGGCAACAACGTCACGGTCGACTTTCAAACCGTGAATGGCACCGCGACGGGCGGCGGAGCGTTGTTCGCCAACGTCACGTCGAACGCGACGACAATTACCTTAAACAACACCCTGGCATTCCCGGTGACGACACCCTTCACGATTCAGATCGACGACGAGCAGATGCAAGTCACGCGGGTCGTGGGTAACACGTTCACAGTGATTCGTGGTGTCAACGGCACCGCCGCCGTCACGCACAATGCGGGAGCGTTGGTTTCGTTGTCCGGCCAACCTCTGGCCGATTACGCCGCAGCCTTCGGACCGCTGTCCTTCGGGCCGTTTGGCGGCACGCTACCGGTCTCTGTCGTTGTCAGTGGCGACTTCCAGTTCGAGGGGAATGAATCGTTCTTCCTGCAACTGACGAACGCGGTCGGCGCGACCGTCAGCAACGGTTCGGGGGTCGCGACGATCTTCAACAACGACGTCGCTCCCCTGGGTGACACGCTGCTGGGAAACACCGGCAACGATACGCTCATCGGTGGCCCGTCAGATGACTTGCTCAATGCCGACGGCGGGAATGACTTGCTGATCGGCAATGACGGCAACGACACGCTGCTGGGAGGCAGTTCGGCCGATACGCTGAATGGCGGAGGCGGCAATGATTCGCTGGATGGCCAAGGCGGACCGGATGTCGTCGAAAGCGGAACTGGAGACGACATCTTCGTGTGGCAAGGTTCGGGGTCCGGTAGCGATACCGTCACGAATGCTTCCGGTGCGGATGGTGTGCAAGTCTCGCTCAGCGCGGCGGCGAACAACGTCACGATTACGCAGTCGGCGATTCCGGTGGACAGCACGTTTGGCCTGATTCAGGTCACGGAGGGTACCGCGCAGTTGACGATCAATTCGTCGATCGGCCAGGTCACGGTCAACTCCGGAGCCGGTGACGACACCGTGACGGTGGGCGATCTCGACACGGTTTGCCGATCCTCGCTCGTGATTCAAGGGGACGCCGGCAACGATGTGCTGACGGCCCTCAATGCGAAGACCGGGTTGATCCGCCTCCGCATGGAAGGTGGCGATGGTAACGACATCCTGTTGGGCGGTTTGGGTGGCGACACTCTGGTCGGCGGTGCTGGCACGGACCGCCTCAAAGGTGGGGATGGCAACGACCAACTCGAAGGTGGGACCGGTGCCGACTCGATCAACGGTGAGAACGGCAACGACACGCTGCTGGGTGGCGATACCAACGACACGCTGGCCGGCGATGGAGCCGACACTCTGGGTGGTGACGCCGGTGACGACAGTCTGCGAGGCGGACTTGGCAACGATGTGCTCAACGGCGGAGCGGGTAACGACACGGCTCGCGGCGGCGACGGCGACGATACCGCCAACGGCGGAGACGGCAATGACTCGCTGCTGGGTGACACTGGTCTCGACAGCTTGAACGGTGATGCTGGCGACGACACGCTGGACGGCGGCCGAAACAACGACGTGCTCAACGGCGGCGACGGCAACGACAAGTTGCGTGGCGATCACGGCGACGACACGATCAGCGGTGGACTCGGCAACGACACGATCAACGGCGGTGACGGCGACGACGTCATCAACGGTGGCGACGGCAACGACCTGCTAGGTGGAGCTGACGGCAACGACACCGTCAGCGGCGGCTCTGGCAGCGACACCATCAGCGGCGGTGACGGCGACGACTTCTTGTTCGGTGGCGGCGGCAGCGACATCGTGCTGGGTGACCAGGGAGACGATCAGGTCAACGGGCAAGGTGCCACCAACACGATCGCGGGCGGCCAAGGGGACGACACGCTGTTCGGAGCTACCAGCGATATCCATGAAACCTTCGTGTTGTCGGCCGCGTTGATGTCGGCCCTCAACGCGACTTAATCTGGAGGACTGATCAGCCGCAGGGCGCTAGCCCCGGTTCTTGCAAGAACCGGACGCTAGCGCGTTCCGGCTCAATGACCCTGACTGATCGCCGGTTAGCCGCGGCAAACGATGGCGGAAAACTCCCGCTAATAGGCTGAGTCGCCCGGAAGGATTCGGACGATCGTCAAAACCGTTACAGCTTAAAGTCCGGTTGTGACGGTTGTTCTTGTGGTTCCATTCTCTCCGAAAATGTCGGTGATGCCGCTTGTGCCTGCGCTTCCAGTTTTGAGCGATTTGTGGCCGGCGTCTGCCGTTTATGGGGGAGGATCGGTCTCTGCCGCAGCGTCGGTGCCGAAGTGGATTCGGCAGTTGGCAGAGGACACACAGAACCGCGATCTCCGGGAAAGGACTCCCAGCCGTGGTCTTCAAATCTTGGTTTCAGTCGTTAGGACGCAAGCCCTCGCGCCGTCCGCGGACCACTGGTCACGCCACGACGACGAAGGCCGCGGCCGAGCAGTTGGAAGACCGCTCGCTGTTGTCCGTCGCCGCGGTCTTCGTCAGCGGCGAGCTGTTTGTCAGCTCGGATGCCGGCGACAGCATTGCCATTCGCCAGAACGCGACGAGCCTGCGGGTCGAAGTCGTCGCGAATGGCCTGCTGCTGGGAACGGCACCGAACGTCCCGACCAGCACCGTCACGTCGATCGTCGTCAAAGGGGGCGACGCGGCGAA
>CAMDDX010000061.1 GCA_945893075.1 Planctomyces sp. SH-PL62 | reverse complement strand
CACCTGCTCCCGAACCGCTGGCATCAACAACCCTGATTTCACTTGTGGCACATCATCCATGATCGACTCCAGAAAGAGGTTCCGAACATTTCTAACCTCATTCTGACAGCTCCTTATTCATCGCGCCAGCCAAAATTGGCACACCCCCTACGTTGTTGTCACCAGAACTTCCACCACGGACGATCGTCTTCCGGTTCGACGAGCGGTTGCGGTGGGTCGTCGCCCGATGTGATGAGCACGAGTTCGGGGAGCAGCACACAGCTCAGGTCGCCGCCTCGGCCGCCGGTGGTGTCGATGAGCAGACGGTTGGGGCGGTAGATGACTTCCGGGACCGGGACGTGGCCGGAGACGACCAGCACCGGGCAATCGGCTGGGACACCGTTCTCGACGAATGACTTTGAACACAACCACGGCGGGCGGTTCAGCGTGAAATCGCGCTGCCGCAGGATGCGCAGTTGCAGATCGAGCGGTTGATGCGGATCGAGTCCGGCGTGGACGAAGATGGCTTGCGGATGCTCGACGACCCACGGGCCGTTGGCGATGAAGTCGGCGTGCTCGGCCGGGAGGTTTTGTTTCAGCGTGGCGAGGTCGCCCAACTCCGCGCCGTACGAGGCGAATGTGCTTTCGACGCCGTATTGCTGGACCCATTGCACGGCCCAGTCGGCATAGGCGGGAGCCGGAATCAACCCGAGCGCTCCGGCCATCGCGAGTTCGTGGTTGCCAATGATCGAGGTCGTCAGCGGATGCTCGCGTTGCAGTTCAAACATTCGGTCGAGCACAGCCTTGGGATCGGTCCCGCGATCGACGAGGTCACCGATGAAGACGACCCAGCGGCGAGCGTAATCGGGCGTCTGCCGCAGCTTGGCGAGGATCACGTCGAGCTTTTCGATCTGTCCGTGAACGTCACCGATGACGGCGACTGGACCTTGGATGCGTGAGGCGAAGCTGGGCATGTCGTGATGAGCTTTAGAAGCGGTACGCGAGGTCGGTGCAGAGGTAGCTCAGGCCGGTCATGTCGAGGAGCGGTAGCGTCTGCTTGCGTTCGCCGACCAGATACATCGGCAGCGGTCGCGGCTGTCGCCAATAGCCGCTCGTCTGCAACTGTTCGATCAAGTCGGTCTGCAAGTGCGAGACGAGCGTCGAGATCGCCACGCCTCCTTCCTGAAAAACTTGCCAGCGAACTTCGTGCAGCAGGTCGGTGAGCAACGAGTGCCGCATCGGAGCAGCCCACAACGTCACCTTCCAGAAGTCAGCGGCCTGTGAGTTCCGCCACAAGACGGCCGCCGCATCGACGCCGCTGAGTCCTCGGATGTAGCACGTGCGTGTCGTGATCGCAGGGCACCGGCCCAGCGACCAGGCCAAGTCTTCCAAGCGATGATGTGGATGCCACTCGGAATAATGTTCGTGGTCGATCAGGTCGGCGACGAGGGGAGACAAGCCAGACTCGGTGATGATGTCGGGCCGATGAGATGGCGGCCGAGCGACCCAGCGCACCGGGACCGATCTCAGAAACGTTCCCTCCAGCCACTGAGCCAGTCGATTCCGCTCACCGAGTTTCTTGAGTGCCGCTCCCAGCCGCAGCGGTTGCCAGAAGACGAGGCCGGCATCATCGACCTTGTGATGACACAGATGCGGCATGATCGTGCGTGCCTTCGCACTGCCACCCAGCGAAATCCACGGCCGGTGCAGCGACATCGAATGCGTCGCCAGGACAAGGCCCATGCCTTTGCTGAGGTTCGGATCGGCGACCGACCAATCGCAGCCCCAGACCATTTCCAGCCGTTCATTGCCGCGCTGCACGCTCCAGGGAATCAAGCCGATGAAGCCTTGCACGTCCCCTGCGCGCATCCAGACATAACCGCGTTCACGGCCGCGATTGAAGTTCTCGTCGAAGTACTTCCACTCGACGACATCACTGGCCATGCCGCGTCGGCCGAGGTAGTCGATGACTTGCGGCTTGGGAACCGCGTGCAGCGGCAGAATCGCATCGTCCATGATGGAACCGCTTGAATGACGCCGCATCGTGCGGCGCGAGGTGGTGGGAAACCGGAAGGGGCGGGGAATGTAGGCCGGTGTTCGCGAGAGGGTCAATTCGCGTTTCGGCGGCTTCCTGGCGAATCGTGAGCTGGCTTCGCAAGAATGCTCGCCTCAAATGTGGGACAGGATTCTCCTCGATATGGACGCGATCAAATCAACCTCGGAAGCGCCGCAAGCCAGCGGGAACACCGAACGGCAGGATGATGCCGAATTGGCGAAGTCGCTGTCGCTCAGCCGTCGCCGCGCGCCGGTGGTCAGCGTGCCGGGACTGACGATCCTGCGCTGCTTGGGCGAAGGGGCCTACGGCTCCGTCTGGCAGGCACGTGAGAAGAACACCGGCAAGCTCGTGGCGGTGAAGGTGTATTCGCATCGTGGCGGCTTGGACTGGTCACTGCTCAGCCGCGAAGTCGAGAAGCTGGCGATCCTCTACACGTCGCGGAATATCGTCGGCTTGCTGGAAGTCGGTTGGGACAGCGATCCGCCGTACTACGTGATGGAGTATTTGGAGCGTGGGTCTCTGGCCGGGTTGTTGGCCGATGGTCCGCTGCCGGTTCGCGAGGCGGTCCGCATCGCGAAGGGAATTTTGTTGGCGCTGGTGCATGCTCATGGCAGCGGCATTTTGCATTGCGATTTGAAGCCGGCCAACGTGCTGCTCGATGCGGACCTCGAACCGCGGCTGTGCGACTTTGGCCAATCGCGGTTGTCCTATGAGCAGGCTCCCGCGCTGGGGACGCTGTTCTACATGGCTCCCGAACAGGCGGACCTGAAAGCGGTGCCGGATGCGCGTTGGGATGTCTACGCTTTGGGAGCGGTGCTGTATCACCTGATCTGCGGCGCGCCGCCGCATCGGACGCCGGAAAATGAACGCCGGATCGAAGCGGCCGCGACGCTTGAAGAGCGACTGACCGCTTATCACCAATTGGTGCGAGACGGCGCGAAGCCGTCACTGCATTTGCGCGTGCGCGGCGTGGATCGTCGGCTGGCAGAGATTGTCGATCACTGCCTGGAGCCGAACTCGGACAAACGATTTGCCAATGCGCAAGCGGTGCTCGACGCGATCGAACAACGCGAGCGATCTCGTTCGTTCCGGCCGCTGCTGGCGTTGGGCGGGCTTGGTCCGGTGCTGCTGATGCTCGCGCTGGGACTGTTCTATCTGGACTCGATGCGCGACGCCGTAGGCTCCGCAGCGCTCAACGTCACGACGCGAGCGTTGGAGAGCGACGTGCTGACTGTGGAAATTCTCGCACGCAGCGTCGCTCGCGAACTGGAGAAGCGCACCGCCGAGCTGGAAGAGTTCGCCAAAGATCCCGATCTTCAAAGCGCCATCAAGGCCGCTGCCAGCCGCGATTGGTCCGACCGCAGTGATCTGCGTTTGTCGTTGACTCAGGCGAAGGCTCGTGCCGACAACATGCAACACCAGTTGGGACTCAACCGTGACCGCAGTTGGTTTCTCACCGACGCGAGCGGCTTCCAGCGTTGGCGCGAGCCGCAAGAAGACAGCACGCTCGACGAGAATTGGTCGCACCGCGACTACTTTCACGGGCTGGGCGAGTTTGAACGGGACACGGTTCCCGCAGGCATGCAGCCCATCACGAAGCCGCACTTGTCGCTGGCATACAAGAGCCAGGCCACCGGCCAAAACGTCGCCTCGCTGACCGTTCCAGTCTGGGACGAAAAGCACGAGCGAGTCATTGGAGTCCTGGGCCGTTCGATGCAATTGGGGCAATTGCTGTCACCCTATGTGCCCGGTAATCGCCGCGAAGCCGAGGCCGACGACCCTGGAGACCGCACACGCAAAATCGTGCTGATCGACGATCGCAACTGGCGGTTGCTCGACCATCCCTGGCTGACGGAAGAACGCCGTGACGGCGTGACGAACGACGAGGTTCGTCAATTGCGCTTGTCCGAAGCGGTCATCTCACGGTTGCGACCCACACCCGCCTCAGGTGAACCCACCGAGGCTTCCGTGGTCATTCAAATGCGCGATTACATTGATCCGGTCGGGCAGTTCAATCCCAAAGATTATGGCGGTGAGTGGCTCGCGGCGTTCTGCCGAGTCGGCGATACCGGATGGTTCGCGATTGTGCAGGAACGCAAGTCTGCCGTGCTGCGTCCGGTCGATGCCTTGGCCGCTCGACTGCGTCGCGATGGTGCCTGGGCGCTCGTCGTCAGCGGAGTACTCATCGGCACGCTCTGGCTGGTCGTGCTGCGGGGCTTGAAAGAACGGAGCGAACGCCCGGTTTCCACAACGGCCCAATTGCCTGAAGTCGGTTTCGATTGAGCCTCATCAACGCCGCACGAACCACCATGCCAGCCAGCACAGCAGCGGGAACAGCACGAACATGATTCCAAATGTGCTCCATTGCGAACGTCGTTGATTCGGCCAGCGTCCCATTTCAAATCTCACATCTCAAATCTCAAATTCGGAACGACTCTTAATCGAATCGGACCACGTTTTGATAACGCTTCATCCGGAGCGTCAGTGTCCCACCGCAACCGGGAGGCAAATGGACGACCGCTCGGCGATCGTTGATGGGGCGTGACTGGCCGTCGAGCGTCAGCGATTCGATCTGATGCTCGCCATACGCCCCCGCTTGCACCATCACGGTTCGCGGTTCGGTCTGATGCACGTTGACCAGAGTGACACGGGCTTCATCGGCCGCCAGACGATCGACAAGCGCTGCGACGTCGGCCGGCAATCCGGGGCGGCCGTGCTGCGGATCGAAATACCTCAGCCGCGCGTGTAGCGGAGAACCTTGCTTGCCGGGATTGATGCCACCCAGCACCAGATGAATCAGACTATCGACCGAGCAGGGATTGAACTTCATCGGGTCATCGGACAAGCGTGTGTCCGGCGTTGTCGAATCCTGCCGCATCGCGGCGACTCGCTGCCGAATGCGATTTAGGTCGGCTCGCAGCGCGGACTCGGCATACGCTGGTGCTCGCCCCTGCAAGTACGCGATCCACGGGTTACTGGCGACTCGTCCGAGGTCATCGTCACGCATCGACCAGTACGCGATTTCGAGAAGGCCGGGCTCCCACGGCGCGGATTGAAAGTCGTACCAACCCTGATCGCCGAACATCTGCGGATACTGCTTCTTGCCATCCACGACTTTCGCGTTCGAGTTCACCGCATCCATCTGCCTCCGCCAGACATCGACGTATTTCTGATCGCCGGTCAGCAACAACGCATTGCCGAAGCCGGTCAAGCTCAGCCGCACCGTGCTGCGATGCGCTTTCTTGCCGGTGACGGGATCAGTCACCGTGAAGCCCCAGCCGTAGGTGCCGCCGTACCACTTGCCGCCGACCTCGCCACCGATTTTCCCATCGCGGCCGATATTCGAGGGCAGAATGCCGTTGTTCGCAGCGGCTCGTTCGGACCACGCATCGACGTACTCCAGCAGCCAGCGTTTGTATTTCTCCTCGTGAGTCTGCGCGAACGCATTAAACGCCAGGGACGTCGCCAACATGTTCTGCGGATGATCGCCGAGCGTGTCGGTGTACTCCTCGAAGTGCTTGAGCATTTCGGCAAACGTCCGCTCGCCGTGCCCCGGTTTGAAGCGGCCTTCAATCTCAATTGGATCGCCCGCCCAATCGAGCGCCGTCGCTTTGCGGAGCAACGGCCCGCGGCTGCCGTTGAACATGCTGCGGAGGATTTTCAACTTCGAGTCATAGTTTGCCGTCGCCGTGTGATTGAGCGGGTTGTCCTCCGCCGGCACATAGAAGTCGGCGAAGCGGCGGACTCGCTCGGCAAACTTCGGAGCGTGCGGAGCCGACAGGCCCATCAAATTGAAGACGCACAATCCTTCGCCGTTGTGCAACCAGTCCATCATCACGGGGAACTCGCGGTAGTACATGCCGTCGCGAGCGAACTCGACGTCTTTCGTCTTCGCCGCCGTGAACTGCCGGAGATGCCCCTCCCACGCCTTGGCCACCATGTCCCGCACGACATCCGGCCCACCGAGCATGTGCAGCGTCGGCCAGTCCTGCAAATTCTCAATCGCATCATCGGGCCCGTCGTCCCCACCCCAACGCTCGACACATTCGAGGTAGCCGCGATCATCGAAGTACCGCTGGAAGAACTCCTGACAGGCGACCGTGTTGGCCTTCAACAATTCTCGTTCGAGCAACGCCCAAGCCGGTGGAGACATCGGCGTGTCGATCACGATCTCGGCGGCAGTCACTCGCCTCGATTCCGCGGGAGACAGCAGACAACAGGTCATGAAAACTAATAGGCCAATCCATCGCGACATGCGGAACTCCCGATGAAGATCATTCGATGAGGGATCGTGGTCCATCTTCGACCAAATCACGCGGCACAAACAACCGAACGAACTGCTCGCGCGGGCGAAAAATCATGTGCTGAGCGGTAATGCTCTGCCGCACGGTCGGGTCGGTCAGAGCATACAGCAACCGTGCGTCTTCCACGGAGTCGGAAGACAAGTGTGATTGGAACATCCGGCAAAGGGAGTCAAACCGCGAACAACTGGTCGCAAGAAGTTCGTGCTCCGCATGAGCCGAACTCTTGCCGAGCATTCGGTAATCGTTCGTCGTAATGAGCGGTTCATCGCCAACAGGACGTCGCAGTACGCTGTGAGTGGGAGTTCGCTCGACCACGACACGTTGGCTGTTCTCGGTGCCGGCCACGGTAAATAACGCACCGGCCGCGAGCTTCTCGCTGGCCAACCAATTGACTGCCGCATCGAAACTGTCGGCGTCCTCCAGAACCCGCCGCAGGTGCAGCAGCACGGGATAACCCAACTTGTTGATTCCGCCAAAGTTTCCGACGGCGTTGAGAACGACCGCGAAGCCACGCGCGGAAAGACCGCTGACAACCCCGATCGCTCCCGGCCAGCCCGCGTTGGCGAAGGCCAGCTTTCCCTGTCGCCGATGTCGAATCAACGTGCTCGCCCGCGCCAACCACTTCTCCGGCCAGAAATCCATGTTCCGAGCCAGCACGGGACCAGACGCGGTCGGCAGCACAATCGTCGAGCAGGCGAACATCCCAACGACCAACTCGTAGCTGAGGTTTGCCAGCGTGATGTCGCGCCAGTCTATGCCGACTCGTTTTGCGATCGCGACCGCCTCTGCGCGAAATCGGTTAGCGGTTCGTAAATGAACAGCCGGAGCTAGCCAGCGCGCCGAACCGGATATCTCTTGCTTCACGGCCTGCAAGAGCTCCCGCGAGCGGTCAATCAGTTCGTCAGGCACCTCACGGAAACGTTCGCCAGGTGGCAGATCGAGATTCAGGTCCAGCGACGGGCATTCAATCCAAGGAACCATCACATCGCCCAGCCGTGGTTTATCATCGAGTCTTTGACTTCTTGGAAACTGACGCCACCGTCCCTTTCTTGACACTCGTTGCCGCTCTTTTCGTTTTCTTCTTCGTGGCCTCCGCCGCCAATCGTTTGCGGTCGAGTTTCATCAGTTCGTCGAAGTACGCCTCGAACCCTCCGGCTCGCTCGACAAGCTGCTCACGAACCCGCCAGATTTTTTCGGTCACGGAATCAATCATGTTTCGGTCTCCGAATCGGTTGTCCAAGGTTTGCTCGGGGGATTGAGTCCGGGGATACCAAAATCGGCATCCGCAATCCCCACTTGGAAACGATTTTCACGCCTCGTTCTTGGGTCACCACATTGGCCAGATGCGAGTAATTCCAAGTCAGTAGGTAATCCAAATTGTGAACACAAGCCAAGGCCAATTGCAGTGCGTCGCCCGACTTGTTGGCGGGAATCACATTCGCGTCCATGAAGGCCACAGACAAACGGCGCGAGTCAACCACGACCGGCACATACTTCAACCGTCGAACAAACCGCAGGCTGGCCTCTTGATGCCGAAACACTCCATCGGCGAGTTCATTCTCGGTCACCAATGAACTCCATTAATCAAAGTGGCGACTTTCAGACTCCCACCAATCAAGTGTGGCCATTCGCTTTGACAAGGCATTGAGATCGCGACCGTCATAATGCAAGAGTGAAATGACGTTCGTGTCGAGATAGATGGTTGGCTTCTTCATGGTTGATTCGGTTGACCTAGCCGACCACATCCTTGTCAGTTTCCGGCGCGGCGGGATTCTCCGGATCGAACCATTCGGGTTTGAAGGCGATCCGCTTCTTGTGCTTCATTGCGAGGTTCGACGTCAGAGCCATAATGGCGTCGGCCATCGCGACGGTGCCGTTGCAACGGAGGCCACCGTCTTTCGGTGGGGCGTTGATGTTGTTGCGGATGCAATGACAGAAGTGCTCCATCTCTTCGGTATAGCCGCGGCTGATCTTCTCGACGGTCGCTCCGGCCGCGGCGGCTCCGGCCGTGGGGGCCAGGCTTGCGCTGGCGGAAAGGACCGGGCCGCTGTCGTTGCCGTTGATGACGTACAGCCGCTGCTCGACGCCGCCGCCGCCGGTTTCCGGGCTGGCTTCTTTGAAGAGCAATGCCTGCTGCTCGGTCTGCACGACCAGCGTGCCGCGGCTTCCCATGACTTGCTCGCCGTAGGGTTCGAGGCGATTCGTGCTCAGTGACGAGTACGTCACGATCGCGACGTCGTTGTGGTCCTCTTCGTAGTGCTGGCCGGGGAACTCGAAGGTGACGTAGACGTGATCGTCGATCTCGCGCTTGTCCTCTTGCTTGTCCTTCGAGCCGACCCCTTTCACGCCATAAAAGTTCTTACCGCCGTAGCCGCTGCACGCGAGCGCTTTGACCTTTCCGAGAAAGATACTGCTGGCATCAAGCTGATGGCTGCCAAGTTCCGCCATCAAGCCGCCGCCGGTGGCGTTGTAGACGCGCCAGTTGACGAGATGCTCGACGTCATCGAAGCCGAACTCCTTGAGGTAATCGTTCTTGTCCTTGAGCGCCGCAAGGTCTTTCGGATCGACCTTCTTGTTCCACGAATCGCGGCCGGGAAAGCTGTTGTTGCGATGCCACTGAGCGCGGATGTGCTTGATATCGCCAAGCAGTCCCATCTTGATGATGCTGTAAGCGTTGTCGTACAGCACGCTGTAGTGCCGCTGATGCCCGACGGCCAACAGCTTGCCCGTGTCCTTCGCCGCCTTGATCATCGACTTGCAGTCGGTGACGGTCTTGGCCATCAGCTTCTCGCACAAGACGTGCTTGCCAGCCTTCATCGCCTCAATGGCAAGCGTGTGATGCGAGATCAACGGCGTCGCAATAACGACCGCCTCGATGTCCGGACGGGCGAACAACTCGCGGTAATCGCTGTAGTATTTGATCTTCGTCAAGGCGGTCTTCTCGCCGAGTTTTTTGATCAAGCCCACTCGATCTTCGTTCCCATCGCCGTGTTTCGCCCGTTCCAGGTTCGTCGGGCGAATGTCCGCGACTGCGACGATCTCCATGTATTCCGGCGGATGCTGAGTCAGCAGCACCGACCCTTCATCGCCGCTGCCGATGAAGCCAACTCGCACACGCTCCCCCTTCAGCTTTTCATAGCCGAAGTAAAACGCGCCAAGCCCCGTCCCGGCCGCCGCCGCCCCTTTGAGCCAATCGCGCCGGCTGTACCCGACCGCCTCGTTGAAGTTGTCCTTGCCAAGCTGTTTTTGTTCTGGTGTGAGTTGCATGATTTTTTCCTTTGTCAGTGAACCGTGTGTGTTGAGGAATGAATCTGAGGCGAGGCGAATGAATCGCGTCAGGCATTGGCAGCGGCTGTGGTTTTGCGAATTCGTCGAATCTTCTTTTCGGTGGATTGATTGGGACGAAATTTTGGTACGGACTTCGGTTTGGTCAATTGGCCGTTCCGCCCCAAATCGTCCATCCAACGTCGCGTTCCAAATCGTCCGGCGAGCAAGCCTTGGATTGTGAATTGTTGATCGAGTGCCGGCCATTCGATCTCGCAACCGGGGTTGGGAATCTCGATTCGCGAGAGGTCTTTGAGCGAGGCTCCGGTCAGGCCTTGCAGCAGATCGACTGGGACACAGAGCGTGCTGCCCTTGTTCAATTCGATCACGACACATCGGGACCGTCGATCAAAGCGAGCCGAAGTGGCCAATGGTTCGGTGAGCAGTTCTTCCGCGCCGCGCCGAGTGGCCTCGGTGATTTGCCGTGCGATCTCCGCTTCGGTCAGGACGAACTGACCCCACCGGACAGTCTTGGCGCTCGTCGGCTTCTTAGCCATGAATTTGTCTCCAGTGTTTCAAGAGTAAACCGTTGTGCTCAGTCACCACTCGCAACGCCGACCGCTGCAATTCTGCGGACGCATGTTTGACCGTGCGAATGCTGGGGACTTGGCCTTCCGCGACCGCCAGATTAATCACAACCAACGCCTTGTCGTTTCGAGCATGAACGTGCGGTGGTTCGTGATCGTCCACGAAAATCCGAATCTTGAAACCGTCTTGTTGAAGAATTGTCGGCATGAATGCGGAACATTGGAATGTCGGTCTTCACTGCTGAGCGGGCACGAACGGCATTTTCTCAGGACTTGCCAATGTCAACGACCGTTGGTGCCGTCGAGCTTCCCGAACCGCCGCAGCACTTCTTCCGGCAGCAGAGCTTCGAGCACAAGCGGTCGAGGCCGAACCATTGGCCGGTCGGCAGCGCGGCGATTGCGAGCAGGGCCATGACCTCAATGAAGTTCTTGTTGACGATGAAGCTGTGCTCCGGGCCGGGAGCTTCAGGGACGCCGGGCCACGGGGGCATGGCGAGGTAGAACATCGTCAGCATGACCGCTCCACCGATCGCGGCGAAGCGTGTGCCGAGGCCGATCAGCAGCAGCGCGCCGAGGATCGTCAGGCCATAGATTGTTTGCTGATTGATGCGGTCAACCGGCGTAGACGGCAGACGCACCGGGCCACGAGCGAGTTGGTCGCCCGTCAGTAGCTTTTGAGCGGAAACTTTCAGTTCCGCCTCGAGTGCTTTCACGGGGCCGACCAGTTTGCCTCGGAGTTGTTGCAGTTCGGTCCATTGCTTTTGCAGGTGCTCCTGCGGGAAGTGCATCGCCGATTGCTTCTTGGCTTTCGCGAGGTTTGCGTCGTACTCGGCAATCTTCTCGTGATAGACCTTCACGTCTCGCGGCGGGTTGCCGAACAGAGCGAACGTCCGCTCGGTCACGGACGGATCGGTCGCCGCGTTGTTGCCGACGATCGCGACCGCCAGTCGGTCTTTGATGCTCATCGATTTCGGATCGGTCGCGCGGTTGTACAACGCCAGCACCGCGTCGCGGTACGCCTTGACCGCCTTCTGCTGCGCCTCAGACGCATCCTCGTCGACCTTCGCCAGCGCGAGCAGCGCTTCACGCTCCTTCGCAAGCATTCGCCAGTTGCCGGGGCAGATCAGCCGCTTGGCCTTTGGGTCGAACTTCACGGCTTTCGCTAACTCTTTGGGAATCGTGACCCCTTCCGGTAGCGCGGCGAGTTCCACGCGATAGTCTGCCGCTCCGTTGAGCAACTTCGACAGATCCGCCTGTTGCTTGTCGTCCATCTGGTAATGAGCCGCGAACCGATTGGCCCAGTCGTCCCACTTGGCCGCGACCTTGTCCTTGTCGAGCCAATCCAGATCGTTCGGATCGCCGGTCATGTTGCGGAACGTATTCCGCAACGGCCCCTGAGCGTTCTTGAGATACCCCTCGGCCGACCACGGCGTCGGCGTGTTGAGCGTGTTGATCTTCCACAGCCCCTCGTACAGGAATTGCCAGCCGATCGAGAGTCGCAGCAATACGATGAGCGTGATGGAGACGCAACAAAGTTTTTTCGAGTCAGTCACGGTTGGCTTTCAATGACGAATGACGAGTGAACTCAGTACCGCGCCCGTCAGGAAGCGGCCTCGAATGACGCTCCGGGCCGCTCCCTCACGGTCGCGGTACGGTATCGTCATTCCAGAACAGCGATTCCTCTGGCACGCCGATGTTGATCGGCTCCAATCGTTGCCCGCCAACTGGGGGCGGGATCAGCAGAGCCGAAACGGATCGGTGATTAGAGCAATATCGCTCGGCCAATTCGACTCCCCCGACGAAGAACGCGGTCGAGAGCGCATCCGCTTCGGCAGCCGTTGGTGCAAGAACCGTCACAGACAGCAGGTTCTCCGACGGCCAGCCGATGCGCGGGTCGATGATGTGGCCGTAACGCTTTCCCTCAAAACGAAAATGCTGCACCGCGGTGCCGCTCGTCGCGAGTGCTTGATCGCAGAGCAAAATCGTGCCGAGCCGCCGCTGCGGCAGCAGAGGATTTCGCAATCCGACCGGCCAGCCGGGCAGGCAGTTGTGACCGCCGCGTGCGATGACGCTGCTGTGTCCGCCTTGAAGCAGCCACTCGGTCAGATCGTGTTCCAGCAAGATCTCCGCCGCTCGGTCGAGAGCATACCCCTTACCGATGCTGCCGAGATTGAGTTCGACGCTGCCTCGGTCAAATGCAATCGAGCAGTCCGGCTCAAAGAGCACATGCCGCATCCCGACCAGCGCGAGCCGCTCGGTGATCTCGGCCTCCGTTGGCAACCGCACTTCCTTCCGACACTGCCGCCACAAGGCGATCAATTGTCCGGACGTCGGATCGAAGCAGCCCTCGGTTTCCAGCGAAACATCCCGCGCGAGACACAACAACTCGAACAGCCGCTCCTCGACCTGCACCGGCCGCGACGCGGCCACTCGGTTGAGCTGCGACAGTTCGGTGTGCGGCCGATAAACGCTCATCTGATCTTCGAGCAGATGCACAAGATCCAACGCCTCGCTCGCCCACCGCAGCGCCTGCCGAGGATCGTCGGGCAGAGCCTCATTGAAGATCACCGCGAAGTCCGTCGCCATCGCCGCCGTCGCCAGTCGAACCGTCGCACCGCTGGTCGGCTCGCGACGAGGCTCACCAGCGGACTCTAAGATCGCGTCACCCGCGGTTTGACCAACAACGACGATCTCATCACGCAGAGCGCGGCCAGCCAGAAAATCACGGCGACTCGATGCAGGATCGGACATGTCCATCAGCGCTCTCGCCACAAGACGTCGTCGGTGATGCCCAGCCGTTGCTGAGCCTCGGCAATGTTCGCCCGGAATCGCGCCGCGTCAACCGGATAACCGGCCGTCGGCTTGAGGCCGGGAACATGCTCGGACCAGAACTGATTGAAGACCTCCATCGACAACTCGCGGAGGTATTTGCAAAACAGCGACGCCAGCGCAACCGGGAAGTTGGCTTCGGCCTTCATTTGGAATCGCAGCTCGGCCGAGCCGACTCGATACACGCTTCGCTCGCGCGATTCACCGACAGCAAAGACCATGCGGTCGTCGAGCACCTCGGCCAGAAGGTCGTCGTAGCGGTTCCGGCCTCCGTGCTTGTCGCAAATCACGAGCGTCGGCTGCTCGTCATCCGGATTCCAGACGGAACGGAGCAGATTCAAACTGATTCGCGACAGCGCGAGCGCTTTGTTGTCGTACTCACGCACGAGTGCGTTGAATCGCTCTGGCTGCACGATCTCGCTGCGAATCGCCTTCAACGTGACGCCCGTGCGGCGGCAGCATTCGAGCCACTTTGTCGCGATGTCGCCGATCAGCGATATGTCGATCTCCGTCGGCAACGGTAAGTCGCGACCAATCAGCCAGGGAGGAATCTGAGATTCGAGATTTGAGATCTGAAATTTGAAATCTGAAATTTGAGATTTCAAATCGTCACTCAACTCACCGAGCGTCTGTGGTTCGCGACCAATCAATCGCAATGCGCTCAACACCGACTTCTCCAACGCCGCCAAGCCCTTGCCCGGCGAATACACCTGCTTCGAGTCGGCGATCTGCAACTTGAGCAGCTCTTTGCTGGGCGATTGCTGAGCGACATCGGCCATCGCGGCCCATAGATCGAAGTCGCGCGGCGAACCGGGAACCTCCCAGACCGTGACCGTCACGACCAGCGGGCCGAGGTTCGGACCGTATCCAGCTTCGTCCATCCCGATCAGCAATCCCACGTTGATTCATCCTCTGCCAATCGGCAACCACGGCTCACGAGCGACGCCGGCGCGGTCGCTTCGTCACGGGCCGCGCCGGTGGAGAGACCACCAACTTCAAACCCGGCAAGAGGGGCGTCTCATAGGTGTCCGACGCAGCGACTTCGTGAATATCCCAACCGCTGCGAGAACGACGATGAACCAACAGCGTTGGCCGTCGAGGATTCTCGCGGATGTCAAACACCCAATACTCCTGAATCGACGGCACTCGCAGGTAAAGCTTCACGTTGCGAAACAAATCTTTGTCAATGTCCTCGCCGCGCAGCACTTCTCCGACGATGAACGGCCCCACGCCTCGCCAGTCGTCATCAGGCCCTTCGACATATACCGCTAAGTCCGGTTCCGGAGCGGTCGTCTTTTCTTCGGACGCGACGAACACACGCGCTCGATCGGTGACATAGCCCACGATATCGGGATGCTCGACTTGATAGACGAACAATTGACCCAGGATGTGCTTCTCAACAACGTCGTGCTCAGGATTTGGCACCGCGGATACAAACAGCCGCCCGAAAATGACTTCGTAGTCGTAGCCGAGTCGGTAGTCGGCGATTTCCAATTCCTCGTCGGTGACGGCTCGGCCGTGATCTTTCGGACCGAATCGCAGTGTCGTCGTCAGCATGTCACGTTCCTCCCCAAGACGCCCCGAGTCTATCGGCGGTTGCCGCGACTTCCAATTAGCGATCAGTCCGCGAGTGGCGCGGTCACGAGAGGGCTTGAGCGACTCAGGCGGCGCACATGCGGAGCGATCGCATTCGCGACCAACCGATTGCCGGCTCGATCGACGTGGATCACGTCGCGCGGCAGGAAGCGATCCACGCCCCAGCGGCCAGACGACTCGAACGGCGGCACGAGATCAACGCAGGCCACACCGGCTTCCTCCGCCACTTGCCGAGTCGCGGCTTGATACGGCAGACGCCAGGTTGGCTGATTCAACAACTGCCGCTGATCGGGCCAAACAATGAGCACCACTTCGCTGGCGTGCTGCCGGCACAGGTCGATCATCGCGTGCAAGTTGTCGGCGAAGTCGTCGAGACTGACACGCGGAGTCCAATTCTTGTTCGGATCGAAGTAATTCCAAGTCGCCTGCTCGGCCCAGCGCGATTCGTCTTGCGTCTCTTGCTGTCGATTGGCCTGCATCCGGCTCGATCGCAGCCAAGACAACGCGCGGCTGTGATTCATCCATTCGGTCGCGGGATTCACCACCGGCAGCGCGTGATCTTTGTCGGCGAGGCCGTCCCATCTCCAGCCGTCGTTGTTGCCAAACGTGATGACCGTCAGATGCGGATGCCACTTCGCCAAATCGGCCGCGAGCCGTTGCCGGCCTTGAAAGCTTGTATGACCAGGGATGCCGGCGTTGAGGACTTCCACAGCGTAGGAAGCGGTGGCAAAACTAACCCGACGCGCCAGCGAGGAATCAATCGCTTCGTCCACGTCGAATCCCTCGCTGGCGCGTCGGGTTAGTGTGTCGATCTCGCAATCATCGCTCGGCAAATCCTTGTCGAGCATCACCTGCAACTGATTCGGCCAAGCGTCGGCGAAGTCCACTCCGAACGCGAACGTCGTGCTGTCCCCCATGCACAGGACTCGGAGATGGTCGTGAGACTCGCTGACCGAGACCTCGCGGCTGCGCATCCGCTGGCTGTTGGACATCACACCGCCCCACCAGTTGCCACGCTCGGCCGGTGCAACGACGTTCGGCTTCAGCCGCCAAAAACAGGCGGGGTCCGGATCGAAGAGGCTCTGTCCCGGCTCGTTGCCGAGAAACACGATGATCTGCTCGATCTGCTCAAAGCGTTTGGCGACGGTCGATTCCGAAACGAAACAGCGAACCGCGGTCTCCACCAGCATCAACAGCACGAACACCGGCACGACGGCGAACACACAGCGTTTGCCGAAGGAGAGTCGCGGGCGGCGGGCGATCGTTGGGGAAGCGTCCATGCACAATTTCGTGAGTCGCAAGCTGGCGAGAAGAAACGGCCGTGGAATGGATCAGGGAAACGGCTCGTGGGCAGGATTGATACGCGCTCTGTTGAAATCAGGTCAATCCGGGTGTGGCCGTTCTATGTGCGGAACTTGCTCACGCGATTGAGCCTGACCACAATCCGTCCGCCGTGCGCGATCGCGAACGGCCTCCAGCACCTCTCACCCAGTCACCTTTCGGCTTAGGAGTTACACGATGGCCAACCACTCGAAGTCTTCCATCCGCAAAGTCGCCATGTTGTTTTCCGGTGGACCGGCTCCGGCCGCCAATGCGGTCATCTCGACCTGCGCGGCGGCGTTCAACAAGAACGGCATCGAAGCCATCGGCATGAAGAATGGCTATTCCAACTTGGTGGACTTCAACCCGGATCGGCCTCTCACCGAGGGCCGCGATTATCTCAGACTGGATTCCGCCCGGCTGCGCCGCACGCGAAACACGGGCGGCATCTTGATCGGTACGGCCCGCGCGAATCCCGGCAAAGGGGTCGATCACCCCGACGATCTGAAGGACTCCAAGAAGACCGCGAAACTCAAAACCGTGTACGAGGCGCTCTGCTCGATTGACGCCGACGCTCTGATTTCGATTGGCGGCGACGACACGATGCGCACCGCCAACAAGATGAAGCTGTTTCAAGACACCTTGCCCGCCGGCAGCAAGAAGATTCCGGTCGTGCATGTCCCCAAGACGATCGACAACGATTACTTCGGCATCGACTTCACCTTCGGCTACTTCAGCGCCGTGGAAACGATGGCGGCGGAGATTCGCAACTTGCTGGCCGATGCCGAAGCGGTGCGTGCGTATTACATCGTCGAGTCGATGGGCCGCGGTGCCGGCTGGTTGGCGTACGGGGCGGCGATCGCCGGCGAAGCGAGCCTCGTCATCAGCATGGAAGATCTCACCGAAGACCTGCTGACCACCGAAGAAACCGTCAACAAAGTTTCCGGCCAGAAGGAAACCCGGAAGGTCATGAAGGTCGATGCGTTCGTCGAGCGGCTGGTCACGCTGATGCGCCACCGCGAGGAACACGAGGGGAAGGAATTTGGCGTCATCGTCATCGCCGAAGGCTTGGCCGAGTACTACCCCGAAAGCCTGCTGGGAGGCATCGAAATCGAACGCGATCCCTTCGGCCATATTTCGTCATCGTCCGTCGATCTCGGCAAGCGCATCGCCAAACATGCGTCGAAGGTGTATCAGGACCAGACCGGCAAAAAGCGAAAGATCAACGGTGTTCAACTCGGTTACGAGACTCGTTGCGCGCGTCCGCAGGCGTACGACGTCATTCTCGGCAGCCAGCTCGGCGTCGGAGCGTACCGCGCCTTGGTCGAGGAAGGTCTCAACGGCGTGATGGTCTCAGTTGAAGGCCAGTTCGATCTCAAGTATGTGCCGTTCGAGCAACTGGTCGATCAGGCAACGCTCAAAACTCTGGTTCGCTTCATCCGCAAGGAGAGCGACTTCTACAAGCTGGCTCGATTCTTAGAGTCCAACGTGTCTGATCAGCCACAGTCGGGCACCGATCGTCGCCAAGGAGATCGGCGTGCCGGCGGATAAACGTCTTTGGTTAATCAGCCGGAACGCGCTAGCGTCCGGTTTTCCGGAGAATTCCGGAAACCGGGAGCTAGCGCTCTCCGGCTGATTCCGTCTTTACGACCAAAGTCAGTACCATTGGGCTGACGCCGCCCCGCTCGCCCACCTCACTAGACCGCAAGGATTGATGTTTAATGACCGCAACCGTGACCTCTGGTGCTACTGTTTCTCGATCACATTCGGCGACAGCGCACGTCCCCGATGCCAGCGGCCGATTCGGTGAGTTCGGCCGGCGATTCGTCCCCGAAACGCTGATGCAGGCGCTCGATGAACTCACGGTCGAGTACGCGAAGGCTCAAAGCGATCCAGAGTTTCACCGCGAACTCGATGGACTGATGAAGAACTTCGTCGGCCGCCCCAATCCGCTCTACTTCGCCGAGCGGCTGACCAAGCACCTGGGCGGAGCGAAGGTCTATCTCAAGCGTGAGGATCTGAATCACTCCGGCGCTCACAAGATCAACAACACAATGGGTCAGGGCCTGCTGACTCGGCGGATGGGCAAGCAGCGAGTCATCGCGGAAACCGGAGCCGGCCAGCACGGCGTGGCGACCGCCGTCGCCTGCGCACGATTCGGTTTCGATTGCGTCGTCTACATGGGCGAGGAAGACATCCGCCGGCAAAAGCTGAACGTCTTCAACATGAAAATGATGGGAGCCGAAGTGCGGCCGGTCACGAGCGGCTCGCGCACGCTGCGCGATGCGATCAACGAGGCGATGCGCGACTGGATGGGTTCGGTCGAGACCACGCACTACATCATCGGCAGCGTCGTCGGCCCGCACCCGTTTCCGATGATGGTCCGCGATTTTCAATCCGTGATCGGCAAGGAAGCTCGGCAGCAGTGCCTCGAAATCGAGGGCCGCTTGCCGAACGAAGTCATCGCCTGCGTCGGCGGCGGATCGAACTCGGCCGGAATGTTTTATCCGTTCGTCGAGGATGACTCGGTCGCGCTGACCGGCGTCGAAGCCGGCGGCCGAGGCCCCAAGCCCGGCGATCACGCCAGCACGCTCACTTATGGAAACAAGGGCGTGCTGCACGGCAGCTACAGCTACGTGCTGCAAGACGAAGACGGCCAGACGATGGACGTGCATTCGATCTCCGCCGGCCTCGACTACCCCGGCGTCGGCCCGGAGCACAGCTATTGGAAGGACTCGGGCCGAGTGAATTACGTCAACATCCGCGACGACGAAGCCCTGGCCGCGTTCCAAACACTCGCGAAGCTCGAAGGCATCCTGCCCGCGATCGAAAGCTCGCACGCAATCGCCCAAGCGCTCAAGACCGCCGGCCAACGCAGCCAGGACGACATCGTCGTGATCTGCCTCTCCGGCCGAGGCGACAAAGACGTCTACGAAGTCGCGCGGCTATTGGGGAAAGAGATTTGATTCGTCGGGCTCATTGAAGCTTCATTTGGATGCCGCAGGTCCATTCTTGAGGTACTTATTCAAACCTTCGGAAGACAGCGACACCGATGCGCCGGACTTTGGAATCTCGACGCTCGCCGTCCACAGGATGTTGTTGACGAGGAATCGCCGATAACCCTCCTCGGCCAAGCTGGCGTGCAAGTGAGTGCCGGTAAATGTGAACGACCGGCCGCCGTTCGCACGTGAGTAGAGCCAGGCAACGATGGCCTCGTCGGTCAGTTCCTGGCTGGCCGCTTTCGGCGAGACGGTGCGGAGCAACGGAGTCACTCCCTTCAACTCCGGCACGAAGCGCAGCTTGAAGAGATAGCCATCATCAATCTGAAACGGGGTGACCCCTCGGCTGGAGGGATGCTCGGCGAACGTCGCGAACTTGTGGACCCAGTGAGCTCGTTGCGAGTGTCCCTTCTCCCACGCGGCTCCCATCAAGTCGCGCATCCGGTCGCCGAGATCTTTCGGCACATCCACGAACTGATGCAAGCCGACCAGGCCGACTCCTTCATCCGCCAGCTTGCGCACTTGAGCCATCCGATTTGCCGCGAGCAACTGGTGCTTGTCGCCACCGTCGAACAAAAACACGACCGACTTCGCGCCGGCCAATGTCTCCGGCTTCTTCGGCCAGTCGAGCGCAAGCACGGGAGCAACTCCCGTAGTTTGCTTCAGCAAATCTCGCAGCACCGCACAGCCCGCGACGTATTCGTGCTCGCCCGGCTTGAAGACATTCGACCCGGCAATGAGCACGATCTTCGCCAGCTTGGGATCGGTTGGCTGGACTTCAATCGAGCCAGGCTCTTCCGAACGCAGCGGGATCGTGCCGACATACAAACTCGCCACAACAAACAGCACGAGGATTTGAAAACACCGCATGAGAGGACTCCAAATTGTGATTCTTCCGGCCGTCAGCCGATCGACTTTCTTGTAGCCGCGTTCGCCAGAACGCGGGGAGCCCGCACTCTGGTGAGTGCGGCTACGGGTTATTTACCGAAGGTGTCGTTGGCGGCTTTGACGAACGCGCCGTGACTCTTGGTGCCGTCGCCGGGGAAGCCGGCGTGTTGCACCAGGAAGACAGTGATCAGGCCGCGCTGCGGATCAATGGTCATGTTGGTAGCGAGTGCTCCGCCGTGGCCGAACGTCATGCCGTTCGTGGACCAGCCGATGCCATAGCCGTCTTTGACCGAATCGCCGGTTTGCTTGCTGGTCATCGTCTTGAGTGCTTCGGCGGAGAGATATCGCTTGCCATTCAGTTCGCCGCCATTAAGCAACATGCGACAGAACGTCGCGACGTCGGCACCCGTCGAGAACAAGCCGCCGGCCGGCATCGGGTAGCGATTGTCGCGTTTGCTCAACGGGTAGATGAGCTGCGAGATCGTCGTCTCTTCGAGCTTCGTCTTGTCGGCACTCGGCTTGTATGGCTTCGCGAGCCGCGAGACCTGTTCCTCGTTGGGCCAAAACGTCGTGTCTTTCATGCCCAGCGGTTTGAAGAGCCGCTGATCCATGAAGTCCTCGTAGCTCATGCCGCTGACGACTTCGATGATCCGCGCCCCGGTGTTGATGCCGGCGTTCGAGTATTGGTACTTCGTGCCCGGCTCGGATTGCAGCGGGGTGCTCGCGTAACTGAGCACCGCGTCTTTGAGCGGCAAGCCATCGAGCGTCGGGTTTTCCTTTGCCGACTTGAACGGCATTCCGCTGGTGTGAGACATCACATCGCGAACCGTCACCAGCCGCGACGGTTTCTTGAGTTCAGCACCATTCACGCCCGCTACCTGCAACGCTTTGAACTCCGGCAGATACTTCTCGATCGGATCGTCGAGCTTCACTTGGCCTTCATCGACGAGCAGCATCAGTGCCGTGCCGGTGATCGGCTTGCTCATCGACGCGATCCAAAACAGCGAGTCGGGCTTCATCGCCTGTTTCGCACCGACGTCCATAAAGCCGACGGTCTCGAGGCTGAGCACTTTGTCTTTGTTCGCAACGACCGTGACCGCTCCCGCCAGCGAACCGCTTTCGACGAACGGCTGCAAGGCGCTCGACACACTCGGCTCGGCGGCCGGAAGCGACAGACCAATCAACAACCACACGCAAATCGAAAAAGTCAGCCGCACGGTTCAGCCCCTTAAGAAGGGATTTCATTCACGGACGAAAGTTAGGCAACGCACGAAACAATCACCACCATCAGCACTGGCTTGGCTGATGGCTGTCGGCTGAAAGCTGATGGCTGTTATCTCAATCTCGAAAGCGATCCGAGTTGAAATAACAGCCATCAGCTTTCAGCCCACAGCCATCAGCCGGAAAGTCACCAATCTCGCGGTTCCGTGAAAACGAATCGTTCACGCGATACGCGACTGAGATCGAAGTCCGCAAGCAGTTCGCGCGGAGTGATCGGCTCGCGCGTCGGCCTCAGGCCGCACGACCACACCAGCAGGCCGATGAGTTTTTCGGCAGCGACACCTTGTTGCCGCAGTGTTGCCAGCCGCGTGTCGCCGTGCCGTTTCGCCAAACGGCGTCCGTCCGTACCGACAACCAACGGGGCGTGAGCGAACGCCGGCGGAGTCCAGTCGAATGCGGAATAGAGTTCGAGCTGCCGAAAGGTGCTCGGCAACAGATCGTCACCGCGCAGGACTTCCGTGACTCCCATCGCATGATCGTCGCATACCACCGCGAGTTGATACGCCGACGAGCCGTCCATTTTACCGACCACAAAATCGCCGAGATCACGTCGCACGTTGGCTCGTTGCGGCCCAACCACGCGGTCATCGAATTCGATTTCTCGGTCGGTCGTGCGAAACCGCCAGGCGAACGGTTGATCGCCCAACTTGACCGCATCCAGCGCCGAGCGTCCCGCGCACGTTCCAGGATAGATCGCCCCTTCATGCTCGACGTGCGGCGCGCTGGCGGCGGCTTCGATGTCGGATCGAGTGCAGGTGCAGGGGTAAACTCGTGCGTATTGCAAACGCGACAACGCCTCGCGGTACACGTCGATTCGCTCGGTCTGCACATACGGAGCATGCGGACCACCGATGTCCGGGCCTTCGTCCCAATCGAGTCCCAACCAGCGTAAATCGTCAATCGCCTGTTGAGCCGCTCCCGCTTTGACACGCGGCGAGTCGATGTCTTCCATCCGCAGGATCATCCGGCCGCCGCGCGAACGAATCGATAACCACGCGAGCAAGTACGTCCGCGCGTTGCCGACGTGTTGAGCTCCCGTCGGTGACGGCGCGAGGCGGCCGACGAGAGCCACGGGGTCGGGAGTCTTTTTCAGGTCAGCCGAATCCACGTCGATCTCCGAGGGCGCGTTCGACATGGCATTGTCTCGACGCTGACCTGAAAAAGACTCCCGACCCCTTCACGCTCAAATTCGCACTGCAACTCCGCGATCGGCCATGAAACGTTTGGTCTCGGCGATCGTGTACTCGCCGTAATGAAAGATACTGGCGGCGAGCGCGGCACTCGCATGCCCAATCGTGACAGCATCGCACAAGTGCTGCGGGCTGCCGGCTCCGCCACTCGCGACGACGGGGATCCCCACGGCATCGGCAACCGCGCGAGTGATTTCTAAATCGTAGCCGTCTTTCGTGCCGTCGGCGTCCATGCAGGTGAGGACAATCTCACCGGCTCCCAGCCGTTCGACTTCGCGTGCCCAGGCGACCGCTTCGAGTCCGGTCGCGATTCGACCGCCGCTGATGTAAACGTCCCAGAATTCGCGGCCGTCTTTTTGGACTCGCTTCGGGTCGATGTTCACGACCGTCGCACAACTGCCGAACTTGCGAGCCGTCTCGGTGATCAGCTCCGGCGTGCGCACGGCCGCCGAGTTAATGCTGACCTTCTCCGCTCCGGCTTGAATGAGCTGCGTGACATCCTCAATCGTGCGAATGCCGCCGCCGACTGTGAAAGGCATGAAGATCGTGTCGGAAACTCGCCGCACGACATCGAGCATGATCTGTCGCGCCTCGTGGCTGGCGGTGATGTCGAGGAAGACAAGCTCGTCGGCTCCCTGCTCTTCGTACCGAGCGGCGACCTCAACCGGATCGCCCGCGTCGCGCAGGTTCAAGAAGTTGACCCCTTTGACGACTCGCCCGGCGTGAACGTCGAGGCACGGAATAATTCGTTTGGCAAGCATTTGATTTCGTATCCCTTACTTCTCTTCGACCAACTGCACCGCATCGACGATGACAAACCCATCGGTGCCTGAATTGCTGATGACGACCTTCGCTGATTGTGATGAATCAAACCGAAAACCGCCGAGTGAGCGGAACCCGTCCTTCGTATCCTTCTTCTGGTCCAGCTTCACGATCTTCTCGCCGTCGGCGGAGGTGATCGTGACCGGGACGTTCGTCGCGCGGTTTGGATTCAGCGTGTAGGCGATTCGGACATCGTACTTACCGGACTTCAGAATCTTGAACGTGAACTCGGCCCGGCAGTCACCCTTCGCGGTGTTGTTGTCGTGGATGTAGTCGACTCCGACAAAGCCGCTGGTCGAGGCGCTATGAGTCCAATCGCCGATCAGCTTCGCGTCGGTGTTGTCGATCACGAGACCGGACAACTTGGTGGCATCGATGCCCGGCGTGCGCTTGGGACCGACCCAGTCGAGAACTTGTTCGTCGGCGAGCAGTCGTTCTCGCAGCTTTGCATACGGAACCTCTTGCACGGAAGACTTGGCGTCAATTGCCATCGCGGCGGCGGTCGCGGTCGATTGGCCAAGCACCATGAAGACCGGTTCCATGCGGATTGAACCGTAAGAAATGTGCGACGCTGCGAGGCACACCGGCACTAGCAGGTTTGCGCATTGCGACTTCTTCGGCACGAGGCTGCGGTACGAAATCGCATACGGACTGAAGCCGCCGACCTGCACGTCTCCTTCGTTCCAGACGCGGCCGTCCTTCGCGTACCGCTGCGTGTTGTGCGAGTCCATTGTGTAGGCAGCGAGGCCCACGGAATCCTCGGCGACGACGCGGCCCTGGCAGTTGTGCTGCGTCATCACGTAGTCGGAGATCATTCGCCGAGCTTCTCGCACATAAAGCTGATGCGGCCAGTTGTCGTTGTCCGTGAATTCGTCCTTGGCCATGCCCAGACGTTGGAAGTGCGACCGCACGGATTCCGGCACGCGCGGATGATTCGCCAGCGACCACAGCAAGCCGCTCGTGTAGTTGATGTGCTCTTTGAAGATCCGTTCGCGCGTCGCGTAGTCGCCGTCCGCGTAGTCGTAGTTCGCGCCGATGAAGTCGGTGCTGATCGCAAAATTGTTGTTCGTGTCGGTCTTGCGATTCGGCATGAAGATCGGGTTCCACGGAATGCGTGTGTCCCCCGCCTCGCAGTTGCGGAAGAGCAATTCCCAACGCTTCTCGTCGTAGTCCGCCGGCTTCGGCCACGCTCGGCGATTCTCCGCCACGTCGGTCGTGCAGAGCCGCAGGTTGTAGGTCTGGATGCGACGATCCTCGGCTCCCTCCTCGCCCGGATCACCCGCTTGAACCAACGGCAACAACCCGCTCGTCGGATCGCCCGGCTTCACGAACGGATCGACCGCTTTGATGAATTGGTGATGTTTCGCGTTCTTCGTCTGCACGCCATTGAGCGTCTCGTCGTACTTGGCATTCGCCTCGCGGCCGACGTGATACGAGACTCCCGCCTTGGCCATCAAGTCTCCCTCGTAGCTCGCGTCGATGAAGACGGTGCCGGTGAACTCCAACCCGCCCTCAAGCCGAATGCTGCTGATGCGGTCGCCGGCTTTGATGACGCCGTTCTTCAAATCGAGTCGCCCAGTGACGACCGGCACCTTGGCCTCTTTGAGCATCTCGCGATAAATCGCCTCGGCGACGTGCGGCTCGAAGGTCCACATCTCGGTCTCGCCCGCTTGGCGATTGCTCCGATAGTTCTCGCGCTTCTCCCACTTCCAGCCGTCGTCCTTTGCGTAATGCTCGGCGACGCGGCGATAGAACGATCGCGACAACCCGCCGATTGCGGTCTTGTTCCCGATGTCCGTCGCTCCGAGTCCGCCGGACGTCAGACCGCCGAGATGCTTCGACGGTTCGATCAGCACGACCGACTTTTTCATCTTCGTCGCCTGCACGGCCGCGATGATCCCACCGGACGTGCCGCCGTACACGACGATGTCATAAGGCGGACTCTTCGTCGCGACGTCGGCAGCCGCCAGTGATGACGGACACAAACTCGCAATCACCAGCAAACACACGGACCAGCGCATCATGTCTTCCTTCGGAGGGCCTACCGACAAAACCTCAGCCGAAGTGGCTGAGATTCAGAACTGGCATTTTTCCGAAGGACCGGTCGTGTGGCGAGTCACTCAAGAAAATCATTTGGGACAAACCAATCTTCCGGCCTTGGCCCCAACGGGGACTGACTCGAAAGCCCAGGGCGCAGCCCTGGGATTGCGCCGCAAAACAATCATTGAAGGCCCATCGGGCCGTGACTCGTCGTTTTTCGTCGTTCAGTGACGGCCCGTTGGGCCTTATCAAATTCGTGTGTGTTCTTTTCCCAGGGCTAGCGCCCTGGGCTTTCGAGTCACGCCCCCTTGGGGCTGAAATCCTGGATGCCGGCTACACCCAATTCACTTGGCCACAAAAAACACAAAACGACACAAAGAGAAGAGTCTTCTTTGTGTCGTTTTGTGTTTTTCGTGGCCAATCCATCGCAGCCTATTTGCGGCTGGTGCCCGGCTTCTCCGGCAGAGCGGTGCGGATCGGATTCTGGCCTGCGCCCTTGAAGCTCGGACCACTGGCCGGTTTGGTTGTGGCGACATCGTCGTCCGCTTCGGCGGTCTGTGGTTTGGTATTCGAGGGCGCTGACCTTGTCGTGGCTGTTGAGTTGCTGCCGTCGGTGGCTTTCCAGGCGGAGACGGACCAGTGGTCGAAAGAATCGGCCACGCTGCCGCCAAGATCATCCAGCCAGCCTCGGAAAACTCTCGTGGTGACCCCTTCGTTGGCCACGACTCGTTGCAGCACGAAGCGGCGGTTCGTCGCGACGTACGCAAAGAATTTTCCATTGCCGAGCCGGTCATTATCGGACAGCAACCGCAACAGCGCGGTGCGCGGCACATCGGCCGACGACTTCGGCAACTGGTCGAGCCACGCCATCAGCCAAATCGCTGAGCCGTCCTGGCTGAGCACGGCGGTCATCGACAAGTCCCACTCTTCTTTGTTGTGGATCGCTTTGAATTGGAAGTCGTAGCGGCTGTCGACCTTGGTGGCCTCCAGCCCCATCGCCTTCAGCAGATTGCCGAGTTGTTCTTCGTTGATCTGCCCCGGCTTCACGGCCTTGGCAGTTGCATCCGTCTTCGACGCGCTGGTCGCGGCTGTCTTCACCACGGGCGCGGGGGCGGGGTCGGCCGCTCGCGGGGACTCAGCCAGGAACATTGCCGCCGCCGTCATAACGGCTCCGGCCCAGAAGCCACTTCGCAGAGAGATCTTCATCACTCGACACTCCTTTGTCGTTTGTCGAAAACCGCGACGAGTCGCGTATCGTTTTTTGCCGTACCGCGACCGTGAGGGAGCGGCCCATCCCTTCGGCCGCTCCCTCACGGTCGCGGTACGGATGAATGAATCGCGTCACACTGCGGCAATCAGGTAATCCAGACAGATTTGGGACCACGTCTCGAACTGGTCGCGGTCGCGCGCCAGTTCCGTAGGCGTGGCAAAGCCTGTCTGGATTATCGACTGTTCGCGGGGGCGAACTTGGGGCGCGTCCAACTCAAATATGTGAACGATTCCCAAGTGGACCTTGCCAACTTCGGTCAAGTCGTCGTTGATCAGCCCCACGCAGCGGTGGCGGTAGCCGGATTCGAGGAAGACTTCTTCCTCAATCTCGCGCCGCATCCCTTCCAAATACGACGAGCCTTCAGCGTTCTCATCAATCGAGCTGATGTGCCCGCCGATCCCGACCGATCGCTTGCCGAGCAACCGCGACTCCCCCTGCCCTTTGTCTCGGCGGTAGGAAAAAATCTCCCCGCCGCAGCGAAACACGCAGTACGGGATGAGCTGCTTGAAACTGGGGTCTTGCTCCATCTCATCGCGCGGGCGATAGCTGGTGTAGGCCGGATCGAGCAGCGTCTTCAAATACCGATCGGCGTTCGGGCTGAACCCTTGGAAGTAGCCGACCTCGTGAAACAGCAGAGTCGGAACAACAAGCACTTGCTCGACAGTCGTGGCGATGGCGGTCATTTCTAAAATCCTCCGTGCAGAGTGTTGGTAGCCGCTTTCGCCAGAACGCGGGGTGCCCGCACTCTGGCGAGTGCGGCTACCAGGGTGGTGGTGAGTCTCGATGACGGGCCGAAGTCTGATGCGATCGCCCTCTGCCGTGAAGTTCGCGGGTGTCCAATTTTCTCCGTTCCTAATCACCGCGTGAAAACGCCGGCCGCATTGCGACTTCTGTTTTCATCCGTGCTCCGGCTCTGCCATCCGTCCGAAATCAATCTCGGCTGACGAACCGAACAAAAGGATTCCGCACGGATGGCAGAGCCGGGGCACGGATGTTTTCAGCGGCGTTAATCGTCATCGAATGCTGATCCGGCTGCTGATGATCGCATCTCGCTCGTCGGTCACGGTGAGGAACCAAACCGTCGCCTCCGCCGGTGCGGCCTCGGCGGTGATCTTGTCCCCTTCAATCGTGGCCGCGACGGTCTTCCAAGTCCGTTTGTTGATGGCGTCGCCATCGGTCGTGTAATGCAGCGCGGCTTGCTTCAGCTTGGTGGAGGATTGAACGGTGACTCGCACACGGCCGTTTTCGGTTTGCGGATCGGACAGGCTGGGCAACGCCGCGCCTCGGCCGAGGCGGTGGTCGATGAACAGGCCGATCTCTGGTGGTGCCCATCCCGGCGGATGTCCGTGCGGCAGGTTCACGCTGACGCGCAACTGCTTCGTCGCCGGCACGGCGTCAAAGCTCTTCATGTAGCTGTCGAGCGGGTATGCAAAATCGTTCGTGCCGTTGACGAACAGGATCGGCATCGAGACCGCCGGCAGATACTGTGACGGATCCCACAACGTGACCCAGCGCTGACGTTGCTCGGGCGACATCTTCTCGAATCGTGGCAGCCAGGCACTGTTCTGTTGCAGGAAACCACAGCCATAGACCGGCACAGCGGCTTTGAAACGACTATCAACGCCGGCCACGATGCAGGTCAGATAGCCGCCCCAACTGATGCCCGTCACGGCGGTCCGTTCGGCATCGACTTCGGGAAAGCTGCGGATCAACGAGTGTGCTCGGATCGCTGCCGCGACCGCGTGATAGGACCATTGCTCGGTGGGAGGCTTGTCGATGCTGCCGAACTTCTCGTCGTCCCCTTGGTTCGGCCCGCCGTCCGGCAACCGTGTGCGGTTGTTGGCTTGATGAGCATTCTGTCCTTCGTTCGGACGGTGCCCAGCCAAGTCCATCGCGATCGCTGCGTAACCCCGTTTCGCCCACAGCTCGGCCCATTCGCGAAACGCCGTGCCGCCGCCGCCATGAATGAGCACCACCGCCGGATATTTTTCGCCCGGCTTCGCAGTTTCCGAGATCGTGGTTGGACTCGCGTAGTACGCGAAGACGCGCGTCGCTTTGCCGCCGTATGGTTCGCCCGCATAGAAGAGCGATCGCACGTTGCTTTTCTGATCGACCCACTCGAACGTGGGTGGTTCGCTGAGTTGCTTCAAATCCCACGGCGTTGTTGCCGGCAGGCGAATCGATCGGACAATCGCATCCGCCGCCGAAGCGGTCATCGCCGCCGAGAGAAACAACACGCAGACAACAGTGACCTTCAATCGCCATCGCATTGTGAATCCACCTTTGTTGGCGTGGCATCGACGATCCGGCTATCGTCTTTCACCACTCCAGGAGAGAACCAAATGACCGGTGCCAGATTGTCATACTTGATCGACGGCAAAGTCGTTGAGCAACCGCTCAAGGGGGAGGACGTGACCATCGGCCGTTCGCCGCAGATGGGTTTGAGCGTCCCGGAGTCGGTGCCCGGTATCTCGCGGCATCATGCCACGGTTCAGAAGCGCGGCCTGACGTGGTGGCTGGTCGATAACGGCAGCCGCAACGGCTCTTACATCAATCAAACCCGCGTCACCGAAGCGGAGTTGCATCACACCGATGTGATTCATCTCGGCCCGTTTGAAATTCAGTTTCTGTCACCAGCACCGGTCAAAACGACGTGGACGGCTTCGATGATGGGTTCGCTGGCAGAACCGAATGTCGAGTTTGCCGACCGTGATCCCGCGCAAGTCAACGTCTCGATTGATCTGGCCAATTTCCGTGCGGCCAAAGCACCCGTCGCCGAGCCGCCGTTGCCGCTCTTCACCACCTCGCGGCCAATTCAGGCTCCGGCCACGACCGAACCGCAGATCGGCACCCGTTTGGCCGATCAAGCCTGGGCGGTTGAGCTATTCAGCGAAGTCGGCCGAGCGTTGCAGGTCAGCACCGACCTCGACGAGATGTTTGAAACGCTGCTGACGTTGTTGTTCAGCCAGGTTCCGGCGGAGCGCGCCTTTGTCGGGTTGATCGACCCCGTTACCGGCGAAGTGCTGCCGCGCATGACCCGCTTGGCCGAGGGGCTGCTGGGGCAAACATTTCAAATCAGCCGCACGATCCTGCGCAACGCGATCGACTCGCGGCAGGCGCTGCTGGTGGAAGACACGACGGAAGACTCGCGCTTCCAAGAGGCGTTGAGCATCCGTCAGATGTCAATCTGCTCGG